>CAZOYV010000048.1:0-36245 GCA_964584075.1 uncultured Rickettsiales bacterium | reverse complement strand
GCCGGTGGTGTCGTCGTCGCCGGTGGTGTCGTCGTCGCCGGTGGTGTCGTCGTCGGCGGGGGTGGTGTCGTCGTCGCCGACGGTGTCGTCGTCGGCGGGGGTGGTGTCGTCGTCCCCGACGGTGTCGTCGTCGGCGATGTCGTCGTCCCCGACCGCGTCGAGGGCGTAGACCGGGACCTCGACCTCGGGGCTGTCCGGATCGTCGCTGGTGACCACGATCACGTCCTCGGCGTCCCCGGGCTGCGTCGGGGTGAACGTCACGGTCAGCTGCTCGGCGATGTCGGGCGCGATCTCGCCCTGGAATGCCTCGACCGAGAACCCGCGGTCGCCCTCCCGCATCACCACCGAGTCGACGGTCAGGGTCGCCCCGCCGACGTTGGTGATCGTCAGCGTGCGGTCCTCGGAGATCCCCACCGTCACCGAGCCGAAGTCGATCTCGTCGGGCGTGACCTCGATGTTGGGGGTCAGCTTGTGGATGCTGTCGTTCTGGCAGGCCAGGCCCGCCGCGATCAGGTTGGCCAGCGCGAGCAGCGCGATCAGGTAACGCAGGTGCCGTGGAACGCGACCGTGCATGGGCGGTCCCCTTCCCCTTGGACGTTGATCTCGGGTGGAGTACTATTGTACCCGGGAGACTCTCTTCCAACGAGGGCAATCCCCACGATCCAGGGCGCGTTCGAGCCCGATCGGGCGAGTTTTGCCCTGGGTTTCGCGAGGTTACGCGGTTATGCTTTTTCGGGAATTCGAGCACTGGAGGTGGACCCGATGCGTTCCATGATCCGCGACCTACGCCCCCTCGGCCTGCTGCTCGCCGGCCTCGGCCTGGCCCTCTGGATCAGCGGCTGCCCCAAGCCGGACGACGACGACGCGAGCGACGACGACGCGAGCGCCGACGACGACACCGCCGACGACGACACCGCCGACGACGACACGGGGGCCGACGACGACTCCGGGGACGACGACAGCGGCGACGACGACACCGCCGCCGACGACGACTCCGGGGACGACGACACCTCGACCGCCAGCAGCGACATCTCCATCGACTGGGTCGCCGCGGCGCCCTACACCTACGACCACGGGATCGGCGGAGGCGCCTTCGACGACCGCACGATCGGCGACTACGACGACGTCGTCGAGTCGCTCCAGGGCGGCGAGTTCTACTGCGGAGACGTGGTCACCTACCTGGCCCAGGTGGTGGTCGACGACCCCATCGGGGCCAACCACCTGACGCTGGAGATGGACCTGCGATTCGCGGCCAACTCCAGCGGCCAGCCAGGGGTCGGCCACGTGCTGGTCAACCTGGTGATGGCCAACTACGGCACGGTCCCCGGCGGGGACGGCCCGGGCGGCACCGACTCGGGGATGATCGACGACGGCGGCAGTACCGCGACGCTGGTCAGCCAGACCTTCGAGCCCTCGGGCACGACCCCGTTCAACGGCGCGGACGACCTGATCCTGACCGCCCAGCTCGACGACCTCGAGGCCGGCGAGGAGGTGATCGTGCGGGTCGACACGATCCTGGGCTGTCAGAACGGCGCCACCCCCTCGGGCAACCTGTCGGCCAGCCTCGTGGAGGGCCGGATCATCGCGGCCAACGGCAACCCGGTGAAGCCCGCCACCGTGATCACCGGCGGCGCCCAGACGATCCCGTTCCAGCAGGTCGGCGATCTCGGCGGGCTGGACTAGCCCCCGACCAGCTTGCGCAGCCGGTCGGCGACCCCTTCTGTGAAGGCGTAGACCTTGTCGGCGAGGCCGTCGGGGACGCCGATCGAGCGGTCCAGCTGGGCGGCGTCGGTCTCGTCCAGCAGCTTGCGCAGCGTCTCGGCGTGCCGCTCCTCGGTGCGCGCCAGGTTGGTGAACAGCGCGCTGGGGGGATCGGGCAGCTGCTCGGCCCAGGTCTCGTAGACGAACTCGGCGTTGTTCTCGGCCGCCAGCGCGATCTCGAGGGCCTCGCGGTAGGTCAGGTCGGTGCGCCCCTCCCAGCCCATCGCGGTCTCGACGCCCTGCACCGAGGCGTCGGCGCGGTCGGGCAGCGTGCCGGCGCCGAGCTCCTGGCCGACCTGCTCGATGCAGCGGGCGTGATCGAGCTCCTGGGCGGCCATCCCGTGGAAGAACGCGGTCGCCTGCTCGTCGCGACTGTTCTCGGCCAGCAGGGTGTAGAACCCGGCGGCTGCGATCTCCGCGGCGACGGCGTTGCGGACCGCCTGCGCGAGCGTCATCTGATCGGACACGGTGCCCCCCTCGTGGTGGTGTGGTCGGGTTTTGATGCCGGGATCCTAGCAGCATCCACTATCCTGGTCGTCTATGGCGTCCGTTCCTGAGCCTCAGCCCTGGAGAGCCACCATGTCCGCTCAGCGATTCCCGATCGCGCTCCGCACCGCCCTGGTCGCCGCCGCCCTGGCCAGCCTGGCCTGGACCCCGGTGCCGGTCGGCGACGATCCGCTGGTGCGGATGCCCGGCAGCCAGACCACCCAGCAGCTCGTGATGGACGACGCGGGGCAGTGCTTCAACTGCCACGCCGACTACGACCCGGTCGCCGAGCCGTGGTTCAACTGGCAGGGCTCGATGATGGGGCAGTCCGCGCGCGATCCGATGATGTTCGCGTGCCTGACCGTGGCGGCCCAGGACTCGATCTGGGCGCTGGGCAACCCCAACGCCACCGACCTGTGCCTGCGCTGCCACTTCCCCGCCGGCTGGGTCGGCGGACGCTCCGATCCGACCAACGCCTCGTCGATGACCACCTCGGATCACGACGGGATCCACTGCATGGTGTGCCACACGATGTGGGACCCGCACTTCGAGGACACGTACCTCGGCGTCCGCGAGGGCAACGACTGGGTCGGCTACTGGGACGAGTCCGGCGCGGACATCCCGTCGCAGGACGAGGCGGACCTGTGCTACGCCGGCGACAGCGCCGAGACCACCCACATCACCCTGTTCAACGAGGACCCGTTCTTCGCCGCCAACCAGCCGTGGAGCCCGGCCTACGACGAGGCCGGAGGGGGGCAGTACTACATCGACACCCAGATGGTCCGCCGCGCGTCGTTCGCCGACGCGCCGGCCAACCACGACGTGTTCTACTCCCGGTTCCACAAGGGCAAGTACCACTGCAACTCGTGCCACGACGTCTCCAACCCGGCGCTGGCCAACCTGGCCCACGCCGGCGAGGCGCCCGGACCGGGCGCGCCGGTGCTCCCCAGCGAGGAGCTCTCCGCCTACTCGTACTTCCACGTCGAGCGCACGTTCTCGGAGTTCCAGCTGTCGGACTACGGGCTGCAGGGGGGCGCCCCCGGGAGCGGCGAGTTCGCCCCGGGGCTGCTCCAGACCTCGCTGCCCGGGGACTACATCGCCCGCTGCCAGGACTGTCACATGCCCGATCGCGTGGGCAAGGGCTGCGACAAGAACTTCGCGCCGGTGCGCCCCGGCGACAGCCTCGAGCACCCCAGCAGCGGCGTCCCGGCCCACGAGATGACGGGGGGCAACGCGTGGATCACCGCCGTGCTGGCCAGCACCCAGCCGGCGTCGAGCAACTACGACGCGACCAACGCGACCCTGCTCGACGACGCGCCGTCCCTGACGATGGACCTCAACGCCGGGCTGGGGCTGGATCCCGACTCCCTGCTCGCGGCCCGCGACCGGGCGCTGGCGATGCTGCAGTCCGCGGCGACCCTCGAGGACGTGGTCTACGACGCGGGCAGCGGCGAGCTGACGTTCAAGGTCGTCAACCACACCGGCCACAAGCTGATCTCGGGCTTCCCCGAGGGGCGCCGGATGTGGATCAACGTCCGCGCGTACCAGAGCAACTCGCTGATCCACGAGGTCAACCCCTACGACGCGGCCGCCTCGACGCTGATCGGGCTCGACGACTACACATACGACGACCCCACCGTGCCGACGCTGCCCGATCCGCTGCCGCTGGGCGCCGACCAGGAGTACGTCGACGAGCTGGTCTTCGAGGCCCACACCTCCAGCTCGCTGACCGGAGAGGACCACACCTTCCACTTCGTGCTCGCCGACGGGCGCCACAAGGACAACCGGATCCCGCCGCGGGGGTTCCGCATCGCCGAGGCCTCCGACCGCATCTCCGAGCCGGTCTGGGACGGCGTGGTCGACCCGGGGTACTTCGACGCCGCGGAGTACAGCGGCGGCTACGACGACGTGTGGCTGCAGCTCCCCGCGGGCGCGGACGACGTGCAGGTGCGGCTGTACTACCAGACCACGAGTCGCGAGTACGTCGAGTTCCTGCGCGACGAGATCAACGGCGTCGGCGGCACGCTGTCGAGCCCGACCCCGTCGGGGGAAGCCAACGCCTACGTCGCGCAGTCCGATCCGTTCTTCGACCAGCTCGCCCCGTGGGGTGACACGATCTGGGCGCTGTGGGAGCACAACCGCGCGGTGCCGGGCGCGGCCCCGGTGCTGATGGCCTCCACGGCGGGGGCCACCGCGTGGTACGCGGACCTGGACGGGGACGGCTACGGGGACCCCGGTGACACGGTCGTCTCGGTGGTCCAGCCCTCGGGCTACGTGGCCAACTCCGACGACTGCGACGACGCCGACACGGGGGTCCACCCGGGCGCGGCCGAGGTCTGCGACGGGGTCGACAACGACTGCGATGGGCTGGCCGACGACGACGACCCGGGCGTGAGCGGCCAGGGGACGTGGTACGCCGACGGCGACGGGGACGGCTACGGCGACGCGGCGTCCCCGGTGACGGCGTGCGACCAGCCCACCGGGTTCGTCGTCGACGCCACCGACTGCGACGACGGCAACGCGGCGGTGCACCCGGGGGCGGCCGAGGCCTGCGACGGGCTGGACACCGACTGCAGCGGCGGTCCCGGGGCGGACGAGGTCGACGCCGACGGGGACGGCCAGATGGTCTGCGCCGGGGACTGCGACGACACCGACGCCACGATCTACCTCGGCGCACCGGAGCTGTGCGACACGCTGGACAACGACTGCGACGGCACGATCGACGAGGGGGTCGCCACCGACGGGGACGGGGACGGGGTGACCACCTGCGCGGGCGACTGCGACGACGGCGACGCCACGGTCTACCCCGGGGCCACCGAGATCTGCGACGGCCAGGACAACGACTGCGACGGCACGATCCCGCCCGGCGAGGTGGACGCCGACGGGGACGGGGTGTTCGTCTGCGGCGGAGACTGCGACGACAGCGACGCGGCGGTGTACCCCGGCGCCACCGAGGCCTGCGACGGGGTCGACAACGACTGCGACGGGGTCGCCCCGGGCGAGAACGACGCCGACGGGGACGGCGTGATGGCCTGCGCCGGAGACTGCGACGACGGCGACGCCGGCGTGTACCCGGGGGCCACCGAGCAGTGCAACGGGATCGACGACGACTGCTCCGGCGCGCCCGGGGCCGACGAGGTCGACGGCGACGGCGACGGGGTGATGGTCTGCGACGGCGACTGCGACGACGCCGACGGCGCGGTGTACCCCGGGGCCGCCGAGGTCTGCGACGGCGCCGACAACGACTGCGACGGGCTGACCGACGACGCCGACCCCGGCGTGACGGGCCAGGGCACCTGGTACGACGACGCCGACGGGGACGGGTACGGCGACGCGGCCGCGCCGACGGTGGCGTGCGACGCGCCGGGCGGGACGGTGGCCGACGCCACCGACTGCGACGACACCAACCCCAACGTCCACCCGGCGGCCACCGAGCAGTGCAACGGCCTCGACGACGACTGCGACGGGGCGCTGCCCGCCGACGAGCAGGACGCCGACAACGACGGCTACATGGCCTGCGGGCTGGACTGCAACGACGCCGCGCCGGCGGTCCACCCCGGCGCCCCCGAGGTGTGCAACGGGATCGACGACGACTGCGACCCGGCCACCGACGAGACGGTGGACGGCGACGGGGACGGCTACGCGATCTGCGACGGGGACTGCGACGACGGCGAGGCCACGGTGAACCCCGGCGCGGCCGAGCTGTGCGACGGGCTCGACACCGACTGCGACCCGACCACCGACGAGGACGTCGACGGCGACGGGGACGGCTACACGGTGTGCTTCGGCGACTGCGACGACACCGACGACACGGTCTACGACACCGCGCCGGAGCTGTGCGACGGGCTGGACAACGACTGCGACGGGCTGGTCCCGGCCGACGAGGACGACGCCGACGGCGACGGCTGGCGGGTCTGCGACAGCGACTGCGACGACGGCGACGCCACCACCTGGCCCGGCGCGCCGGAGCTGTGCGACTCGGTGGACAACGACTGCGACGGGACGATCGACGAGGACGTGGGCAACGACGCCGACGGCGACGGCTACAACGCCTGCCAGGGGGACTGCAACGACGGCGACGCGGCGATGAACCCCGGCGGGACCGAGATCTGCGACGGCAAGGACAACGACTGCGACGGGGCGCTGCCCGCCGACGAGGCCGACGACGACGGCGACGGCTGGATGGTGTGCGAGAACGACTGCGACGACGGCGACGCGGCGCTGACCCCCGCCGACGGGGACAGCGACGGGTGGTCCACGTGCGACGGGGACTGCGACGACGGCGACGTGCTGCTGACCCCGGCCGACGCCGACGGCGACGGCTGGTCGACCTGCACCGGCGACTGCGACGACGGGGACGCGGCGCTGACCCCGGCCGACGGCGACCTCGACGGCGCGTCGAGCTGCGCGGGGGACTGCGACGACGGCGACGCGACGCTCAACATCGCCGACGCCGACGGCGACGGGTGGTCCACCTGCGACGGCGACTGCGCCGACAACGACGCCACGAGCTACCCCGGCGCGGCGGAGACCTGCGACGGGGCCGACAACGACTGCAACGGCACGATGGACGACGTCGGCGACGCCGACGGCGACGGCCACGACGCGTGCAGCGACTGCGACGACGGCGACGCGACGGTGTACCCCGGGGCGGTCGAGGCCTGCGACGGGGTGGACAACGACTGCAACGGGGTGATCGACGACGCCCCGGACGCGGACGGTGACGGCCACGACGCGTGCGACGACTGCGACGACGGCGACGCCACGATCCACCCAGGGGCGACCGAGCTGTGCAACGGGATCGACGACGACTGCTCGGGCTCGCTCGACGCCGACGAGGCCGACGCAGACGGCGACGGGGTGATGGCCTGCGATGGGGACTGCAACGACAACGCCCCGGCGATCCACCCCGGGGCCACCGAGGTCTGCAACGGGGTCGACGACGACTGCGACCCGGCCACCGACGAGCTCGCCGACGGCGACGGCGACGGGTTCTCGCAGTGCAGCGGGGACTGCGACGACACCGACGCCGCGGTGAACCCGGACGCCGAGGAGATCTGCAACGGCGGGATCGACGACGACTGCGACCCGGCCACCGACGAGGCGGTGGACGGGGACGGTGACGGGGACTCGATCTGCGACGGGGACTGTGACGACGGCGACGCGGCGACCTACCCCGGGGCGACCGAGGCCTGCGACGGGGTCGACAACGACTGCGACGGGGCGGTCCCGATCGACGAGGCCGACGGCGACGGCGACGGCTGGATGGTCTGCGAGGGCGACTGCGCCGACGCCGACGCCGCCACCTGGCCCGGCGCACCCGAGCAGTGCGACCAGGTCGACAACGACTGCGACGGGACCGTCGACGAGGACGTGGACCTGGACCTCGACGGCGACGGCGTCACCCCCTGCCAGGGGGACTGCGACGACGGCGACGCGGCGGTCTACCCCGGGGCGATCGAGCTGTGCGACGGCAAGGACGGCGACTGCGACGGGGCGCTGCCCGCCGGCGAGCTCGACGGCGACGGCGACGGCTGGATGGTCTGCGAGGGCGACTGCGACGACACCGACGCGGCGCTGCAGCTCGACGACGCCGACGCCGACGGGTTCACCACCTGCGACGGCGACTGCGACGACGGCGACGCGGCGCTGACCCCGGCCGACGGGGACGGCGACGGGTACTCGACGTGCACGGGCGACTGCGACGACGGCGACGCGGCGCTGACCCCGGCCGACGGGGACCTGGACGGGTACTCGACCTGCACCGGCGACTGCGACGACGCCGAGCCGCTGGCCCACCCTGGCGCGTTCGAGGACTGCCTCGACGGGATCGACAACGACTGCGACGGGGACGTCGACGGTGCCGACGCGGACTGCGCGGGCGACGACGACAGCGGGGACGACGACAGCGGCGACGACGACAGCGGCGACGACGACAGCGGCGACGACGACAGCGGCGACGACGACTCGAGCGACGACGACAGCGGCGACGACGACGCGGGCGACGACGACACGGGCGACGACGACAGCGGGGACGACGACGCCGGCGCGGACGACGACGCCGGCGCGGACGACGACGACGACGTGGACGCCGGGGACTGCGCGTGCCGCGTCGGGGACACCGCGAACCCGCCGTGGGTGCTGCTGCTCGCCGCCGCCGCGGTGGTGCTGATCCGCCGCCGGCGCATCTGAACCCCAACCCCCCGGACCACGCCAGGGGGGCGCTCCCGCTCCGGGGCCGATTCCGGTACATTGAGCCCGTCGTCCCCCTTGGAGGATGCATGGAGATGTTGACGACCCCGGCCGACGACACCGACCTGACGATCAAGTCCCTCGGCCCCGCGCGCATCGACTCGCCGCTGCGGACGCAGCTGTGCGGCGAGTTCAAGTCCCACTTCGTGCGCGACGACGAGCGCGTGCTGTTCCACGACCGGCTCTCCGACGTGGGCGAGGACTGCCGGACGCTGATGGAGCTGCCCAGCCTCGAGCTGGCGGGACCCCGCGAGAAGATCTACTTCGATCCGGCCAAGGTGCGCTGCGGGATCGTGACCTGCGGCGGGCTGTGCCCCGGCCTCAACGACGTGATCCGCGGGCTGGTGATGCAGCTGTGGCACCGCTACGGCGTGCGGCGGATCTACGGCTTCAAGTACGGCTTCCAGGGGTTCGTCGCCAAGTACGGCCACGACGTGCTCGATCTCGAGCCGCGGCGCGTGATGGACGTCCACGAGGACGGCGGCACGTTCCTGGGCAGCTCGCGCGGCCCGCAGGACGTGATCGAGATCGTCGACTGCATCGAGCGGATGGGGATCGGGATCCTGTTCCCGATCGGCGGCGACGGGACGATGCGCGGCGCGCTGGCGATCGTCGAGGAGATCGAAAAGCGCGGGCTGAAGACCGCGGTGGTCGGGATCCCCAAGACGATCGACAACGACATCATGTTCATCGACCAGTCGTTCGGGTTCCAGACCGCCTACGCCGAGGGCGTGGAGTCGATCCGGGCGGCCCACGTGGAGGCGTCCGGGGCCCCCAACGGCGTCGGGCTGGTCAAGCTGATGGGCCGCCACTCCGGGTTCATCGCCTGCTTCGCGGCGCTGGCCGCCGGGGAGGCCAACTTCGTGCTGATCCCCGAGGTCCCGATCACGCTCGAGGGCGAGGGCGGGTTCCTCGACCTGTTGCGGAAGCGCCTGGAGCGCCGCGGCCACGCGGTGATCGTCGTGGCCGAGGGCGCCGGCCAGGAGCTGATGATGGCGCGCCCGGACGAGACGATGGAGATGGACCTGTCGGGCAACAAGAAGCTCAAGGACATCGGGATCTACCTCAAGGAGAAGATCGGCCAGCACTTCCACGAGCAGGGGCTCGACATCACGCTCAAGTACATCGATCCGAGCTACAACATCCGCTCGATCCCGGCCTCGCCGTCGGACAGCATCTACTGCTGGCGCCTGGCCCAGAACGCCGCCCACGCGGCGATGTGCGGCAAGACCGAGATGGTGCTCGGGCGCTGGCACGGCAGCCTGGTGCACGTCCCGATCCAGCGCTGCGTGTCGGGCCGCAAGCAGGTCGACCCCCACGGCGACCTGTGGCTCTCGGTGGTCGAGGACACCGGCCAGCCGGTGAGCTGGGCCAACAACGGCGGCTGATCCGCGGCCCGCGCGGCCCGCGTACAATCGGGGCCGACCGATGCGCAAGCTCAAGCGACCCGTCGACCTCGACCGCCCGATCCCGTTCGGCCCGTTCGAGATCCACCAGCTGCTGGGCCACGGCGGCATGGGCGTGGTGTGGCGCGGGGTCCACGTCGAGCAGGGCCTGCCCGTGGCGATCAAGGCGCTGCCGGGCCAGCGGGCGCGGCGCGACACGTACTTCTCGATCTTCCGCGACGAGGTCCGCAAGGTCGCCCAGTTCAGCCACCCCGGGATCGTGATGGTGTTCGACTTCGGGGAGGTCTCGGCCGAGGCCGCGGCGCTGTGCCGCACGCTGCTGCCGGGGAAGTCCAAGCGCCCGCTGCTGCTCGAGGAGGCCAGCCCCTACCTGGTGATGGAGTTCTGCGAGGGCGGCTCGCTGGAGGATCGGCTCAACGTGCTGCCGTGGGCCGACATCCGCGGCGTGCTGCTGGCGCTGCTCGACGCCCTGGCCCACGCCCACGCCCGCGGCGTGGTGCACCGCGACATCAAGCCCGACAACATCCTGTTCACGGCCGACCCCGGGGGCCGGCCGGCGGTCAAGCTGACCGACTTCGGCGTGGCGCTGTCGGGCGGCACCGAGACGCTGACCACCGCAGAGCGGGTGGTCGGGACGCTGCCCTACATGGCCCCCGAGCAGTTCGGCGACTGGCGCGAGCACGGGCCGTGGACCGACCTGTACGCGCTGGGCTGCGTGGCCTACCGGCTGGTCTCGGGCCGGCCCCCGTTCCGCGGCCACACCCCCGCCGAGTACGCCGGCCAGCACCTGTTCGAGGACCCGCCGCCGCTGTCGCTGCCCGCCGACGTGCCCGCCGAACTCGCCGGCTGGGTACTGCGGCTGCTGCAGAAGGACCCCCGCGAGCGGTTCCCCTGCGCCGCCGACGCCGCCGGGGCGCTGGTCTCGTTCGGGGACCCCGCCGAGATCGAGACGTCTCGCTACACCTGGGAGATCACGACGATCCGCGTGCGGCAGCGGGCGTTCGCCAGCGGCGAGTGGGACGCGGGCGTCCCGGCCCCGCGGGAGGTGCCCTCGGGGGAGATCTCGGGCGAGCGGGCGGTGCCGATGCCGCTGCGCCGGCCGCCGCTGCCCGACCGCTGGCGCAACCCGGGGCCGCCGCCGGTGGCGATGAGCCTGGTGGGGGCCGGGATCGGGCTGTACGGCTGGCGGGCGCTGCCGCTGATCGGCCGCGAGCCCGAGCGGGACCGGATCTGGGCGGCGCTGCAGCTGGCCGCCAAGTCGGGGCGGCCGCGGGTGGTGGTGCTCCAGGGAGAGGCCGGCTACGGCAAGAGCCGGCTGGCGGAGTGGGCGGCCCAGCGGGCGCTGGAGCTCGGCGCGGTCACCGAGGCGCTGCGCGCCGAGCACGCGCCGATCGCCGGGCCGGCCCACGGGCTGCCGGCGATGCTCGCCGAGCACCTGCGCTGCGTGGGGCTCGACCGCGAGGCGATGGGCGAGCGGATCGAGGGCGTGCTGCGCGGCCTGGGCGTCGAGGACCCCTACGAGGCCGCGGCGCTGCTGCGCTGGATCGCCGCCGGGCCGGGGGCCGACCCCGGGGACCCGACCCAGCGCTACGCCCTGGTGCAGCGGACCCTCGGCCGGCTGGGGGGAGGCCGCCCGGTGATCGTGGTGCTCGAGGACGTCCAGTGGGGCAGCGACGCGCTGGGGCTGGCCCAGCACCTGGTGGCGACCCAGGAGGAGTTCCCCGCCCCGCTGCTGGTGATCGCGACGGTGCGCAGCGACCTGCTCGCCGAGCGGCCGCTGGAGGCCGAGCGCCTCGCCGAGCTGCAGGCCCTCGACGGCGTCGAGGCGCTGGCGATCGGGCCGCTCCCCCCCCGCGAGCACGGGGAGCTGGTCCAGAGCCTGCTGCGGCTGGAGGGGGATCTGGCCGCCCAGGTGAGCGAGCGCACCGGGGGCAACCCGCTGTTCGCGGTCCAGCTGGTGGGCGACTGGGTCAGCCGCGGCGTGCTGCGCGTGGGGCGCACCGGGTTCGCGCTGCGGCGGCAGGAGCAGGCGGCGATCCCGGAGCGGATCCACGGGCTGTGGCGGGGCCGCGTCGAGCGGGCGCTGGCCGGGCTCGGCAGCGACGCCACGCGCGCGCTGCTGGTGGCGGCGGCGCTGGGCCGCGACGTGGCCGCGGACGACTGGCACGAGGCCTGCGCGGAGCTGGACGTGGCGATCCCCGACGGCCTGTCCGGGGCGCTGCAGCGGGCGCACCTGATCGAGCCGCGCAAGCGCGGCCTGCGGTTCTGCCACGGGATGCTGTGCGAGAGCCTGCGCCGCGACGCGCTGGCCGCCGGGGAGTGGACGCGGGTCAACGGCGCCTGCGCGGCGATGCTGCAGCGGCGGCCCGACGCGCGCGGGCGGGCCCAGCGGATCGGGCGTCACCTGGTGGAGGCCGACCGTCCGCGCGAGGCGCTGGACTGGCTGCTGCTGGGCGCCGAGGAGCGGCTGCAGACCAGCGACTATCGCGACGCCGGGGCGCTGGTCGACCGCGGCGAGGCGATCCTGCGCCAGCTCGACGTCGACGACGCGGACCCGCGCTGGGGGCCGTGGTGGATCGCCCGGATCCGGGTCGACATCGGCCTGGGGCGCCACGAGCAGGCGGCCCACCTGGCGGCGCGGGCCGCCGAGACCGCGCGGCGCCGGCGCTGGACCGGGATCTTCCCCGCCGCGCTGCGCTACCAGGCGATGGCGCTGCAGCGCCAGGGCGACCTGGGGCTGGCCGAGACGGTGCTGGTCCGGGCCCAGCTGGAGGCCACGCGCGCCGGCGACGAGCTGGAGGAGGCCCGCTGCCTGCAGCACCTGTCGTCGGTGGCGCGGCTGCTCGGCGACGCCCGGCGGGCGCTGGAGGTGGCCCGCGAGGGCTTCGCCCGCTTCGAGGCGCTGGACCACCCCTCGGGGATGGCCGACTGCCTCGCCGAGGCCGGCAACGCCTCGCTGGAGCTGGGCGACCGCGCGGCGGCGGCGCGGGACCTGCGCGGGGCGCTTCAGCGCTTCGAGCAGATCGGCAGCGCCTACGGCATCGCCCGCTGCCACAACTCGCTGGGCGACATCCTGCGCGACCAGGGGGACCTGCGGCGGGCCCAGCGCGAGTACCAGCGGGCCCAGTCGATCCTCGAGCGCGTGGGCTCGCCCCAGCGGATCGTGCCGTTGCTCAATCACGGGCTGCTGTGGCTCAAGCGCGGCCACCCCGAGGAGGCCCGGGCGGTGTTCGAGGTCGGGCAGCAGATCGTCGAGCGGCTGCAGCGGCGCCACCTGGAGTGCTACGTCCACGGCGGGATGCTGGCGTGCCTCGCCGCCGGCGGGGAGTGGGACGCGTGGGACCGCCGGCAGGAGCAGCTCGCGGCGCTGCTCGGCGAGACCGGCGCGGTGGCCTCGGACCTGGCGTGGCCGCTGGAGCAGGCGGGCGATCGGGCGCGCGAGGCAGGGCACCCGCTGCGGGCGCGCGCGGCCTACCGCCTGGCCCTGGAGCAGTGGCAGGCGCTGGAGCAGGACGGCGAGGCGCGGCGGGTCGAAGCGCGGCTGGCGGCGCTGCCGTCGGCGGCGCCGGGCGAGGATTGACCCCCCGGGCCGCGGCGATATCACGGTAGAATCGGACGTCGCGTGAACAACGACGGGGGAGTGTGCCCATGCCCCGAGTCCTGCTGTGGTCGGTCCTGCTCGCCCTGCTGGCGCTGGGGCCGGGGTGCCCCGCCGGGCCCGACGACGACGACGCCTCGGACGACGACGCCGGCGACGACGACACCGGCGACGACGACATGAGCGACGACGACAGCGAGGACGCCGTGCCCCCCTGTGCCGGGGAGAGCTGGGGGCTGATCGACCCCGCCGGCGTCGAGACCGCGATCCACGTCCGCGCCACCGGCTCCGACGACGGGGACGGCTCGCTCGAGGCGCCGCTGCTGACCCTCGGCGCCGCGGTGGAGCTGGCCCGGCAGCGGGACGCCGCCGACCGCCGGATCGCCGTCGGCCCCGGGACGTTCCCCGCCAACCTCGACCTCGAGGCCGAGGACCTGGACGGCAAGGGCGACGACGGGCTCGTGATCGAGGGCTGCAGCATCGACGAGACGATCGTCGAGGCCGCCGACGGGGCGCGCCCGGTGCTGCGCGCCACCGAGGCCGCCGATCTGCGGCTGGAGGGCATGACGTTCCGCGGCGGACGCCGCACGCTGTGGTTCTGGGGCGGCGCGACGGCCTCCGTCGAGACGGTGCTGGTCACCGGCGGCTCGCGCCAGGGGATCATCATCGAGGGCGGGGACACGCTGCTCCCCGACGAGCCGACCACCACCGTCGAGCTGGTCGAGGTCGAGGTCCGCGACGTGGCCACCGAGAGCGGCGGCGACGGCGACGCGGGCTACGGGATCTACGCCGCCTCTGCGGTGCTGGAGATGACCGGCGGCGGCGTCAAGGACTGCGGCGTGGTCGGGATCTACGGGCACCAGGCCGAGATCGCGCTGACCGGCGTGGCGGTCACCGGGACCACGGCGGACGGGGACGGCTACCTCGGCCGCGGGATCCACCTGCAGGAGCTGAGCGAGGCCGTGCTGACCGACTGCACGCTGGAGGGCAACGCCGACGCCGGGCTGTTCTCGCTGCGCTCGCTGTGGGTCGAGCTCGGCGGCCTGACGGTCGACGCGACCAGCGCCGCCGAGCTGCCCGACGATCCGGGCCAGAGCGGGGACGGGATCGTGCTGACCGTGGGCGATCAGGCCCTCGATCCGGCGCTGCTGGTCTGCACCCTGACCGACAACGAGGTCACCGCCTCGGCCCGCTCCGGGATCCTGATCGAGGGCGTCAGCGCCGACCTGCAGGGCAACGTCGCGGGGGCGGACAACGGCCTTTCCGTCGGTGGCACCGCGATCCTGGTCCAGGGCGACTCGATCGTCACCGGGACCGACGCGTGGGCCGTACCCCCCAGCGAGCTGGCCGTGTACCGCGGCGCGCTCACCACCGACGACCTCTCCCAGTGAGGGGACCGATGATCCCCGTGCGCCGCGCGCTGCTGGTGCTGGCGGGGCTGTCCGTGCTGGGGGGGCTCCCCGGCTGCAAGCGGGGCGCGACCCCGCCGGCGGACGACCCCGCCGCGCCCCCGGCGGTCCCGGCCGAGCCCGAGCCCGGCGGCACCCTGGTGGTCGGCTACAAGGCCGACGTCGACGTGCTCAACCCGGTGGTCTCGACCACCGATCTGGGGCTGCAGCTGACCGAGGTGCTGTTCCCCACGCTGGCCCGCACGAGCTTCGACTGCGCCCTGGGGTTCCAGCCGCGGCTGGCCGAGCGGTGGTCGTTCGACGAGGCCGGCACGACGCTGACGCTGCAGCTGCGCGACGACGCCCGCTGGATCGACGGCGAGGCGGTGGACGCCAGCGACGTGGCGTTCACCCTCGAGCGGATCCGCGATCCCGCGACCGGCAGCGCGTTCCAGCCGTACCTGGCGCAGCTGCGAGCCGAGCAGCCGCTCGAGGTGCTCGACCCCCACGCGGTCGCGATCCACTACGACCACCGCTACGACCCCACCACGATGCTGTCCCACGCGCTGGGCTTCCCGCTGATCCCCGAGCACGTGCTGGCCGACGTGCCCCCCGACCGGATGCGCGGGGCGCCGTTCAGCAGCGACCCGGTGGGTGGCGGGCCGTTCCGCGTCGAGCGCCACGTGCGCGACCAGGAGCTGGTGCTGGTGCGCAACGACGACCCGGTGGGGACCCACGCGCCGCACCTGGAGCGGATCGTGATCCGCGTGATCCCCGAGTACGCCACGCGCCTGCTCGAGCTGCAGCGCGGCGAGCTGGACGTGATGCAGGGGATCCAGATGGAGGACCTGCCCCGGCTGCAGCGCGAGCACCCGGAGATCCGGCTGCACTCCCGCGGGCTGCGCAAGACCGACTTCGTGGTCTGGAACCTGCGCGACGAGCGCTTCGCCGACGTGCGCGTTCGCCGCGCGCTGGCCCACGCCGTCGACGTCGACACGCTGATCGAGGCGCTGCTGACCGTCGGCCCCGAGCGCTACGGCCGCCGCGCGGTGGGCACCATCCCGCCGGTGCTGTGCGAGCAGCACCACGACGGGATCGAGCCGCTGGCCCACGATCGGGACCGCGCCGCGGCGCTGCTCGCCGAGGCCGGCTGGCGCGACACCGACGGCGACGGGTTCGTCGACCGCGACGGGCAGCGCCTGGGCTTCACCCTGCTGACCAACGCGGGCAACGCCCGCCGGGAGCAGGCCCAGGTGATCCTCCAGCAGCAGCTCGCCGCCGCCGGCGTCGACGTCCGGCTGGAGACGATCGACTCCAACGCATTCCGCCAGCGGCTGCGCGACGGGGAGTTCGACGCCGCGCTGTGGGGGCTGTTCGCCTCGCTGTTCGTCGATCCGTCCAACCGCTGGCACTCCGGCGAGGCGCAGGACAACTGGGGCGGGTACGCCAACCCGGAGGTGGACGCGCTGATCGAGCGCGGGCTGGCCACCACCGACGCCGCCGAGGCGACGCGCTGCTGGCACGAGCTGCAGGAGGTGGTCTACGCCGACCAGCCCTACCTGTTCCTGTACTGGCGCACCGACGTGGTGGGGGTCCAGCGGCGGGTCCAGGGGGCGACCCCCGACGTGCTGGGGCTGTTCTCGGGGATCGAGGACTGGTGGATCCCCGCCAGCGAGCAGCGCCGGGCGGCGGCGCCCGGGGGGGCAACGCGGTGAGCCGCGGGCTGCTCTCCGGGGCGCTGGCGCTGGCCCTGCTCGGCTGTCCCCAGCCGGGCGACGACGACGACGCCACCGCGCCGCCCGGGACCGAGTGCGACGACGGCTACGTCGACGACGGCGGGACCTGCGTCCCCGAGGCCTGCGGCGCCGGGACGTGGGGCGATCTGGCGCTGCCCGACGACGCGGTCTACGTCCACGCCAGCGCGGCGGACGGCGGGGACGGCGGCGAGGACGCGCCGCTGGCGACGATCCAGGGCGGGCTCGACCGTGCGGCGGAGCTGGGGGCCTCGGCCGTCGCGGTGGGCGCCGGGACGTACGTCGAGAACGTCGAGCTGGGCAGCGAGCACGACGGCATCGCGCTGATCGGGCGCTGCGCCGACCTGGTGGTCCTCGACGGCAGCCCCGACCCCGACTACCCGGCGCTGCTGTCGATCGTGGCCGGCGGCGCGTTCGAGGCCTCCGGGATCACGTTCACCGGCTCCCAGACCGCCGGCGTGTGGCGCGTGCGCGGGGCGCTGACGCTGCGCGACGTGCTGGTGACGGGCAACCTCCACCGCGGGGTGGCCGCCGAGGGCGCCGCCGAGCTGTCGATCGAGGACAGCACGATCCGCGACACCGCCGACACCGCCGAGGAGCCGTGGGGGTACGGCCTGGTGGTGTTCGGGATGGGGTCGGCGGTGGTGCGCCGCAGCGTCATCGAGGGCAACACCCGGATCGGCGTGCTGATCAGCGACGGCGGCACCGAGGCGCTGCTCGAGGACGTGGTCGTCGCCAGCACGCGGGCCGACGCGGAGCTCGACCACGGCTACGGGATCGAGGTCCGGGACGGGGCCCAGGCCACCGTGGTCGGCGGGACGGTCGAGCGCAACACGACCCTGGGCGTGATCGCCACCGGGGCCGGGTCCCGGCTGGAGCTCGACGGCGTCCTCGTCCGCGACACCCTCGTCGACCACGAGGGGCTCTACGGCCGGGGCGCCCGGGTGGAGGGCGGCGCCGCGCTGGTGGCCCGCGACACCGCCTTCGAGAACAACGTCCACACCGGGATCAAGCTCACCGGCGCCGGCACCACCGCCGATCTCGACAACGTCATCGTGAGCGACACCCGGAGCAACGACGAGGGACTCCACGGCGGCGGGATCTACGTCTTCGACGGGGCCGCGCTGACCGCCACCGGCTGCACGATCGAGCGAAACATGGCCGTCGGCCTGCAGCTCAACGAGGCCGCCGAGCACCCCGACGAGGCCGCCACCAGCGCCCACCTCGTCGACTGCGTGGTGCGCGACACGGTGCCCGACGGCACCGACCAGTGGGGCTACGGCGTGCAGCTCAGCGACGGGGCCTCGCTGACGCTGGACGGCTGCCTGCTGGAGCGCAACACCGGCGTGGGCCTGACCGTCTCCGGCGAGGGCAGCGCGGCGACGCTGGTCGACACCGACATCCGCGAGACGCAGCTGGACCGGAAGGACGTGGTCGGCTTCGCGCTGCAGGCCTTCGACGGGGGCGACGCGACGATCACCGGCGGCGTGTTCGACGACAACGTCACCGTGGGGCTGGTGGCGGTCGGCGAGGGCACCGAGGTGGCCGCCGAGGGGCTGGCGATCCGCGACACGCAGCCGACCGAGGAAGGCTTCGGTCGGGGCATCGAGGTGCTGGCCGCGGCCCACCTGACCCTGGTGGACGCCGTGATCGAGGACAACACCGAGGCGGGGCTGATGGCCTCGGGCTACGAGACCCTCGTGGAGCTCGAGCGCGTCGCCGTGCGGGGCACGCAGCGCGGCTCGACCCAGACCACCGCCACCGGGGTCGCCTGCGAGCTGGACGCCACCGTGATCGGCGTCGACGTCGCCCTCGAGCAGAACGAGGGGCCCGGGCTGTTCTCGCTGCTCGGCGAGCTGCACTGCACGGGCTGTACCTCGCGGGACAACCGCTTCGCCGGCGCGGCGGTGCTGGGCCACGGGTCCATGGAGCTACGGCAGTGCACGCTGGAGGGCAACGGCTCCGACGCCAACACCGGGGGCGGGGTGGGCGTCTACGCCTGGGACACGGACATCGGCTTCTGGCCGCGCGTGGTCCTCGAGGACAGCACGATCGCCGACCACCCGCTGGCCGCAGTGTGGCTCGACGGGCCCGGATCGTACGCGCTGACGGGCAACGACCTCGAGGGCGGCTGGGGCGCCGCCTACCAGTACCCCAACGGCGACAGCCTGCTGTTCCACGGCAACGCGGTCTACGCCACGGATCGCATCGAGCCGTGGGACCCCCAGCTGGAGACCGGGTTGCTGCTGGACGGCAACCTGTTGCACGACGGCGCCGGCGCCGCGGTGATGCTCCACGGCGCCAGCGCCACGCTGCAGGACGACGACTACGACGGAAACCTGGTGGACCTGCAGCAGCAGGCCTGCGGGGAGGTGCCGATCCCCGAGGGCCACGAGGAGGCGCCCGCCGCGGTGCTGTGCCCGCAGTACGACGCCCCGGTGGAGCAGCTGCGGTTCCTGCTCCAGCACGCCGAGGCGGCGCCGCAGGAGTGACGCCCGCGGGGCCTGCGACGGTCACGGATCGAAAGGGCTCCCGGCGGGCTCGTCGCGGCGGAACAGGCGCCTGAACCAGCCGCCGACGGTCACCGGGAAGTTGAAGAAGCAGTCGAACGCCCAGTGCTCGAGCAGCGCGCCCTGCTCGCCGAACACCGGGATCAGCCGCACCATCTTGGTCGCCCAGTTGCCGCCGAGGAAGCGGGCCAGGTCGGGGTACTTGGCCACCATCTGGATCGGGAACGCCAGGTAGCCGATGTAGTGCCAGAAGCTGATCAGCATCGCGATCCAGTAGTCGCGGACGTTGCGGTCCTTGATCATCATGAACGCCACGTAGCTGCCGCGGACGATCGACCCCGGCGAGATCGGGGTGCCCTGGAAGAACGCGAAGATCGCCCCGGCGAGCAGCATCCCCTCGGCCCAGGTGTCGCCGTAGGCCACCATCGCGTAGACCGCGATCGCCGCCGCCACCAGCTGGGTGATCGGCAGCGTGCAGGCGTGGACCGCCACGCTCTTGAGGTACTTCTGGATGTAGGGCTCGCCCGCGCGGGCGAGGATCGCGTCGGCCTCGCGGTCGGACAGCATCCCGCTGTCGCGGCCCTCCTCGATCTGCTCGACGAACCACTCCAGGCGGACCGTGGGGCTGAGGTACAGCTTCACCGGGTAGCTGACCGCGTGCCACAGCTTGTCCTTGAAGAACGCCCCGTCGGTGAGGAACCGGAACAGCTTGGCCGGCAGCCAGCCGGCGCGGAAGGCCAGCAGCGCCGTGCGGATCGGGCGGTCGCTCATCCGCCGCGCGCGCTCGTCGGTGATCCGCTCGTCGCGGTGCCAGTCGATCAGCCTGGACCACTGCCGCACGCGGAAGTAGCGCTTGGAGTAGTCCCACGAGGTCAGCACGGAGCGGACGTGCCGGCGGTAGGCGGCGTCCCAGCCGATGCGGCGGACCGCCTTGCCCAGCAGCGGGATCAGGCCGACGAGCAGGAACAGCAGGAACCCCGGCGTCGAGCCCCGCAGGCGCCCGGCCCCGGCGGCGTCGATCAGCCCCTGGTGCTCCCAGCCGGTGACGAACCCCTCGCGCACGGACGCGCGCAGCCGGCCGCCGAGCAGCCGGAAGTGGTGGTGGAACACGTCGGGCAGCGAGGCGCGGTAGGCGTCGTCGCGGCGCTGCAGCTCGTCCAGCGCGCCGTCCCAGCCCTCGAAGTCGTCGGCGTGCTGCTCGACGTAGCGCCGCAGCTTCGGGATGTCGCCGCGGTCGAACTGCACCAGGTGGCCGCGCAGCCAGCCCCGCGGGATCAGCCAGCAGTCGGCGGGGCTCATCGGCAGCAGCGGCAGCAGCGCCAGCCCGGCGCGGAAGTCGATCGCGCACAGCTGCCCGGCGTGCTCGCCCTCGGTGCGCAGCAGCGCGTTGGGCTGGCTCTTGAGCGTGTACCACTCGTACTGGCGGGCCAGCTCCGGGGCGCCCATCGCGTGGAAGTGCTCCACGAGGGAGCGCATGAAGTGGCGCTTGTGCACGTACTCGCGGCTGGCCACCTCGCCGGAGAGGTCGGCGCCGGGCTTCATCAGCCGGCGGCGGCGCACCACGTGGCCGTCGATCTCGTAGCGCCAGGTGCGCCCCGGGACCCACTCGCTGACCTCGCCGAAGCTGCACAGCGCCTCGTCGTAGAACGTCGCCTTGACGTCGACGATGTGGTGCTCGCCGCCCAGCGCCGAGCGGGCGCCGCGGCGGATCAGCTTCTGCCACAGGGCGCCGGCGCGGATCGCGTCGGGGTTGACCTGGGCGCTGAACTTGCCCTGGTACGCCAGCCCGTAGATCGCGTCGCGGAACAGCACCGAGAAGCTCGACGGCGGGATCAGGATCTTGACCGCGTAGAGCCGGCCCTCCTCGAGGCCCTCGATCGGCTCGTCGCCGTCGTAGGAGCGCAGCCGCACCTGGTAGACCTGGCCGGCGAAGCCGCCGCCGATGCGCCTGAGGATCTCCAGCTCGACGGTGGCCTCGATCTGGGGCCAGACGCCGGTGATCCGCCGCGTCAGGACCTGGCCGACATCGTGGCAGCGGGGGCGGTAGGGGCGGACCAGCGCCGCGTCGGCGATGCGCCGCTCGAGGGACTCCCGGACTTCCTGTGCGGGCGTGTCGGTCATCGATCCTGCAACGCGGGACTCGGGGCCTCGCTTCCGCGCGGTTGCGCAGAGACTAGCGGCGACGGATCAGCGCGGCAAGGGCCAGCGCCCACAACGTCAGCGCGGCGGCCGCGGTGCGGCGCGGCGAGGCGGCCTGGTCGGCCTTGCAGAGCACCGGCTCGTCGTCCCGCGGGTCGGCGGCGAGCTTGACCTCGATCGTCTCGTCGAAGGCGTCGGCGCCGCCGGGGCCGGTGGCGGTCAGCGTCACGTTCCAGCGGCCCTCGCGGCCGTAGTCGTGCAGCGGCTCGAAGCCGTGGACCACGGTGCCGTCCCCCAGGTCCCACTCGTAGCCGTACACGCAGCCGAAGGTCTGGGTCGGGGTGGTGTTGTGGAACTGCACCTGGCCGCCGCCCAGGTTCTGGAACGCGAACGCCGGCTCGGGCAGGTCGCAGGCCAGCACGTAGCCCACCTTGCGCACCGTGTCGGTGAACGCGCCGCACTCGTCGTCGGTGCCGGTCACGGTCAGCGACACCGTGTACTGCCCCTCCTGCTCGTAGACGTGGGTCGGGGTCGCCGCGGCGCTGGGGTCGCTGCCGTCGCCGAAGTTCCACAGGTAGGTCTCGATGCCCTCGTCGAGCTCCTCGAGCACCCCGAAGGTGACCTCCAGCGGCAGCTTGCCGTCGGTGGCGCCCTCGGCGGAGAAGTCGGTGTAGATCCCGTACAGCGCGTTGATCCCGGCGATGTCGTCCTCGTTGGGGAACTCGCGGCCGGTCTCGCACGACCCGATCGCCCAGTACATCGTGGCGTTGCGCAGGATCGGATCGGGGCACGACTCGTAGCTCTCGCAGGAGTGGCCGAGCCCGTAGCCGTGGCCGATCTCGTGGGTCGCCACCGCCTCGAACGACGTCTGCGCGCTGCAGTTGCCGCCGTACAGGTCGTCGCGGGTGCCGAAGTTGACCCCGTCGTTGAACACGATGTCGAAGTCGGTGGTGCGGTAGAAGTCCATCCCGTTGGAGTGCACGTTCTCGCTGGAGTTGTAGTAGGTCCAGGTGGCGGCGAGGATCCCCGACCCCAGCCGGTTGTCCGGGTCCTCCCAGTAGATCCGGGTCGAGCCGTCGCCGCCCGGCTCGCCGCTGTTGGTCACGTAGCCGTCGAGCATCGCGCCCAGCGGCGAGCAGGGCACGTCCAGCCACCAGTGGGCGAAGCTCTCGTGGAGCTCCTCGAGGGCGACGCCGGGGGGCATCGAGAGCACGTCGGCCTGGGCCGGATCGGGCGCGTAGTACTCCACCGGCATGTCGGTCAGCTCCCACAGCCGGGGGGGATCGATCGTCTTCCACGCCCGCGCGGGAGTGGTCACCGCGAGGAGCGCGACGAGGGCGGCGGAGGCGAGCAGGGAGCGGCTCATCGCGGGCCCTCCTCGGCGGGGAGACCCCAGTGGGCGCGGAGCGCGGCCCGCTTGTGGGGCAGCAGCCCCGGGATCTCGCGCCAGGTGGGGACGTGGTCGCTGCGCACGTCCGCGACGATCGCCTCGTGCAGTGCCGTCAGCGCCCAGGCGCGGCCCTCGCCGGCGCTCGCCTGGGGCCGGGCCACCTCGGTGCCCAGCTCGGGGCTGTACTCGACGTGGAACGTGCCCTGGTGCCAGCCCAGCACGGTGAAGCCCCACGACAGCTCCTCGAGGAACAGCAGCACCGTCTCGCCCGAGTCGAAGCGCGGGGCGCCCTCGACGTGCATCCCGATCCCGGCGACCTCGCCGCCGAGCACGCGGACGGTCTGGGTCTGCAGCCCGGCGGGGCCCTTGAGCACCTCGAGCACGTCGATCTCGACCTCGGTGACGATCACCTCGGCGTCGGGCGTGAACGCCGCCTGCTGGGTCGTCACGGTGCCGACCACGATGCGGTCGGCGACGTAGGTCAGCTCCTCGAGGGTGAACGGGTGCATGCTCGCGGCTGCGGCGCGCCCGCACAGCGCGCCGGCGACGCCGGCGAGCAGGAGCATGGCTGGAATCCTGGAGCGCATGGGACCTCCCCGATGCGTGGTGCGATCGGAACCCTACCACCAAGGAGCCGACGGGTCAGCGCCGAGGTGCGCCCGCGCCCGTCTGCAACGCGCGCGGGCATTCTTGACTTGCCCCATTCAACCCAATAAAGCTGGAGGGCCTCACCGGCAAGCAGAGGGGAAGCTGGGAATGCCTCGAACGCTGCACCCGTCGTGGTGGATGCTGCTGGCCCTGACGGCGGTCCTCGCCCTCGCCGGCCCCGCCGCCGCCGTCGAGACCACGGGACAGATCAAGGTCAGCGTCCTCGACGAGGCCGGCACCCCGCTGCTCGGCGCCAAGGTCACCCTGGCCTCCGAGGCGATGATGGGCAGCCGCGTCGTCTCCACCAACTACAAGGGCGAGACCTGGGTGCCGGGGCTGCCGCCGGGGATCTACACCGTCCGCATCGAGCTGGCCGAGTTCCAGACCAAGGTCGTCGAGGGGGTGCGCGTGACGATCGGCGGGACCAGCCCGGTCAGCGTCGTGCTGCGCCCGTTCCAGGCCACCACCGAGGTGGAGATCATCGCGGCCCGGCCGACGCTGGACACCGAGTCGTCGTCGGTCGGCGAGACGATCACCAAGGAGTTCCTCGAGGACATCCCGGCGGGGCGCAGCTACCAGTCCACGGTGCAGTTCGCCCCCGGCGTGACCGGCGGGTCCAACCCCAACGTCCAGGGCGCGTCGTCGTACGAGAACGCCTGGCTGCTCGACGGGATCAACATCTCCGACCCGGTCACCGGCACGTTCTCGATGAACTTCAACTACGACTCGCTGGAGGAGGTCCAGGTCCTGACCGGGCTGTACAAGGCCGAGTACGGCCAGGCGCTCGGCGGGATCATCAACATCCGCACCGAGTCGGGCAGCAACGAGTTCCGCACCCGCACCGGGGTGACCTACAGCAACGGCAACCTCAGCCCGCGCCGCGACGCGGTCTACGAGCCCACCGGCGAGGAGATCGAGTCCAGCGAGTACGACACCAAGCTGGAGAGCCTGTACCTCTCCAGCGCGGTCAGCGGCCCGATCGTCAAGGACCGCATCTGGGTCCACGGCTCGTACCAGTACACGCTGACCAACCGCAGCACGATGGGCGTCCAGGCCCCGCGGCGGTTCGAGGGCCACTACCTGTTCGCCAAGCTCACCGCGATGCCCCACGTCGCCCACCGGCTGACGCTGCAGGGCTTCGGCAACCCGACCAACATCGACAACACCCGCCAGAGCAACCGCGTGCTGCCCGAGGCCGAGGCCCGCCAGACCCAGGGCAACAACATGGTCCACGGCCGCTGGGAGTGGTTCATCAGCGACAGCCTGGTGCTCAACACCCAGTACACCCACATGAAGGAGTACCTCGAGATCACGCCGGTGCCCTGCACCTGGGACGGCTCGCGGGACTGGAAGCAGTGCCAGGAGGGCCAGCCCGAGGGCTACATCGATCTTATCACCCCGGGGGTCTGGGGCCGCTACGACGCGTACTCGCGGCGCAACTACACGTACTACAACTTCGACGACCGCTTCATGGACAACGCCAGCACCGACCTGACGCTGTACCTGCCGGACTTCCTCGGCACGATGGAGTGGAAGGCCGGGGTCAACGTCCGGTTCCTCAAGCAGGACCAGGTCCGCGGCCGGCCGGGCAACTACTACGACGTCGAGCGGCTGGAGAACGAGGGCGACCCCACGTCGCTGGTCAACTACTACTGGGTCGAGTACAGCGGCGCGCTGCACAGCGTCGGCACCGGCACCGAGTTCGCGGCGTTCCTGCAGGACACCTGGAAGCCGCGGGACAACCTGACCTTCGATCTCGGCCTGCGCTACGAGCGGGCCAAGTTCGACAACGACATCGGCCGCACGATCGTCAACACCCAGCTGTTCCTGCCGCGGGTCAGCGTCGCGTGGGACCCGTTCAACCAGAAGCGGACCAAGATCTACGGCGGCTTCGGGATGTTCGGCGACGGCGGGCGGATCGCGATCTCGGGGTTCCTGGACAAGAACTCGCAGGCGTACAAGATCTACCTCGGCGACTACTTCGACCGCGACGACAACACCCCCAGCAACCTGAACAACTACGACACCGGCCAGAGCGACTACGCGCTGTGGCCGATCATGGCCGCGCCGCGGACCTACGAGTTCACCGCCGGCATCGACCAGCTGGTCTGGGAGCAGCTGATGGCGGGCTTCGTGTTCACCGCCAAGCTGTTCCGCAACATCTGGGAAGACGACGAGATCAACCTGATCTGGAACGACTCGGGGACCGCCACGGTGGGCTCCCAGTCGGGGATCTACGACGACTTCTTCCGGCTGCGCACGCCGACCGACGCCCGCCGCGACTACCTGGGCTGGACGGTCAAGCTGCGCCAGAACCTGCACCGCAACTTCCAGGTCGACGCCTCGGTGACCTACTCGATCACCAAGGGCCTGACCTCGACCTACATCACGATGGCGCTGGACAACCCGGTGCAGTACCCCTACGAGTACGGCTACCTGCCCACCGACAAGCCGTGGGTCGTCAAGCTCGCGGGGAGCTACCGGTTCCCGTTCGGGCTCAGCCTCGGGGCGCGGTTCCAGTACTTCTCGGGGTCGCGCTTCGACCGCCAGTACCTGTCGGGCAAGTCCACCGGCTACGACCTGTACCGCACGCCGCGCGGGAGCTTCGACTCGCTCGAGGGATACTCGCAGCTCGATCTCAAGGTCACCCAGCGGATCCCGATGAAGGAGGCCGGCGTGCTGGAGCTGGCGATCGAGGGCAGCAACATCTTCAACAGCCGCGTGGCGACCAGCATCGCGACCTCGGAGCTCAACCAGGAGGGCGAGATCGAGGCGATCAGCCGCCAGAACCCGTTCAGCCTGGAGTTCCAGCTCCACTACCGGTTCCACTAGGAGGGAGGCGAGATGCAACGGACCACCGCGACGATCCTCGCCGGCCTCCTCGGCGCCGCGCTGCTGGCCGCCCCGGCCTGCTTCGAAGAGGAGCTGCGCGAGGTGGACCTGACCGGGGTGGTCAAGGTCCCCGTCGAGCTCGCCGGGCGCTCCGCCGACCTCGGCGCGGTGTACCTCGGGGTCTACGCCGCCGCCGACCGCGACACCCTGGGCTTCACCTACCCGTTCATGGGCCCGGTGGTGGGCAGCAACACCTGGGGCGACAGCTACCCCTACGGCGGCACCACCGTCGGCCACTTCGCGTTCCCCTGCCTGCGCGAGGGCAAGTGCCAGGTGGTCACCGGCCGCTATCGCGATCTGGACGACGTGCTGGACACCTTCGGGTTCGGGGCCAACGCCGACCCGCCGTGGGACGCCGAGATCTACTGGGACGTGTGCCGCGAGTACTTCGGCTACACCGACCCGCTGGAGCTGGAGTTCATCGGCGACGAGCGGCTGAGCTTCCGCGAGGAGGACGGGTACTACGTCGCCGACTGGAAGATCTGGCACGTCGACCCGCACGACGACGCCGACTCGCGCCCGGTGATCTGGGCCTTCGTCGACAACGGCGACCAGACCTGCAACCCCGACGGCGGGGCGTCCAACCGCCAGGACGGGCCCTACTTCCGCGAGGGCGAGGGCTACCCCGACGTGCTGAACATGCCGGGCAAGTACCTGGTCGACGGCGACCTGTACAGCGGCGAGGCGACGGCGCTGCAGATCGGGGTGCGGGACGGCTACGAGGTCGTGGTCGACCGGGTCTACGGGGAGGGACGATGAGCCGATCTCCCTGGATCCTGCTGGCCGCGCTGGCCTGGGCGGCGGCCCTCGCCGGCGGCTGCGACGTCAACGGCCTGGCCGTGACCCAGTACTGGGACGACGCGGACGACACCGATCTGCCCAGCGACGTGATCGACCTGATGGAGGCCGACGACCCGCCCCAGCTGGTGGACGGAGGCGGCGGCTGGCCGGACCCGTTCCTCGGCGAGGTCGGCGCGGTGCACTGGGGCAGCGGCGAGGCCGGCGGCGCCACCGCGACGTTCACCGGCACCGGCGCCGAGGTGTGCCTGATCGTCGACCCCCAGACCGTGTTCCGCGACCACTGGGCGTGGACCGAGGACGGGATCGTCGGCGACGCCGCGATGAGCGACTACCTCTACGACGACGGCGACATGGACATCCTCGCCGGGTTCTCCGCCGACTACACCGGCACCCCCGGGGTGACGATGGGCAACTTCGAGCGCACCTTCGTCGACCCGGGCGGGGTGGAGCGGATCGCCGACTTCAACCTGTGCATCCAGTTCGACTACTGGGGCGTCGCCGGGGGCAGCGCCGGGCGGGCCAGCCCCGAGTACTGCACGATCGAGACCGTCGCCGACGTGGAGTACACCGTGGCGCTGCTGACGTTCTCGGTGCCGATGGACGACGACCGGCTGGCGTTCGCGTTCCAGATGCGCCGCGGGGCGTGCCCCACCGAGGTCGACGAGTGCACCCTGCGCGGCGACGCCGACCCCAACCCGCTGGAGCTGACCGTGGGCAACGAGACGTTCGCCTACGACGATCTCGAGCAGCGGTTCTGCGAGCCCGAGCACCTCTGATCCCGAGCTGGGTTCTTCATCCGCTTCATCGAACGCCGCGTCGTCCCCCTACAACGAAGGTGGGTGCGGAGGTGCACGATGGCACGGACTTCTCTCGTCCTGTGGGCGGTCCTGGCGCTGCTGGCGCTGGGCTGCAACGACTACGACCTGCTCGACGGCGCCGGCGACTACCTGCCGGCGGACGACGACGACGCCGATCCGGCGGACGACGACGACACCTCGAGCCACGGGGACGACGACGCCACCGACGTCGGCGACGACGACGACGACGCGGGCGACGACGACGACTTCGTGCCGACCGACGACGACGACGACGACGACACCAGCGGCGATCCGGTCGGCCGCGTGGTGACGATCCTGCTGACGCTCAACGACGTGTACATCGACCCGTCGATCTCGGCGCAGCTGCTGATCAACTCGGTGGAGTGGGTCACCCCCGCGGGCTACGGGACCCCCGAGGTGCTGGTGATCCGCGACGACGACCACAGCGGCGAGCACCCCGAGGACAGCGAGCACATCGTCGACACGCTCAACGACGCCGGGATCCCCGCGACCCTGCTCGACGAGCCGGGCAACGGCATCACCCAGCAGCACCTCGCCGGCTACGAGGTGGCGATCCTGAGCAACCCCGGCCACTCCCCCGACGACCTGGCGACGATGCACGCGCTGTACCAGTTCTCGGTCCAGGGCTTCGGCCTGATCTTCCAGGGCGACGACATGGCCGCCTTCGACGACAACAGCTTCTCGATGGAGAGCCTCACGCGGCTGCAGTTCATCGACAACGGCACCAGCTACTACGGCTACAGCATCGACAACGACAGCGGCGACCTGTACGCCTGCGAGCTGCCCAGCTCGCAGCACCCGATCCTCGCCGGGATCGCCGGGCACAGCTTCCTGTACGGCGACGACATCGACACCACCACGCCGGCCAACATCAACGAGGACATCCTCGGCTGGGCGACGGTGGACGGGACCCAGGGGATCCCCACCAAGCCGGTGATCGCGGCGTACTCGCTGTAGGACCGGCCGGCCCCCGCGCTACGGCGGATCGCACTGGCCGTCGTCGGTGGCGCCGCCGCAGCCCCAGCACACGATGTGGCCGTCCTCGCGCACCGCGCAGGTCTGGTACGCGTGGGCCGAGACCGCGGTGAAGTGGGCGCCGGGGTGGTCGTCGTCGTCGTCGCCGGTGTCGTCGTCGCCCGCGGCCGAGTCGTCGTCGCCGGCGGTGTCGTCGTCGCCGGCGGTGTCGTCGTCGCCGGCGGTGTCGTCGTCGCCGGTCTCCTCGGGGGGCGGGTAGGGGCTCTGGCTCCACGCGTCGGAGCCCCAGCAGGTCAGCGTCCCGTCGAGGCGGATCGCGCACGAGTGGGCGCCGCCGGCGGCGACGCCCTGGAACCAGTCGTCGGGGGCGGTGATCGACCCGGCGGTGTCGAGCCCCCAGCACGACACGCTGCCGTCGAAGTGCAGGCCGCAGCTGTGCGTCGCGCCCGCGGCGATCGCCTGGTAGGTCCCCGGCGGGACCAGGCACTGGCCGTAGTCCTGGCCGCCCTGGCAGCCCCAGCAGACCACCGAGCCGTCCACGGTGATCGCGCAGCTGTGGTAGTGGCCGGCGGCCACCGCGGTGTAGGTGTTCGGCGGGGCGTCGCACTGGCCCCACTGCTCGTTGCCGTAGCAGCCCCAGCACAGGATCGTGCCGTCGGTCTTCAGCCCGCAGGTGTGGTAGTAGCCGGCGGACACGGCCTGGAACAGCACGTCCTCCTGGTAGGCGGTCTGGCCCTCCATCCCGCGGCCCCAGCACTCCACCAGGCCGCTGGCCGCGATCACGCCGCAGGCGTGCTGGTAGCCCGCGGAGAGGGACGAGAACTCGGCGCCGATCGGGGTCGACTGGCCGTGCTCGTCCGAGCCCCAGCAGTGGGCGAAGCCGTTCTTGAGGCCGCAGGTGTGGGTCCCCCCGGCGTCGACCACGGCCCACCCGCCGTTGGACGACACGTTGCCCTCCTCGGTGGTGTCGTCGTCGTCGCCGGCCGAGTCGTCGTCCGCGGCGGAGTCGTCGTCGTCGCCGGTCGGGGGGCCGTTCTCGCAGTACAGCCACGACAGGGCCATCGCGGCGATCAGGCCCGCGCCGAGGCGCCACCAGCGGTTGTGGGTCACTCGCTCCATCGGTCCCCCCTAGCTGTGCTCGAGGTAGGGGTAGAGCCACCCCTCGGGCTTGATCTGCAGCGCGCTGGACGGCATCTCCAGCTGCGTGGTCGCCGAGCGCCGCGGGCGCACGATCCGCGGCGGGTCGATCTTGCGCTGCTCGAACCACTCGCGGATCCGGCGCAGCAGGCGGTTGATGTCGCCGCGCTGCTGCTGCTCGCGGTCGTTGCGCCACACGATCGCGCGCAGGTCGACGTCGGGCACCGGGCCGAGCTCGTCGTGGCGGTACAGCGCCAGCACCGACAGCGCCAGCCCCAGCTGGAACGGCATCGTGTCGCGCACGCCGCGGCCGCGGCTCTTGAAGTCGACGATGAAGATGTCGGTGTGGGCCTCGACCGAGAGCTGCTCGCGGACGCCGCGGATCACCGTGGAGGGCTCGCGCTCGCCGTGGGGCGACATCCCCGCGACGCGGATCTCGACCATCCCGCCGACCTTGACCACGTCGCCGACCTGCAGCGCCGCGCCGGCCATGCCCACCGGCTGGCCGTTGAGCTCGGTGCCGTTCTGGGACCCCAGGTCCCACACCCCGTAGCCCTTCTTCAGCGGCATGATCTCCAGGTGGTGCCGGCTGATCTGGGGCATGTCGAGCACCAGGTCGGCCCACGCGCCGTCGCGGCCGACCCGCATGCTGTGGTCACACTCGATGACGCCCCGGCCCTGGATCTCGAGGACGATCAAAGCCCACCTCTCCGCCCACCCTGGTCGTGTCCGCCACCCATTGTACCTGCGTTCCCGTTCATTGCCCGCAGATCGGCGCTGGCGCGCCCGCCGCGGGCGCCTCGCGCGAGACCGCCGGGCAAACGCCGATCCCCTGGCCGACCACCGAGAACGTCGCCGTGCCGACGGCCGCGCCCGGCGGGTAGTGGTCGTCGCCGAACGTGCCCGGCACGCGGCAGTGGCCGGTCCAGCCGTCCCGCGCGCCGAAGTCGCCGCCCTCGGGGACCGCCACCGCCACCAGCCGCTCGTCGCCGCCACCGGCGGTCGGCGTCAGCTCCCAGGCGCCGAGGCTGTACTCGTCGCGGATCACCAGCCCCGGCTGGCCCGGGGGCGGCCACAGCAGCTCGGCGCTGCCGTCGCGCTGCACGTCGTAGATCTGGACCCGCGCCGGCGCGCTGACGCGGACCACCGTCTCGGCCCGCTCGCCCTCGCAGAACCGGCCCTGGTTGCCGGCGATGTCGACCCACACCTGCAGGTCGCCGCTGCCCGCCCGGTGGCTGTCGTCGAGGCCCAGGTCGCCGTCGGTGCGGCAGCTCGCTCCGGCGCCCTCGTCGATCCCGAACAGCTCCCCGGGGAACTCCGGCCCGGCCAGCGGCGTCCAGCCGGCGGCGCCCGGCTCGCGGAGCATCCCGGTGATCGTCACCCCCGACGGGCCGCGGGCCAGCCGCAGGTGCATCCGGGCCGGCGCCCGGCCGGCCTCGGGGCGCAGCACCAGCTGGGTCGAGCCGGCCCGCCCGAGGTGGTTCTGCAGCCGCGTCGTGAGGTACGGCCCGACCTCGGCGGCGGCGCAGCCCGTGGCCCACACCGGCGGCTCGAGGTACAGCAGCGGCGCGTCGCGGCCGGCGACCTCGGCGGCCATCGCCGCCAGCCCCTCGTCCAGCGCCTGCTCGGCGGCGCGGCGGCGGGCGATGCGGTCGACGGCGCGGTCCTCCTCGCTGCGAGGCAGGAACGCCAGCACCGTGGCGGTCGTCCCCCCGCCGGCGTCGGGCTCGACGCACCAGGCGTGGTCCTTGACCAGCTCGGCGACCCCGTCGGCCGCGGCCACCACGCCGTCCCGGTTCACCTGGATCCGCTCGCCGAGGTACTGCACCACCTGGACCCGCGCGTCGCGGCGCGCCGCCTCGCGGGCCGCCCGCTCGCCGGCCACGGCGTCGCTCATCCCCACGAAGTACTGGCCCCGCGCGCTGCGCGGGATCTCGCTGCGCCAGCCGCCGCAGGCATCGAACACCGGCACCAGATCCGGCGGGACCCGGGTGACCTTCATCGCGAAGAACACCGGCTCGGGGAACTGCACCGCGCGGTTCCACTCCACCCCGTCCTTGACCTCGACGCCCAGCGACACGCCCTTGACCCCGCCGTGGGCCCCGACCCCGACCTCGCGGCCGGAGAAGTGGAAGATCTCGCCGGTGCCCTCGAGGAACTCGCCGAGGTAGCGGTCGGTGCACCCGCCGGGCACGGTCTCGCAGCACTCGGCGAACGCGTCGGGGTCCTCGATCGTCGCCACGAGCTTGCGGGTCAGCGTGTAGCGCACCCGCGCCACCGCGCCGCTGCCGTAGTCCACGCTGGCGCCGAGCTCGGCGATCTGGCTGGTCAGCTTGGGCAGCCCCAGGCTGGCGCTGACGCCGGTGCTGGCGTTGAAGTACTCGTCGTACTCGACGTTGCCGCCGTCCACCTCGCGGTAGGTGATGTACTCGCTGCAGCGGGTCTGCATCGCCGCGGCGTCGTCCACCTCGAGGGGGCCGGCGTCGCGCGGCACGAAGCGGCCCTGGTACGGGCTCGGATCGGTGTCGAACGCGTTGCGCACGAAGAAGTTGGCGCGCTGGGTCGCCGCGCGGGCGACCACCGCCTGCAGCTCCGGGGGGACCCGGTCCTTGCGGCGCTTGGCCTCGCTGGCCGGCGCCAGCGCGAGCGCCAGGGCCAGTCCGATGGTCGCGGCCAGCGCCGCGTGGGATCGCCGCATGCTCCCTCCCTCGCTGCTGCGGTGCCGATCGAGGATCGACCGCGGCGGCGCGCGGCGTCAAGCGCCCGCCGGGCCGCCGCTTCGTGCGCGCCCGCGGCGGCTGCTATCCTGAGCGGGTCCCCCGGGAGGTGCGCGATGCGTGGTGCCCGACGAGGTGCGCTGGCCCTGGCGGCGGCGCTGTGGGCGGTGGCGGCGGCGGCCGGCGCCAGCGAGGCGGCGTGGCCCGATCTGTCCGCCCCCGCCGCGACCGAGGGCGGCGGCGAGGGCGACGCCGCGGTGGTGATCGGGATCGAGGACTACGTGGTGGTCTCGGACGTGCCCGGCGCCCGGGCCAACGCCCAGGACTGGTACACCTGGCTGGTGGAGACCCGCGGGGTCCCGGTGGGCTCGGTGGTGCTGCTGCGCGACAGCGAGGGGACCCGCGAGGGGATCCTCGACGGGGCGCGGCGCGCCCGCGAGCGGGTGCGCGAGGGCGGCACGCTGTGGTTCGTCTACATCGGCCACGGCGCGCCCGGGAGGGACGGCACCGACGGGCTGCTGGTGGGCTGGGACACCCAGCAGACCGCGTCGAGCGTCTACGCCCGCGGGCTGGCCCAGAGCGAGCTGCTCGGAGAGCTGGAGCAAGGACCCCAGGCGACCACCCTGCTGCTGCTCGACGCCTGCTTCTCGGGGCGCACCGGCGCGGGCGACGCGATCGTCCACGGCCTGCAGCCGCTGATCCCCGACTACTCGGTGCAGCCCAGGACCGCCACGGTGGTCACCGCCGGCCGCGCCGACCAGTTCGCGGGGCCGCTGCCCGGGGCCGGGCGCCCGGCGTTCAGCTACCTGGTGCTCGGCGCGCTGCGCGGCTGGGGCGACGCCGACGGCGACCGCCAGGTCTCGACCCAGGAGGCGGTGGACTACGCCGTCAGCGCGCTGTACGCGCTGGTCCGCGACCGGACCCAGACCCCGGAGCTGCACGGCCCGGGCGCCGCGACGGTGCTCAGCCGGGGCCAGGAGGCCGGACCGAACCTGCGCGAGCTGGTGGTCCAGCTCGGCCCCGGCGGAGAGGCCCCGACCGGACCCGGCGCCACCACGCCCCCGCAGGAGACGTCCTCGTCGGGCGGCCTGATGGCCGAGCTCGAGGAGCTGCGGCGCCGGCAGCAGCAGCGCGGCGACGAGCTCGACGCGGCCGTCGCCAGGGCGCGCCAGGAGGCCGCCGAGGCGTGGCAGGTCACGGAGCAGATCGCCCGCGGCGGCGGGGCCGAGGGGGAGCTGGCGCTGCGCAAGTACGTGGAGGCCTACGACGGCCACACGGTCACCGTCGGCGGCCAGACCCATCCGGTCACGATCGAGCAGGTGCCCCGCGCCAAGGAGTGGCTGGCGCGCCTCGAGCGGGGGGAGCCCACGCCGCCCGGGGACGGCGCGGCCGAGGAGCCCACGCCCGAGGAGCCCGCCCCGCCCGACGGGGGCGGCGTCGACCTGACCACCCCGGGCGGGATGCTCGAGTACATGAGCGAGCTGATCCCGCCCGACGCGATGGGTGACGAGGGGATGCCCAAGGAGCTGTACGACGTCCCGCTGGCGGACGCCGGCGCCTCCGAGGCCACGGCCTACCTGCAGCAGGTCATGGCGCTGCTGGACACCGGCGTGCCGCCGCTGGCCGACTTCGCGTCCCAGGCGATGTTCTTCGGCAGCAGCGCCGCCGAGCAGGAGCGGGCGAGCTACCTGGCGGTCGAGGAGGCGGCGCTGGCCGAGCTGCAGGCGCTGCCGTCGTTCCGGGGCGATCCCGCGCTGCGCGACGCCGCGGTGCGGTTCGCGGAGTACGGCCTGAGCCTGACCCGCGGCCCCTGCGCCGAGATCGTGCAGCTGGTGCGGGGCGCCGAGCAGAAGGGCGAGATGACCGGGCTGGTGGTGTCCAGCATCGAGCGGCGGCTGGCCGAGCTCGAAGCGGAGGACGCGGTCCACGGCGACGCGCTGCTCGCGGCGGTGGAGCAGTTCGCGCTCCAGCACGGGGCCTCGCTGGACGCGGTGTTCGGCGCGCCGACCTACGACTACGGCTTCGAGGACGCGTTCGACGAGGGGTACTGAGCTCCTCCCGCGGACCCCGGCTTCCCCTTCCGCGCCATCCATGTGTCCGATCCGTCGAGGAAGCGCATGGAGAAGGCCGTTTTTTTTGTCCCCCTTTCCACGGTCGTCGCGTGTTCCTTTTTGTGGCATGGTGTTGATTCCCGGAAAAAGGGGAAAAGTCGGAAATTCCCCGAGGACACCGGGCGCAGGGGGTAGGGAACGGAGGCCTGGATGGCGGCGGACAGCGACAAGAGCCCGAAGCGGAACCCGGCGCTGCTGAGCGGCGAGTACGGCTCGGCGCTCCCCCTGATGGTGCCGCACGACTCGTCGATCGATCCCGACGAGGACTCCGCCGAGCCGTCGAACCACGCGCTGCCCGAGATCAGCCGGTCGTCGGACGACCTGACCCCGTCCGCGGCCGACCTGCCCGATGCCGAGGACTCGTTCGAGGAGGAGTCGTTCTGGCAGGAGATGTCGGCCGACGGCGAGGACGAGGAGGCCCGCGACACGATCGAGGACGGCGCCGCGGAGACCGACCCCCTCGAGACCGTCGACCGCGAGGAGCCCGCGGCGGCGCCCGCCGAGCCGGCCGCGGGTGCCGTGCTGCCGGGGCCGATCGAGCAGTCGCTGAACCCCGAGCCGCCCGAGGAGCCCGCCGCGCCCGAGGCGTCGGCGGCGCCGGCCCCGGCCTTCGACCGCACGCCCGCGTCGTTCGATCCGCTCGAGGAGTCGACCCCCTGGATCCGGCCCGGCCGCAGCCGGGGCCTGATCGTCGCCGTCGCCGCGGTGGCGGTGCTGGCGCTGGGCATCGGGGGCTGGTTCGTCCACCTCGGGATATCCCGCGCCGAGCAGAACGGCGGGGACCCCGCGGCCGTGGCCCACGCCTCGGGCGCGACCGGCGGGATGAACGCGACGATGCTGCCGGTGTTCCCCACCAAGGCCGGGGCCAAGACACTGGGGCCGGCGGCCGAGCCGGTGGTCGCGCCGGAGCCCGCCGTGGAGCGGGAGGCGGCGCCCGCCGAGCCGGCGGCCGAGCCGGAGCCCGCCGCGCCCGCGCCCGCCCCGGACGACGGCCTCGCCGAGGCCCTCCCCGCGGGCCCGTCGATCGCCCCCGTCGAGGGCGACCCGTGGGCCGCGCCCGCGGTGGCCGACGACGCGCCTCGCGCCGTCGAGCTGCACCACGCCCCGATCGAGCAGGTGGTGGTCGGCGACAAGGTCCTGGTCCGCACCACGACGCCGGGCGTCGAGGACTGCGAGGTCCACCTGTACTGGCACCGCCCGGGCGAGGCGCTGCAGCAGCACGCGCTGTACCGCTCCGGCGCGAGCCACTCGCTGGTGCTGACCGTCGGCCCCGAGATGGGGCCGGTCTTCGAGTACTTCCTGGTGGCCACGGGCTGCGGCGCGGCGGTGTGGCCCGCCGACGGCTCGACCCGCTCGGTGGTCGTCCGCTAGAGCGCCGAACAGGGTACGGACTCGTCGTCGAAATCGTCTGATGGCGGAGACGTGTGGGAATCGAACCCGG
>CAZOYV010000047.1:0-36442 GCA_964584075.1 uncultured Rickettsiales bacterium | reverse complement strand
CTCAGGGGGTCAGATCTGGGGAGCGAAGTGGGGTCAGTTTCGGTGAGCGCCTAAGCACTCTGGTCAATACATGGATACAGAAATATTACTATATGGTCTTGTTGATAAGTCCATATTGAAGAAGTCCACGGCAGTGAGGTCGCTGGAGTCGAACCAGAGAGTTCGATACCCGTCCAGTTGGGCCCACCAAGGCCGCAACCCTCAGCCCCATTCCGCCCGGCACCAAGCCACGAACCACCCCCTACGCCCCAGCAGGCACGGGCCGAACCGCCCGATCCGCCCCCGTCGCCCGTCACTCGGCCGATTGCCCCTTGTCGCCCGCGAGGCCGTGAGGGCCACCCACGCTACGTGTCGCCCGCGATCTCCCCTGTGCAACCACCTCGGTTCCCCCACGCCCCAGCAGGCACGGGCCGAACCGCCCGATCCACCCCCGTCGCCCGTCACTCGGCCGATTGCCCCTCTTCGTCCGCGAATCCCGTATCGCCGACCACATCCAAGACCAATCGAACTAGATGTGTCTATCTGGACAGGGGTCCTGTCCTCGATGTCTCGAGCCTCGCCACCCTATCCCGTGGTCCCGGTCACTCGCTCGACAACGAGAAGCGGAACGACCACGCCGTACACGACCGCCCGCCGCATTCGTCGCCTTCCCCGAGTTCAGGGCAGATGCCGCCTCATGGCAGCCTCGTAGGGATCGCCTTCGAGGAAGCCTCCGATCAACAGCAGGCCCATGAACCGATCCGGCTCCTCGGCGAGCCGCTCGCCGAGATCGGCCACGGTGCCGCGGACGATGCGTTCGCGCTCGGGATCGCCGGCCCAGAACACGCAGGCGGCCGGGGTCTCGGTCGGGTAGTGGCGCCCGAGGGCCGCGAACAGGGCCGGCGGATCGGTCAGGCCCATGTAGATCAGCAGCGTGTGCTCGTGCTTCGCCAGGTCGGCCAGCGCCGCCTCGGCGCCGGGGTGGTCCAGCGAGTAGTGGGGGCCCGGGATGCCCGGTGTTTCGGTGAGGAAGAACGGCGCGGTCTGCACCAAAAACCGCGCGCCATGAGCCGGGATGCCGCTGCGGCCGAGGGTGGCGAGCGCGGCAGCGTCGCAGCCCATCCCCGGGATGATCACTACGTCTTCGGGGCCGAACGCCTCGAGGTACCAGTGGCTGGGGCCGAACACGCAGGGGTTGCCCTGGTCGAGCAGGCCCACGTCCTCGCCGCGGGCCAGCCGCTGCTCGATCTCGGCCACCCGCCGGTCGCGGACCTCGAAGCGCTGGTGGGCGAACGCGTCGCGCTGCTCGTCGTCCAAGTCCCAGATCGGCGTGCCGTCGAGGTCCCACAGGCCCTTCCAGGGGTCGTAGGCCACCGGGACGTCGCCGATCTCCGCGGCGAACGCCTCCTGGTGCGCCTCGCTGGCGAGCAATACGTCCATGCGGGCGATGGTCTGCAGCGCCTGGCGGGTCGCCAGGTCGGGGCCGGCGGGGCCGACGCCGATGGCGTAGAACCGGCCCCGGGGTACATCCCCGGTGGCTGCTGGCTCTGGGGTCGCCGCCCCGGGCGCGACCTCGAACAGCTCCTCGTCCGGTGCCGCGAGCATGGCGTCCCCGGCGGCCTCGACGCCCAGCTCGTCCACGAGCGCCTCGACGCGCCCGGGCACGTCGGGCAGCAGCCGCACCACGACCGAGGCACCGCCGGTGGTGGTCAGCTCGACCCAGGCCGGCGCCTCGGCCTCGGAGACCTCGATGTTCCGCTTGCCCAGGGTGCAGCCGCTGCCGAGCTGGACGCCGTCGATCAGGCACGACGGCGGCGGCGACAGCGGGGAGTGGACGTGGGCCGAGACGCCGAAGTGGCCGTCGCTTCCCAGCGCGTCGAGGCCGGCGCGCCCCATGCGGTACCCCAGCACGACGTAGGGCCCCAGGTGGCCGTGGAACGACCGTAGCTGCTCGCGCAGGTTCCGGGCCTCGACCGGCACGTGCTCGTGGTGGTCCTCTCCGCGGGGCGCGATCGGGCTCTGCCACAGCCGTTGCAGCTCGGCGGCCGCCTCGGCCGGATCGCGCAGCGTCGCCAGACGGACGTTGCCGTCGCTCGCCGGCGCGAGGCGCAGCGGGCCCTTGCGCGTGGCCTCGACGCGGTAACGGCCGTCCTCCCAGTCCAGCAGGTCGGGGTGGACCAGCGCCGCCGCGGCGAGCTCGTCGTGCAGCATCCAGTGCACCGGCTGCAGCGATCCCAGCGTGCGCTTGATCCAGCGCGCCGCGGGCGCGTCGCCGGTCGTCTCGCGCAGCAGGCCGGCCACGTCGAGGTCCGCCGCGCCGGAGACGTCGACCAGGACGATCTCCGCCGCCCCTGCGAACAGGGCACCCGCCGCGGCCAGGTCGGTGTCGAGGTTGTAGCCCTCGAGCGCGGTCCCGGCGGGCCGGCGGAACGGAATCCAGATGCGGGACACGGCTCCGAGGACCCCGGGATCGGCCTCCACGGCACCGCCGAGGTTGGTCAGCGGCCCCAATGCGAGCACCTCGACCGCGCCGCCGTGCTCTTCCGCCACGTGCGCCAGCCAGGCCGCGTCCCACGGGGCGGCGGTCGTGTGCTGCGGCGGCGGGAACGACGCCCCGGCGAGGCCTTCGACCGTGTCCCGCCACGGCGGGGCCGGGGACGGGCAGACCGCACCGCGCGCGATCCCGATGTCGCCGCGGTGCAGCGACTCGAGCAGGCCCAGCAGGTTGTCGGTGCCCCGGCCGACGGACGCGGAGCCGCCCACGGTGGCCACGGCCGCGACGTCCACGCCGGGCGCGGCGAGCAGGGCCAGCAGCGCGCGGACGTCGTCCAGCGCCATGTCGGTGTCGACGAGCAGCGCCTCGGTCCGGGCGTGCTCCACGGGGTCGTGGTGATCCGGCTCTCCGGCGCGGGCCGCCAGGGCGGTGGCGGACAGGGTGAGCGTCAGGGCGAGGATCGCGGTGGAGGGTGGGGGCTGCATGCAGGTACTCCCTTGCCACGGCTGGTGACGGCCTGCGCCATCGAGCAGGCTGGCGTCGCTTCCGCCGACGGTACGACCGGCACCTGCCGGCAGGATCTCAGCCGCGGATCGCCGGAGCGATCCCCCGGCTGTCCATGGCGAAGGCGGGCTCCCCCGCACAGGCGAGGCACAGGGTCTCCTCGCCCTGGAGCCGGGCCCTGGGCTGCATGACGTTCTCGCCGCAGCGGGAGCAGCGCGCCCAGGGGTACATCATGGACGGCGGGGGCAGCTCGAAGCTCCCCTTGCGGATCCGGAAGACCGTCTCCAGGGGCAGGTCGATCTCCTGCAGCGTCATCTCGTGGAAGAGCTGCATCATCCTCCCGAAGTCCTCGGGAGAGCCCTGCTCCTTGTGCACGATCAGCCGGTTCCACAGGCCGTACGCCTCCGGGAAAGCCGTCTCGCGGCTGTCCTCGAACTCCGGGTCGAGCACGTAGCGCACGCCCTCGCCGTCGCGCCGGACCAGGCTGAAGGCCGTCTTGCCCAGGTCCTCGTAGACCAGCGCGTTGTTCCCGAAGGTGCAGCCGGTGGTGAGCTGGATGCCGTCGGAGAAGCAGTTGTTGGTCTCGACCAGGGCGACGACCTCTTCCATCCCCGTGTTCTGCACGCCGAGCTCCCGCACCGCGCTCGCGCCGGCCATCACCCCGTACGCGAGGTAGTTGCAGAAGTGCCCGTGGAGCATCCCGGCGAGGTCCAGCAGACCGCGCCGGTCGTCCTCGCGGATCATGGCCTCGATCCGCAACCTGTGGGGATTGCCTGGAGGATGCTGTGCTTCGTTCATGAGGTTTCTCCCTTGTTCCTGGTCGAGTCCGTGGTTCGATCTCGTCTCTGTGCGTGTTCCCGCCGTCGCGACCGGCGAATCGCCGCGACCCGCGGTCATGGCTCCACGAACGGCACCTCGTGCAGCCCGGCGATCTCGGTGGAGTAGACCCACAGCTCGTCGGGGTAGCGGTCGGTGAACTCCGCGGTCTGCTGGATGAAGAAGGGCGCCGCGCCCACCCCCATCAGCAGCGTCGTGAGGTCCTCGAAGCCGAGGTCGGCCACGTCGACCTGGCACCGGAAGCGGTCGTCCGCGGTCCACTCGGTGACGAACGACCCCGGGATCGAGCCGGTGCTCCAGTGGCAGCCGTCGTGGCGGTCGTCGCGGGCGCTCGAGCAGTCCGCATTCCAGTAGCCCCACTGCCCGTGGTTGTACTGGAAGGTGTGCCCGACGCGCTGGGGGTCCACGGGGATCAGGAACAGCTCGAAGGAGCCCTGGTCCTCGGGGAAGGCCGACGCCCAGTGCAGTTCGAGGTGCAACGTGCCGGCGTCGCGGGCGTGGTACAGCTGGACGATGTCGGCCTCGCAGGACGCGTCCCCGGCGCCGCAGTCGCCGACCGCGTCTCCCTCCTCGCTGATCGGCTCCCACGGGACGCCCGGATCCTCGACGTCGTCGTCGCCGGTCGTGTCGTCCTCGACCGGGCCGCAGCCGGTCGCGAGAGCGGCGGCGGCGACCAGGAGCGCCCGGCGTGTCGACCGGAGTGTCTGGAACATCTGCGGACCTCTTTCGAATGGTGGTGTCAATTTTTGAGATTCATACATACGATAAACGGCCGGATGATGGAAATTGATGTCCTCTTGCCGGTGCGGACGATCGGGTACACGTGTTCGGCGTGACCCCCGTCCGTGCAGCAGGACACGGCCCGAGACGCAGGAGAAACCGCATGAGAGCTCGCACCGATCCACGACTCGGATGGGCCCTCGTCGCCCTGTTGCCCGCCCTGTCCACCGCGGGCCTGCAGGGCTGCGGCACCAGGGACGAACCGGGAGGCGAGGCGGCGGCGTGCGGCTGATGCCGTGGGAGTCGATGCCCGGCGACGAGCTCGAGGCGCGGTTCGAGGCCACCGGGGTGCAGGTCGTGTTCCTCGATCCGCTGGAGCAGCCGCCGGACGGGGGGACGTACGACTACCTGACCCAGGGGAGGGCCCACGTCGAGACGCTGCGGCAGCTGTTCGCGAAGGCGCCGGAGGCGGCCAGCGCGGAGTAGGAGGGAGACGATGACCGAGAACGTGGCTCGCTACACCATCACCGTCCCGACGTCGTTGATGGAGGCCTACGACGAGCTGGTGCAGCGCAGGCACTACACCACCCGCTCGGAGGCGTTGCGCGACCTGATGCGCAGCGCCCTGGTCGACGACCGCTGGAACCACGATGACGCGGAGGTGATGGGTACCGTCACCGTGGTCTACGACCACCACCAGCGGGAGCTGTCGCAACGGCTGACGTCGTTGCAGCACGACGTCCACGACATGGTGATCTGCACCACCCACGTGCACCTCGATCACCACCATTGCCTGGAGGTCATCGTGCTGCGGGGCCGCTCGGGGGATGTGCAGCGGGTCGCCGACGAGATCATCGGCACCCGTGGCGTGATCCACGGCAAGCTCGTGTGCACCGCCGTGGCGCAGCCGGTGCGGGACGATGGCCGTGCCGAGGCGGCGTCGGCATGACCGGCCGGCTTCCGGGCACGAGACCGACGATGCTGCGACGCACGGAATCCGCGCTCCTGCTCCTGTCCGTCTCGCTGCCCCTGGCGCTCGCGGGCTGCCCAGGTGGCGACGAGCCGGCGCTGGTGACCGTCCCGATCGAGGCCGGCTCCGCGCAGCCGGCGGGCTTCACCACGGCGCTGGGCTACGACGTGGAGCTCGACACGGCCGTGATCGTGCTCGGCGCCCTGCACTTCCACGAGCCCAAGAGCGTCGAGGAGCTACACATGCAGGCGCCGCTGGCCCGGATGCTGCGGGCCGCGCTGGGACCGGCGACGGCCCATGCCCACCCGGGGCACGACATGTCCGGCGACGTCAAGGGGGAGTGGCCCGGCACGACGTCCGTCGACCTGCTGGCGCCCGCGGCCGTCGTGGGCGAGGGCAGCTTCTACGAGGGGACCTACGAGACCGCCAGCCTCGAGCTGCAGCAGGACGGCGTCGACGGCGACGCCGGGCTCGACGCCGGACACCCCGCGGCCGGGCACACCCTGGTGCTGGCGGGCACCGCCGACGGCGGCGGCGGTCCGGTCCCCTTCGACCTGGTCGTCGACCACACCAAGGTCATCCTGGGCATCCCCTTCGGCACCACCGTGGCCGAGGACGACATCCCGGCCGTCACGCTGACCGTGGACCCGGCCGAGATCCTCGGCCACCTGGCGTTCGACGAGCTCGACAGCGACGCGGACGGGACCATCACCCTCGCCGACGAGGGCGTGGCCAACCCGCTGCTGTTCGGGCTCGAGAGCAACCTGTCCTTTTCCTACGAGATCCAGTGAATCCCTGATTCGAGGAGGAACGAACCATGAAGAGGCACCTGACCCTGTTGACCCCGCTGCTGTTGCTCGCCGGCTGCACCGGCAACGGCACCTGGATCGTCGAGACCTGGGGCGAGGAGTACATCGAGGACGAGATCCCCGCGGCCGACGTGGACGACGGCTACACGATCACCTACGACGAGTTCCTGGTCGCGATCGGCGGCGTGGCGCTGGTCGACGGCAACGGTGACGAGGTGGCCGCCGTCGACGGCCAGCAGATCTTCGACGTGGCCGCCGCCGGTCCTCACGCCGTGGGAGAGGCCGACGCCCCGGCGACCCACTACGACCACGTGGACATGATCATCGCCCCGGCCAGCGGCGCCGTGGCCGGCAACGCCACCGAGGACCAGGTCGCCTACATGAACGACAACGGTCTGTCGATATCGGCGACCGGCTCGGCGACCCTGAGCGGTGATACCTACACCTTCGCCTGGGACTTCGACACCGACACGCACTACGGCTGCGAGCCGGACCTGACCATCGCCGAGGGCGGCGAGGGCCACACCCAGCTGACGATCCACGGCGACCACCTGTTCTACGACGACCTCGAGGATCCGGACGCGGGCGTGGCGTTCCAGGTGCTCGCCGATGCTGACGCGGACGCAGACTTCGAGATCACCCAGGCGGAGCTGGCGGCCACCGACATCGCCGCCACCGGGTACGGCGTGGGCCAGTACAGCGAGGTGACCGACCTGTGGGCCTTCGTCGAGCACCTGACCCGCACGCTGGGACACATCGACGGCGAGGGTCACTGCCACGTGGACTTCTGATCGGCGATGGACTCCTGGCCCGTCCTGGCGGCGAGCGCCGCCTCGGTGGGGTTCCTGCACACCGCGCTGGGACCCGACCACTACCTGCCGTTCGTCGCCATCGGCGCGGCCCGGCGCTGGTCGCGGCGCCGGCTGGTGGTCGTGACCGCGGCGTGCGGCCTGGCCCACGTCGGGGCCTCGCTGGCCATCGCCCTGGTGATCGGCGGCCTGCTCGGCCTGGGCACGGCCCGGGTCGAGGAGACCTTCGGCTGGCAAGGCTCCGTGGTCGCCTGGGCGCTGGTGGCGCTCGGCACGGCCTATACCGCCTGGGGGATCTGGAGACCCCACCGGCACGGGCACCGTCCGCCGGAGCGTATCGCGGATGGCGCGGCCGGCGGCGGCCCCCGCTCCGCCCACCGGGACGTCACGATCTGGGCGCTGGTGCTGGTCTTCGCCTTCGGCCCCTGCGAGGCGCTGATCCCGCTCGTGATGCTCCCGGCCGCCCAGGGCTCGCCGGCCACGCTGGCGCTGGTTCTCGGCGTGTTCGCCACCGCCACCATTCTGACCATGCTCGGGCTTGTATTGTTGCTCCACGCCGGTGTGCGCCTGCTGCCGTCCGAGCGCCTGGCGCGCCTGGGACACCCCCTGGCGGGCGTGGTGGTGGCGCTGTGCGGGGTGGCGATCCTGCTGGGATTGTGACGGCCGGGGTGCGTCGAGACCTGGTGATTCCGACACGGGCTCGCAGGGCCGGCCAACCCCCAAGTAGTACGCGGGTTCCAGGCTCTCTCTCTGGGAAGGATCTCGACACACCCAGTAGCACGAACGATTCCGTGCATCCGACGCGGGGCAGGGCAGTCTCGGCGAGTTCGCTGGGATCTGGTGAACGCAAGCGCCACGGAGAATCCAGAGCGAGCGCGGTGGTAGACGGCGTCCGGGGTCGAGCATGGATTCGCCCAGGGTCCGGCCCCCGCGGTCGCGGTGGGGGGCACCAGTTATCCGCTGCTACGAGAGCCGGACCCGAGGCAGGTGTCCAGCCCGGCCGGTAGCGCCCGTTGTGCCGGCAAGACACCGATGCAAAGAGGTCGGAAGGGCTCCAGATGTTCGGATCACAGCAGCCCCTCGATCTGTTGCTTGTACTCGCCGATCGCCTCGTCGGTGTAGCCACGGTGCCGGCTGCGGACCTGGCCCTCGCGGTCGATGACGAAGGCCGTGGGCATGCTGACCACGTCGAACTGCCCGAGGATGCGTGACTCCGGGTCGAGCAGGACCGGGAAGTTCACCGGGACGCCGTCCAGGAAGCCGCTGGCGTCCTCGCGCTTGCGGTCCACGCCCACGGCGACGACGGTGAATCCACGAGGACCGTACTGGTCTTGGAGTTTGGGTAGCTCAGGCAGCTCTTTGCGGCACGCCGTGCACCACGAGGCGAAGAAGGTCAGCAGGACGACCTTGCCCTGCAGGTCCTGGCTCGACAGGTGGCCTCCCGCGAGGAGGTCTCCATCGAACGAGGGAACAGCGTGCCCGACGACATCGATCTCCTCTGGCTGGGCCAGCAGGGGGACCGAGCCCGGCGCCGGGCCGCTGGTCCCGGATCGGCCGCCCGCGGACACCATCGCCGCCGCGGGGTCCTCGCTCTGCGGCGCGTCGGCGTCGAGATCGTCGAGGTCGTCGAAGCCGAGGAACGCTTCGTCTCCCGCTTCCACGGCTGCGGTGTCTTGCGCCGTCTTGCAGCACAGCTGGACGGTACAGGCGGCAGCGATGCCCACCGAAACGGTGATACGGATCCACGACGAGCTCGGTGCGAGCAGGTTGAGCTCTCCGTTGGGTCGAGCGGTCCGCGGTGCTCGTATGATCATCGTCCATCCCTCTTCGCGGTCGTTCCGGCGGGGGTGTCCGCGCAGCAGCGAAATCCGGTGGAACGGTTGGACAGACCCGGACCGAAGGTGTCGTAGCTGTACAGGCACGAGGCATTGGACTTGCTGTAGAAGGTGCCCCCCATCAGCGTCGCCCGGGCCCCGTCCGACCCCACCCACTCCTGCAGGTTGCCCACCAGGTCGTGCACACCCTCGGGCGTGCGACATCCGGGTAGCCCGCCGGCTGGCAAGGGCACCGTCTGGTCGCGGTCGCCGTCGACGTGACAGATGCCGGCATCCAGGTAGTCGCCGTACGGGTACTCGCGGCCTTCGACGTAGTCGTCGGCGAAGTCGCCGTTGCGGTCGTCGTCGAGGGCCTGCGCCCCCTGGCAGGCGGTGATCCACTCCTGCTGCGTGCACAGGCGCTTGCCGGAGCGCGCACAGGCGTCGCGCGCCTCGTACCAGGTGGCGTGGGCGGGATCGACACCGGCCACCGGGACGGCTCGGCCCTCGGTGTCCACGCTGGCCTCCACCGGGTCGATCAGGAACCGCAGGCCCCCCTTCGTGATCGGGATCATCTCGAGCACGACACCGGGCGTCAGCGCCGGCACACCCTCGGTGTCGGGCTCGTTGGTCGAGGCCGCGACCTTCTCCACGAGGACCGAGAAGTCGCCGCCGGGCTCGATCTGCTCGTTGCCGAGCTCGACCTGGACGACGGCCTCGATGACCTCGGGGGCGACGGCGCCGCTGAAGACGCGGCCGTTGATGTACGACCGCGGCGTGCCGGTGACCCCGAGGTCGCCGGCGCGGGTCACGTCCGCGGCCAGCCGCTCGGTGATCCGCTCGGAGTCCATGCACGAAGAGAAGGCGGCAGTGTCGAGTCCGAGGTGCCGGGCGTAGTGGTCGATGTCGGCCGGACCGTGGCGTCGCCGGTTCTTGAACAGCTCCTCGTGGAACTCCCAGTACCTGCCCTGCTCGTGGGCGCACAGCGCGGCCTTCGAGGTCATGCAGGCGGAGCGATGCAGCGACTTGCCGATGTGCGGGTTGCAGTCGGTGTGCATCGGGAACTGCAGGGAGATCACCCGGATCTCGTCGGGATGGCGCTGGCGGACCTGTTCGACGTGGGAGTGGAACTTCTTGCAGTACCCGCAGTCGAAGTCGCCGAAGGTGACGATGGTGATCGGTGCGTCGGGCGGTCCCAGCGACGGGTCGTCGTCGCGGAGCGGGACCTGCTCGCGAGAGGGAGGCAGGCGCCGCGGACCCCGGATCGGCTTGGTCACCTTGGACGGTGCCTCGCTCGCGGGCGTGAGCCGAACGGGGTCCGCGGCGCCTGCGGGAGAGCCGCCCTCGCCAGCCGGTGCTGCGACCGTCTTTCCGGCGGGTGGAGCGGCGGGAGCCTGGTCCTGGCCGAGCGCGGCGGCGACGGACGCTTCGATCAGGCGTTGCCGGGCGACACGCTCGGCGCCGATGGCGACACCGGCAACGAGGATCAGGAGGATCACGGCGACTGCGGCAGGACGGCTGGGCCTGACGACTCCGTCCCGCAGTCCGCCGAGGAGGTCCCTCCAGCGCCACCGGAACGCGGCGAGGAGGGCCACCGTGGCACCCACGTTGACCAGGTCCAGTCCCAGGCAGAAGGGACAGAAAGCGTGGATGGAGAACGTCGAGACGGCCAGCAGGAACAGCGAGTAGGCCAGCACGCCGGCCATGATCGCCAGCAGGTACCCCCCGAGCACGCGACGTCGCTCCGCGCTCGCGCGCGCCGTCCAGGCGAAGAGCACGGCGAGGAAGACGTAGGTGGCGGCGGCGAGGACGGCGTTGGGGATGCCCAGCACCGTGGCCCAGCGGCTCTCGGCCACGGCTCCGCAGCTCATCCCCTCGCTCCAGTCGCACCGGCTCTCGAACGACTCGAGGCCGTAGTGGGTGTCCAGGTACACCTGGGCGAGGTGGTAGGACAGCGCGAGGCCCGCGATCATCAGCCCGGTGGCCACGATCAACGGCCAGCGGACGATCCCCTTGTGCTCGCGGCCCTCGCTCATCATCGGTCCCTCTCCCGCTCTCGTTCGCCGGTCAGTCCTGACAGCAACGGAAGCCGGTCCGCTGGTTGGCGTACCCCGGACCGAAGGTGTCGTTGCGTCGGTAGCACCGCGCGTGGTCCTTGCTGGTGTCGTAGGCGCCGCCCATCAGCACGGCGGCCTCGGGGGTCGCGCCGACCCACTCCTCGACGTTGCCCGTCAGGTCGTACACGCCGTCGCTCGAGGCGCAGCCCGGCATCTCGCCGGTGTAGACGGGTCGGAACTGCTCACCTGTCTTGCCGTCCCAGCAGCGGCCGGGCGCGTGGAAGTCGCTGTAGGGATAGGTCGTGCCCTCGACCATGTCGTCGGCGAACTCGCCGTCGCCGTCGTCGTCCACGGCGGCGGCGCCCTGGCAGGCGGTGAGCCACTCGCGCTCGGTGCACATCCGCTTGCCCACCGCCTCGCAGGCCTCCTTGGCCGCGAACCAGCTCATCCGCGTCGCCGGGATCTCGTGCTTGCCGACCACGGCCTCGCCGTCGGTCAGCGCCGCCTCGAAGGTGTCGATCTCGAACGACAGGTCGCCGTGCTCGACGGTCTGCATCTCGGCGACGTCCTCGGCGATCGGCTGTACGGCGTCGGACTCGCCGCGCATCGCCTGGGCCGCCCTGGCGGCGTCGGCGGGGGCGGCGCCGAGCGCGATCTCGATCTGGCGCGCGATCTGCTCGGCGGAGCGACCGCCGCGGTACAGCTTGCCGTTGATGTACAGCCGCGGCGTGCCGTGGACCTCGAGGGTCTTGCCGATGCTGGCCTCGTCGTACACCTGCTGGTGCGAGCTCGGATCGGCCAGGCACTGATCGTACTGGGCCAGGTCGACGCCGACGGTGTCGGCGTACAGCCGCAGCGCGTCGGCGTCGAGCTCGTGCGCGTTCTTGAACGCCAGCTTGTGGAACGCCCAGAACTTGTCCTGGCGCCCGGCGCAGACCTGGGCCCGCGTCGCGCTGCAGGCGTCGCGGTGGCGCTTGTTGTTGACCCCGGGGTTGCACGCCGGGTCCATCGGGTACGACAGCGAGACGAACAGCACCCGGTCCTCGTACGCGGGGTAGACCTTGGCCAGCTGCAGCGAGACGCGCTTGCAGTAGCCGCACTCGAGGTCGTTGAGGTCGATGACGACCACGCTGGCGTCGGGGTTGCCGCGCCACGGCATGGTCGGCGGCAGCGTGATCTCCACGTCGTTGCCGTCCTCGGTGGTGATCGTCAGCGTCCGCGGTGGGCAGTCCCCCTCGGGATCGGCCTCGTAGACCTTGCCCTTGCCGTCCGGCTCCTCGTCGGGGGGCGCGAGCTCCACCGACAGCTCCACGTCGCCGCCCTCGCCCAGCAGCGACGCGCGCACGATCCTCGCGCCGGCGATGGCGACGACGGACAGCGCGACGAACACGCCCACGGCGACGCCCCACGTCGCCGGCGTCGGCCAGGGCTTGCGCCAGCCTTTGAGCCCCAGGGCGAGCGCCATCAGCAGACCGTTGACGATGTACAGCCGGATGCACCACAGGCAGACGTAGCCCAGCTGCGACTTGGAGATGTAGTACAGGAAGATCGCGTACAGCACCGTGGCGACGCCGGCGAGGAACAGCAGCGGGATGCCGTCTCGGCGGCCTCGCCACGCCAGGATCGCGATCACCGCGATGGTCAGGTACGTCGCGAAGCCCCACGCCGCAATGGGCACGCCGAGGAACTCGGAGTACTCCGACGCGTTGACCACGTCGCAGTTGACCTCCTCGTTGGACTCGCAGCCCATCAGGTCGCCCTCGACCTCGCCGAAGAGGAACTTCTCGTGGTGCCACGTCATCAGCACGCCGATGCCGGCGCCGACCAGCATCACCACGACTACGCCCCACAGCAGGAACGGCTCGAACTTGCCGGCCTGGGCGGATGTGTCGTCGGCGTCCCCGGACGGCGCGTCCTGGCGTTCGTCCAGGCTCTTCTTGCCCTTCTTGCCCATCGCTACAGCCCCTTCACCGCGTTGTCGATCTCGGTCAGCCCGTCCTTGGTGCCGTAGCCGAGCTTGACCAGCTTGACGGTCCCGTTGCGGTCGATCACCACCGACTGGGGCATCGAGGTCACCAGGTACTGGGACGCCACCGCGGCGTCGTTGTCGAGGCCGACGGGGAGGTCCGACTGCACGCTCTGCAGGAATCTACGGGCGTCGGCGGCGTCGCGATCGACGTTGATCGTGATCACGTGGACGTCGGGGTGATCGTCCTGGTACTGCACCAGCGCGGGCATCTCGTGGCGGCACGGCCCGCACCAGCTGGCCCAGAACGACAGGATCACCGGCTTGCCGCGCAGGTCGACCAGCGCCACGGTGCCGCCGTCGAGGGTCGGCAGGGTGAAGTCGGGGGCCGCGCGGCCCTCGAGCTGCAGGTCCTCGACGGGGATCATCTCGGGGGTAGCGGGCTGGGCCGCCGCGGACAGGGGCACCCAGAGCAAGACGGTGGCGAGTACGAGTACGTCCTTTGCTGTTCCCGTGGTCTTCCTCGTCACGAACTTCTCCATTTCGAGCGCGGCATTCGGGCATCACCCGGCTTCCAGGGACGCGGTCCCCACGGGCTCCTCGTCGTCACGGACGAACTCGCCCCGGAGCGGCTCGGCCCACCTCGTTTCGCAGAGCCGGTTTCCAGGCGATGTCGCTGAATGAGCAAGCGGCGTGCCATCTCGGGCGCAGACACGGCCGGGAACTTGCATGGACGGGGCTTGCAGGCCTGGCAGGCCCGGACTGCGGGCGAGCACGGTGCAGAATCGATGGGATGGGGTGGTGTATTTCGCCACACCCGGGTACATGATTGCCACAGTCGAGGACGGTTGACGATGCGGATCACGACCCGGATGACCGCGGCCCTGGCCCTCGCGGGCAGCCTGCTGTTCGGGACCTACGGGCTGTACCTGGTCCACGTGGAGCGCGGCGACCTGCGCGATTCGGTGGTCCGCGAGGTGCGGCTGGTGGGCAACAGCCTGCGGGTGTCCGTCGAGAACGCCCTGCGGGACCGGCAGCTGGAGGACATCGAGGAGTCGATGTTCCAGCTGGAGTACCTCGATCCGTCCGTGGACGTGTACCTGTTCGACGCCGATCAGTCGCTGCGGCAGTCCACCAGCGCGCGGACGGGGACACCCTCGTGGATGGAACCGCTGGTTGCCGAGTCGATGGAGAAGGAGCAGCCCATCGTCCGGTTCGAGCCCGAGGACGACGCCCGGCGCGTGGTGTTCGTCTGCCGTCTCCAGTCGGACGACAAGCGACCGATGGGTGCGCTCGCGCTGTCGCGGCCGCTCGACGACCTGCGCAGCGACCTGGCCGCCACGTCCGGGGGGATCGCGCTGTCGGTCGGGTTGTTCGTGCTGACCGCGTCGCTGCTGGGGCTGGTGATGGGCTCGGCGTACATCGGCCACCCGCTGCAACGGATGACGGCCGCGATGCGGCGTGTCCGCGAGGGCGATCTGGCTTCGGGCCTCGACATCCAGCGCCGCGACGAGATCGGCAACGTGGCCCAGGAGTTCAACGAGATGGTCCGGGAGCTGCGGGACACACGCCGCCACTTGCGGGAGGAGGCCGAGCGCCGCCGCGAGCTGGTCCAGGCCCTTCAGCGGGCCGACAAGCTCGCCACCATCGGGCAGCTGTCGGCGTCCGTGGCACACGAGATCGGCTCTCCACTACAGGTACTGCAGGGGCGCGCGCGGTCCCTGGCCCTGCGGCCCGGCGATGCGGAGCGGACCCGGCGCAACGCCGAGATCCTGGTCCGGGAGACCGAGCGCATCTCCCGCATCGTGGAGCGGATGCTGTCGCTGACGCGCCGGCAGCCACCCACGGTGGGCCCGACCGACCTGCGCGAGGTCGTCCAGCAGGTGGTCGAGCTGCTCGACGTGGAGGCGCGCCGGCGCCACGTGACCATCCGGATGGAAGCGGAGAGAAAACTGCCCGCGATCCTGGCGGACGGGGACCGGATCCAGCAGGTGGTGTTGAACCTGCTGACCAACGCGATCCATGCGTCGCACGAGCACAGCGACGTGGAGATCGAGCTACGGGAGGCGGCGGCCCCCGGAAGAGCCGCGATGGGGCTCGAGCTGGTCGTCCAGGACCGCTGCGGCGGCATGGCCGCCGAGGTCCGCGATCGCGTGTTCGAGCCGTTCTTCACCACCCGGGCGGCCGAAGGGGGGACCGGGTTGGGCCTGGCGGTGGTCCGAGCCATCGTCATGGAGCACGGCGGCGAGATCGGCGTCGAGTCCGAGGTGGGTCTCGGTTGCCGCTTCTCGGTGTGGCTGCCGCTGGAGGGCTCCGGAGACCGTGAGACCGTGGACGACGCTCCATCCCTGACCGGAACCGAAGCAGGGTCGAGCAGCGACGATGGCTCGACAGGAGGACCTGGATGACGGGCACATCCGAGCGGTTGCTGGTGGTCGACGACGATCCAGGCGTGGTCGACTACCTGGTCGAGGAGCTGCAGGACGCGGGGTACGAGGTCGAGGGCGAGGTCTCGCCCCTGCGAGCCCGGGATCGTATCCGAGCCGAGCGGTTCGACCTGGTGATCGCCGACATCGAGATGCCCGAGCTGCGCGGAATCGACCTGCTCAAGGCGGTGCACAAGCACCGCCCCGACCAGCTCGTCCTGCTGATCACCGCGTTCGGCAGCATCGATCTGGCGGTGCAGTCGGTGCGCGCCGGTGCCTGCGACTTCGTCACCAAGCCGTTTCGCATCGAGGTCCTGCTGCTGGCGGTGGAGCGCGCGCTGCGGGAGCGACGGATGCGCCGCGAGATCGTCCGCCTGCGCCGGACCATGACGGGCACGTCTCCGGGCAGCCTCGTGGCACGCAGTCCGGCGATGCGGCGAGCTGTCGAGCTCGCGGATCGGGCCGCCCGCAGTGACGCCCCGGTGCTGATGACCGGCGAGAGCGGGGTGGGCAAGAGCGCCCTGGCTCGTCACATCCACGGCCAGAGCGATCGCGCGGCCGGACCGTTCGTGCAGGTCAACTGCGCGGCGCTGCCCGCGACGCTGGCGGAGAGCGAGCTGTTCGGGGTGCGGCGGGGGGCCTTCACCGACGCGCGCGAGGACCGCGAGGGCCTGTTCGTCCAGGCCCGCGGCGGCACGCTGTTCCTCGACGAGATCACCGAGATGCCACTGGAGACCCAGCCCAAGCTGCTGCAGGCGCTGGACACGCGTCGGGTCCGGCCCCTCGGCGGCACCCGCGAGGTCGAGGTCGACGTGCGGCTGATCGCGGCGACCAACCGTCCGCTGGAGGACGCGCTGCGCGAGCGGCAGTTCCGACCGGACCTGTACTACCGGCTCAACGTGATCCGGCTCGAGGTCCCCCCCCTGCGCGAGCGACCCGAGGACATCGAGGCGCTGTCCGACGTGTTCCTGCAACGGTGCAGCGAGACGCTCGACCGGCCCGTGTTCGGCATCTCCGACGATGCCGTGCGCTGGATGCGCTCCTACCCCTGGCCCGGCAACGTCCGCGAGCTGGCCAACGCCGTGGAGCGCGCGGTGGCGCTGACCGACCACGACTGCCTGGTGCTCGAGGACCTGCGCCCGGCCAGCTCGGACCCCGGCTCGTCCTCGGATGCCCTGCGCCAGGCCGCGACCGAGGGCTGGACGCTCGAGGAGCTGGAGCAGCGCTACATCAGCCAGGTGATGGAGGTCACCGGCGGCAACAAGGCGATGGCCGCGCGGATCCTCGGCATCGACCGCAGGACGCTGTACCGGAAGATGGAGTCGCGGTCGCAAGACGACGCACAGGAAGATGGAACGGGGCGGGGATCGGTCGACGAGGTGGTGAGCCACCGGTAGGGATCCACGACTCTTGGAGATCCGTCGCGTCTGGGCGGCGGGGTCGAGCTCTCGATGACCACCGAGACGCCTCTGCCAGCGGGACAAGCACGCACCTGTTCGGTGGCGCCGGCTCGTGGTGGAGATCGATGGCCGGGGCGCGCAGGTAGGCGCTGTCGCCAACCGCGTCCCCGCGCACGAGCGGCGAGGGGCCCGGGGTTGGCTTCGGGGAGCGATGCCGCGCAGGTCGAACAGACCCAGTAGCGCAGAGAGCGGTCGAACATCCCGTCCCACGGCCCTGGTCCGTAGGGCGCGCACGGGAAGTACTCGCCGCAGTCGTGGCAGAGAAACCGGCGCGCGCTCTCCCTACACGCCGGTAGCCGCCGCCATTCCACGAACAGGCCTGCTCTCCAGCAGACGTTCCTGTAGTGCGGCTCCCATGGTCGCTGTTCGACGTGTGCTCGGATCCCCCACGTCGATCGTCGTTGAGCGCGCGGGCTACGGAACGGTCGCCTCGATGTCGACGACGTTGCCGACGAAGTCGCCGCCGGGGAAGCCGAGCTCGTCGGGCCACTCCAGGTCGCCGGTGGCCTGGATCAGCACGGCCTGCTGGACATCGTCCCAGACGAACCCGTCCTTCATGTAGTCGTCCGAGGCCGTGAAGGCGTAGCTGTAGGACTCGGGCGTGGTCACGCCGGCGTCGGTGAGGATGTCGGGCAGGGTCACCGCGGGGGAGCCGTCCCAGTCGGCGGACGTCGAGGGCAAGCACGTCAGCTCATGTACCTCATCGCGAGCCGGATCGTCTTGTCGACCCTGTCCGTGTACGGCGGGTAGAAGAACCGCAGCGTGTCCAGCCAGCCCTGGCGCAGCACGGCGCGCTCGTTGGACAGCTCCTGGAAGCCGCGGAACCCGTGGTAGCGTCCCATCCCGCTGGTGCCGACGCCGCCGAACGGCAGGTCGGGGTTGGCCAGGTGCAGGATCACGCTGTTGACGCAGCTGCCCCCCGCGGTGGTCTCGGCCAGCACGCGGTCGACCACGGCGTCGTCGCCGGCGAACACGTACAGCGCCAGCGGCTTGGGCCGCGCGCGGACGATGCGGATCGCCTCGTCCAGCGAGCGGTAGGTCAGGATCGGCAGGATCGGCCCGAAGATCTCGTCCTCCATGACCGGCGAGTCCTCGGTGACGCCGCCGAGCAGGGTCGGCTCGAGGTAGCGCGCCTCGGGGTCGATCGTGCCGCCGAACTCGACGCGGGCGCCGTGGTCGACGGCCCGCTGCAGCAGGTCCTGCAGGCCGGCCGCGTGACGCTGGCTGACCAGGCGGCAGTACGACGGGCTCTCCCGGCGCGCCGCGGCGTCGCGGCCGAAGCGGTCCTCGAGCACGCGGCGGGCCCGGGCGACGAACCGTTCGGCGATCGACTCGTGGATCAGCACGTAGTCCGGCGCCACGCAGGTCTGCCCGGCGTTGACGAACTTGCCCCACAGCACCCGCTCGGCGGTGCGGTCCAGGTCGGCGCTGCGGTCGACGATCACCGGCGACTTGCCGCCGAGCTCCAGCGTCACGGGGGTCAGGTGCTCGGCCGCGGCGCGCATCACCTTGCGGCCGACGCGCGTGCTGCCGGTGAAGAAGACGTGGTCGAAGGGCTCGGCCAGCAGCGCGTCGGCCACCGCCGAGCTGCCCTCGAAGACCGCGACCTCCTGTTCGGGGAACACCTCGGCGAGCAGCTCGCGGGACAGCGCGGCGGTGTGGGGCACCTTGCTCGAGGGCTTGATCACGGCGCAGTTGCCCGCGGCGATGGCGGCGACCAGCGGGTTGAGCAGCAGGTTCAGCGGGTAGTTCCAGGGCGACAGGATCAGCACCAGGCCCTTGGCCTCGTGGAGGATCCGGCTGTGGGTCCCGGCCAGCATCCTGGGCGTCTTGACGCGCTGGGGCTTCATCCAGCGCGGCAGGTGCCGGATGGCGTGGTCGACCTCGGCGACGAACGGGTACAGCTCGGTGATGTCGGCTTCTGTGGCGTTCTTGCGGAAGTCGTCGCGCAGCGCGCGGTGGAGCTCGGCGCGCCGCCCCCAGATGACATCGCGCAGGCGCCGCAGGCGACGGATGCGCTCCGCCGCGGTGGTGCGCGCCATGGTCCAGCGGTGCCGCCGCTGCAGCTCGAGGACGCGCTGGATCTGCTCGGTCGGGACGGTCATCGGTGCTCCTCTCGCGGTCCGGCTCATGGCGCCGCCATCGACGGGTAGGGGAAGTCGGTCGCCGGCCGGAAGCTCTCCTTGATCGAGCGCGGGCTGACCCAGCGCAGCAGGTTCAGCGGGCCGCCGGCCTTGTCGTTGGTGCCCGAGGCGCGCCCGCCGCCGAAGGGCTGCTTGCCCACCAGCGCGCCGGTGGGCTTGTCGTTGATGTAGAAGTTGCCGGCGGCGAAGCGCAGCGCGTCGGACGCGGCCACCAGCGCCCGGCGGTCGCGGGCGAACACGGCGCCGGTGAGGCCGTAGGGCGAGGTCTCGTCGCACAGCCGCAGCGTCTCGTCGAAGCGGTCGTCGTCGTAGACGTAGACCGTCAGCACCGGGCCGAAGATCTCCTCGCGCATCGTGGCGTGGCCCGGATCGTCGCTGTGCAGCACCGTGGGCTGGACGTACCACCCGGTGGTGTCGTCGGCCTCGCCGCCGGCGACCACCTCGATCGCCGGGTCGCGGCGGGCCTGCTCCAGCACCCCGGCGATGCGGCGGAACGCCGCGCGGTCGATCACCGCGTTGACGAAGTGGCGGAAGTCCCGCACGTCGCCCATCGTCGCCCGGGCCAGCATCTCTCCGACGTGATCGCGGATCGCCGGCCACAGCGAGGCCGGCAGGTAGGCCCGCGAGACCGCCGAGCACTTCTGGCCCTGGTACTCGAAGGCCCCGCGGACCAGCGCGACGGCCACCTCCCGCGGGTCGGCCGAGGGGTGGGCGACCACGAAGTCCTTGCCGCCGGTCTCGCCGACCAGGCGTGGGTAGGAGCGATACGTCGCCAGGTTCTCGGCCGCGCCGCGCCACAGGTGGTGGAAGGTGCCGTTGGAGCCGGTGAAGTGGATCCCGGCGAGGTCGGGGTGCGGCAGGGCCGCCGCGGAGATCGCGCCGCCCGGGCCGGGCACGAAGTTGATCACCCCGGGGGGCAGCCCGGCCTCGGAGTAGACCTGCATCAGCCGGTGGTTGGACAGCACCGCCGTGCTGGCCGGCTTCCACACCACCGCGTTGCCCATCAGCGCCGGCGCCATCGGCAGGTTCGAGGCGATCGCGGTGAAGTTGAACGGGGTCACCGCGAGCACGAAGCCCTCCAGCGGGCGGTACTCGGCGCGGTTGAGCTGGTCGGCCGACGAGCGGGGCTGCTCGGCGTAGACCCGCGACGCGAAGTGGGTGTTGTAGCGCAGGAAGTCGACGGTCTCGCAGGCGGCGTCGATCTCCGCCTGCTGGACGTTCTTGCCCTGGCCGAGCATGGTCGCGGCGTTGATCGCGGCGCGGCGGGTGGTGGCCAGCAGGTTGGCGACGCGCAGCAGCGTCGAGGCGCGGTCGATCCACGGCGTGGCGGCCCACCCGCGGCGGGCCTCCAGCGCGGCGTCGACGGCGCGCGCGACCTCGCGCTCGCCGGCCAGGTGGACGCGGGCCAGCACGTGGCCGTGGTCGCACGGCATCGTCACCTCGGCGAGGTTGCCCGTGCGGATCTCCTCGCCGCCGATCACCAGCGGGATCTCCACCACCTCGGCGGCCTGGCGCTCCAGCTCGGCCTTGAGCTCGTCGCGGGCGGCGCTGCCGGGCTCGTAGGCCAGGGCCGGCTCGCTGTCGGGCAGCGGGAACGAGAAGATCGTGTCGTTCATGGGGTGCTCCTCGGCTCTTCCCCCCCACCGGCGAGGTCGAAGCGGATGCCCTGGGCCAGGGCGATCTCGGACGTACCGTTGATCACGGTGGTCTGGCGGCGCATGTAGGCCTTCCAGGCGTCCGAGCCGGACTCGCGCCCGCCGCCGGTCTCCTTCTCGCCGCCGAACGCGCCGCCGATCTCGGCGCCCGAGGTGCCGGTGTTGACGTTGGTCAGGCCGCAGTCGCTGCCGTCGGGGCCGAGGAAGCGCTCGATCTCCAGCAGGTCGCGGCTGAACAGGGCGCTGGACAGCCCCTGGGGCACGGCGTTGTGGATCGCGATCGCCTCGTCGAGGTCGTCGTAGCGCAGCAGGTACAGGATCGGCGCGAAGGTCTCCCGGGAGACGATCTCCATCCCGGGGGTGGCCTCCACCAGGGCCGGCGTGACGTAGCAGCCGCCGGGCAGGTCGAGGACCTCGCCGCCGCACAGCACCCGCCCGCCCTGGGCCCGGGCCTGCTCCAGCGCCTGGCGCATCTGGCGCACCGCGGCGGCGTCCACCAGCGGGCCCATCAGCGTCCCCTCGTCGGACGGATCGCCGATCACGACCTGCCGGTAGGCGCCCCGCAGGCGCCGCGCGAACTCGTCGTGGACGTCGGTGTGCAGCAGCACCCGGCGGGTGGTCGTGCAGCGCTGCCCCGACGTGCCCACGGCGCCGAAGAACACCGCCGCCAGCGCCTGGTCCAGGTCGGCGTGGGGCGTGACGATCGCGGCGTTGTTGCCGCCGAGCTCGAGCAGCACCCGCCCGAAGCGCTCCTGGACCACGCGGCCGACGCGGCGGCCGGTGGGCACCGAGCCGGTGAACGACACCAGCGCCACCCGCGGGTCGGCGATCAGCGGGTCGCCCACGTCGGCGCCGCGCCCCACCACCAGCGAGGCCACCGCCTCGGGGTGGCCACCCCGGCGCAGCACGCCGCGGGCCAGCTCGGTGCAGGCGATGGCGGACAGCGGCGCCTTGGACGAGGGCTTCCACAGCACCGTGTCGCCGCAGGTCCAGGCCACCGCGGCGTTCCAGGCCCACACCGCCACGGGGAAGTTGAACGCCGTGATCACGCCGACCACGCCCAGCGGGTGCCACTGCTCCATCAGCCGGTGCCCGGGGCGCTCGCTGGGCAGGGTCTTGCCGCCGATCTGCCGGCCCAGCCCGGTGGCCAGGTCGCAGATGTCGATCATCTCCTGGACCTCGCCGCGGGCCTCGCGGATCGTCTTGCCCATCTCGCGGGTCACCAGCGCGGCGATCTCGTCCTTGGCACCGCGGAGCTCGTCGCCGATCTGGCGCACCACGTCGGCGCGCACCGGCGCCGGCACCCGCCGCCAGTGCTCGAACGCGGCGTGGCACGCGGCGATGGCGCGGTCGGTGTCCCCGACGTCGGCGGTGATCACCTCGCCCACCGGGAGGCCGTCGATGGGCGAGATCACGGTCAGCGCCGGTCCATGCGCGGTTGCCCCTCCGCCCGCGAGCAGACCCGCGTGGCGGTCGGACACGTCCTCGATCAGCGGGCTCACCATCCCGGACCTCCTCCGGACCGCCTCATCGACGGCACCTGGCTGGAATGTAGGTCGAGACAGTGAATGAATGAAATGATACGTTTTCAGAGATAGTATGAAGATTGTTCATACATAAGAGACATCGGCCACGACGGGCCGGGAGTCCCATGAAGCTCGATCTGAACAAGCTCCACGTGTTCCGCGAGGCGGCCAGGACCGGCAGCTACACCGACGCCGCCCGGCGTCTCCACGTCACCCAGTCCGCGGTGAGCCACGCGATCCGCAAGCTGGAGCAGAGCGTGGGGCAACCCCTGGTGGAGTGGCGCGCCCGGCAGCTCCACCTGACCGAGTCCGGCGTGCTGCTACAGCACACCTGCGAGCGGGTGTTCGCCGAGCTCGAGGAGGTCGAGGAGCAGCTCACCGGCGGCGACCTGCCCCGGATCACGGTGCGGCTCGGGGCCAACGTGGAGTTCGGCACCACGGTCCTGATCCGCAAGATGGGTCCGCTCCTGCGAGCGCATCCCGAGCTCCACGTGGACTACGTGTTCTCCCACGACCTCGTGGCGCCGCTGCTGCGGGACGAGATCGATCTGGCCGTGGACTGCCGGCCCCACAACCACCCGAAGGTGGAGAGCCGGCCGCTGTTCCGCGAGGCCTACGTCGCCATCGCCTCGGACGCCCTGCTGGCCCGCCACCTCGTCCGCACGCCCCACGACCTCGAGGACGTCGTGGTGCTGTCGCTGGACAAGGGCGCGGACTGGTGGGGCAACCTGCTGCGGGCGCTGCCGGCGAGGAGCCGCCCGGCGTTCCGGCGCGTCGTGCAGGTCAACCACATCCGCGCGATCATCAACGCCGCGCTGGACGGCCAGGGGGTGGGCTTCGTGCCGCAGTACACCGTGCTGCAGGAGCTGGCCGACGGTCGCCTGCGGCGGCTGTTCCCGGACCTGAACCTGCTGGAGGATCGCTTCTCCGTCGTCCAGAAGCGCAACCGCGCCGACCGGCACAAGAATCGCCTGATCACCGGCTACCTGGAGGGGCTCGACGCCTCGGAGTTCGGGGACGCGATCCGGGCGGTGGACGAGGGCTGACCGTCTCTCCCGGGGGCAGGACGGGGATCCCGAGCAGCTCCTCGACGCCGAGCACCAGCAGCCGCGCCAGCCGGGTCGCCTGGCCCTCTCCACGAGGCACTCGTCAGCTCCCCACCTTCCGCGCGATGTAGAAGCCGTAGCTGACGTGGGCCTCGTGCCGCTCGTACAGCGAGTTCTCGAGCTCCCGCAGGAACGCCGGGAAGAGGTCCACGGCGGTGATGTGTGCGTCGAGGGACTCCGCGAGCACCAGCGCCGAGGCGCCGGTGCCGCAGCCGAGGTCGGCCACCTCCAGGTCGGTGCGCCCGAGCAACCCCGACAGCTCGAGCGCGCGTCGGGTGTGCTCGTCGCTTCCCGGGCCGAGGCGGGGGTTGGGCGTGTGGAGGTCGACGAGGATCTGGATGTCGTCCATCGAGCCACGATGCGGGCGGTCTCGTCGCGGGTCGAGACCACGCCCCGATCGGCGGCGCGGCTCCAGCCGAGCCACGGGGCTGTCGGCACTCCTGGTGGATCGGTCCGAACTCGCAGAGCCAGTCCGGAGGGGACACGGCGATCGTCGACGCGACGCCCGCGGCGTCTATACTGCTCCAACCCCATCCGCCCCCAGGAGCCCATCGGAGCGACCGATGCACCACCTGACCACGAAGCACTTCCCGTTCACCGCCCTGGTCGGCCAGGAGCGGATGAAGACCGCGCTGCTGCTCAACGCGATCAACCCGCTGATCGGCGGTGTGCTGATCCGCGGCGCCAAGGGCACGGGCAAGTCCACCGCGGCGCGGGCGCTGGCCGAGGTGCTGCCCGAGATCGAGGTCGTCGAGGACTGTCCGTACCACTGCCACCCGCGGGACACCCGGATGATGTGCGACGCCTGCATCGCGCGCCACGACCGCGGCGAGGAGCTGCCGGTGCGGAGCCACGGCGTGCCGTTCGTGACGCTGCCGCTGGGGGCCACCGAGGACCGCGTCGCGGGGACGATCGACGTCGCCGAGGCGCTGGCCAGCGGGCGGGCGCGGCTGCGGCCCGGGCTGCTGGCCGAGGCCCACCGCGGGATCCTCTACGTCGACGAGGTCAACCTGCTCGACGACCACCTCGTGGACCTGCTGCTGGACGCCGCGGCGATGGGGCGCAACGTGGTGGAGCGCGAGGGCATCAGCGCGGTGCACCCGGCGCGCTTCATCCTGATCGGCACGATGAACCCCGAGGAGGGCGAGCTGCGGCCGCAGCTGCTGGACCGCTTCGGCATCGCCGTCGAGGTCGAGACGCTGGCCGACGTGGACCAGCGCGTGGCGATCATGGAGCTGCAGGAGGAGTACGACCGCGACGCCGAGGCGATGGTCGCGCGCTTCGGAGACTCGCAGCAGGCCGAGCGGGAGCGGATCCGCGCCGCGATGGCGGGGCTGCCGCGGGTGGCGGTGGACCGCGCCGCGCGCGAGGGGGCGGCGCGGCGGGCCCTCGAGGCCCACGTGGACGGCCACCGCGCCGACGTCGCGATGGTCCGCGTGGCCACCACGCTGGCCGCCCTGCAGGGCGACGCCGCGCTGAATCCGCACCACCTCGACGAGGCCGCCCCCTACGTGCTGGCCCACCGCCTGCGGCGGCGCCCCTTCGAGCGTCCGCCGGCTCCGGAGCCGAGCCCCGAGCGGACACCCCAGGACGGGGAGCAGGAGCCGCAGGGGGAGGAGGGCCGCGCGACCCCCGAGGAGCCTTCGCCGCACCCCCTCGAGGTGGAGGCCGTGCTGCCCGAGGCCCACGCCCGCGGTCGACGCCAGGGGCGCGGCGCCGCGGGGGAGCGGGGCACCCGCGGCAAGAAGCTGGGCAGCCGGCGGCCAGCGGGGGACGACGAGCCCCTCGACGTCTCGGCGACGCTGCTGGCCGCGGCCACCCGCGAGGGACCGGACCGCGCCCGGCCGGCGCCGGCGGTGACCGACGAGGACCTGCGCAGCCCGCGCACCGCCGCCCGCGCCCGTCGCCTGATCTGCTTCGTGGTCGATGCCAGCGGCTCGATGGGCGCCCACCAGCGGCTGGAGGCGGTGCGCCGGGCCAGCCGGCAGCTGCTGGAGCAGAGTTACCAGGGCCGTCACCAGGTCTCGCTGATCGTGGCCCGGGGGGACCGCGCGGAGGTGGTGGCCTCCCTCAGCCGCGACCTCGAGGGGGTCGACGAGCGGATCCGGGCCGCCGAGCCCGGGGGCCGCACGCCCCTGGCCCACGCCCTGCAGCTGGCCGACCGGGAGCTGCGGCTGGCGGCCGACCGGGGGCTGGCGCCGGCGCTGGTGCTGCTCACCGACGGCCGCGCCAACGTGCCGCTGCCCGGTGGCGACGACCCGGTCGCCGACACGCTGGGGGCCGCCGCCGAGGTCGCCGAGCGGGGCGCCGACGCGCTGGTGGTGGACACCGAGAACGACTTCGTCGACCTGGGGCTCGGCCGCGACCTCGCCGAGGAGCTCGGCGCGGACCACCTGCGGACCGCGGATCCGGCGCACGACGCGATCCTCGGCTGGCTGCGGGAGCGCGGATGAAGCGGCTGCTGTTCCTCACGCCCGGCAACAACCTGGTGCACCTCGGCCCCGCGTTGCCGGGGCTGCTGGCCGAGCAGGAGGTGGAGGCCGAGGTCTCCAACCTGCTGTCGTACCAGGTCACCGACGGCGACGTGCCGCTGTCCGAGGTGGAGCGCCGCGCCCGCGCCGCCGACGTGATCCTGCTGGACATCCGCGTGCTCGGCCGCCTCGAGCCCGTGCTCTACGGGGTCCGCGAGCGGGACCCGGACAAGACCATCATCCCGCTGATGGGCGGCTCGATGGACGTGCTGCGGCTGTGCCGGATGGGGTCGTTCAGCTTCGACCGCGTGCCGCAGCGCGAGGGCGGCGGGACGGTCAACTACCGCCGGATCCAGCAGATCACGGCGCTGGTGGACAAGCTCGGCGGGGTGCTGCCGGTGGGCGCGCTGCGCCACGCCCGCAACTGGGTCCATGTGGTGCGCTACTGGACCGCCGGCGGCGAGCACAACGTCCACAACCTGCTGCGGCTGGTGCTGCGGGAGTACTGTGGTGGCCGTGGGCCGCGGCCCGAGCCCCCGCGGGAGCGGCCGACCCACTACCTCGAGCACCCCGACGAGGGCCGGCCCTACGCCCGCGCCGGCGCCTACCTGCGGGCCCACCCGCCGGACCCGGCGCGGCCCACCGTGGCGGTGCTGCACTATGGCGGGATGCACCGCGACGCCTCGGTCGCCGGGCTGCGCGGCCTGATCGACGCCTTCGCCGGGCGGGCCGACGTGCTGCCGGTGGCCACCGACGGGGTCCAGAGCCTCGACGCGGTGCGGCGGTTCCTGCTGGGGAGCGGCGCGCCGCGGGTCGACGCGCTGATCAGCCTGCTGTGGTTCCGGCTCGACGGCGGCCCCCTCGGCGGCGATCCGGAGCGGACCCGGGCGGCGCTGCAGGAGCTCGACGTGACCTACACCGTGCCGGTGACGCTGTACGCCCGCGAGATCGAGCGGTGGGCCCACAGCGACGAGGGGCTGAGCCCGGTGGAGGCCTACGCCACCGTGGTGATCCCCGAGCTCGACGGCGCGCTGCACCCGGTCCCGCTGCTGGGGGTCGAGCGCTCCGAGCGGGACGGGTTCCAGGTCACCGACGCGGCGGTGCTGCCCGACCGCGCCCGGCGGATCGCCGACCGCGTGCTGGGCTGGATCGGCCTGGCGCGCACCCCGCGGGCCGAGCGCCGCGTGGCGCTGGTGGCCTACGACTACCCGCCCGGGCCGGCCAGCGTGGGCAACGCCAGCTACCTGGACGTGGACGCCAGCCTCGGGGCGATCCTCGGGCGGCTGGGCGCCGAGGGCTACGACACCGGCGGGGCGGACGACGGCGCCCGGCCGCTGGCGGCGTTGCTCGCCGACGGCGTCCACAACGGCGCGGGCGGGCCCGCGTGGCGCGGCGATCGCCTGGCCGTGGACGACTACCGGGGCGCGTGGGACGGGCTGCCCGCCTCCGCCCGGCGCGCCGTCGAGGCGGCCCACGGCCCTCTCCCGGGGCGGACGATGGTCGACGACGGCGGGCTGCGCATCCCCGGGCGCTGGTACGGCCAGGTGTTCGTGGGGCTGCAGCCGTCGCGCACGCCGGACGGCGACGACGCCGCCGCGACCCACGACCGCGCGCTGCCGCCGCACCACCAGTACCTGGCGTTCTACGAGTACCTGCGGCGCAGCGGGGTCCACGCGGTGGTCCACGTCGGCACCCACGGCACGGCGGAGTTCACCCCGGGCAAGGAGCTAGGGCTGAGCGGCGAGTGCTTCCCCGACCTGCTGCAGGGGGCGATCCCGCAGCTGTACCTGTACACCCTGGGCAACCCCTCGGAGTCCAGCATCGCCCGGCGGCGCTGGCAGGCGGCGCTGGTCAGCCACCACGTCCCGGACCTCGTGCCGGCGACCCTGTACGGCGAGTACCGCGAGCTGCTGGACCGCATCGAGCGTACCCGCGAGCCGGGGCAGGGGGGGGCGCGGCGCGGCGAGCTCGAGGCCGAGATCCGGGCGCTGGCCGCGGAGCTCGACCTCGACGGCGGCGACCTCGAGGCGCTGGAGCACGAGCTGCGCGAGCTGTCCGCGGCGGCGATCCCCGACGGCCTGCACGTCTTCGGCCGGCCCAAGGACGGCCGCTCGCTGGCGCGCTACCTGACCCAGCTGCTGCGGCGCGAGGTGGCCGGGGTGTGCGTCGAGGCTTGGGCGGCCGCGGCGGCACCGGCGGGCGACGTGGGCGAGCGGCTCCAGGGCTGGGCCGAGGCCTTCGTCCGCGAGGGGCGGCTCGATCGGGAGCTGACCGGCCTGCTCGCCCCGGAGCAGGTGCGGCGTCTGGCCGACGAGCTGGCATCCATCTCCCGCGCGTTCCTCGCCGACCGCGAGCTCGACGCCCTGGTCCACGGGCTCGACGGCGGCTTCCTCGAGCCGGGGCTGATGGGGGACGCCCTGCGCTCGCCCGGGGTCTACCCCACCGGGCGCAACGGCTGCGCCTTCGACCCGGCGCGGATCCCGTTCCCCGACGCGGTGCGGCGCGGCGAGCAGCTCGGCCAGGCGCTGGTGGAGCGGCACCTGGCCGAGCACGGGCGCCCGCCCGAGACCGTGGCGCTGGTGCTGTGGGGCTTCGAGACCGCCCGCTCCGGGGGCGAGACCCTCGGCCAGCTGCTGTACCTGCTCGGCGCCCGGCTGCAGCCGCGGCGGGGCTGGCTGCCGTCGTTCGAGCCGATCCCGGCCGCCGAGCTGGGGCGCCCCCGCGTGGACGTGGTGCTGATGATCTGCGGGTTCTTCCGCGACATGTTCCCGACCCTGGTGCGCGACCTCGACCACCTGATCCGCGAGATCGCGGCGCTGGACGAGCCCGGAGAGGTCAATCCTGTCCGCGCGCACCGCGATCGGATGGTCCAGGATGTGGGCGACGAGCTGGCCGGCGCGCGCCTGTTCGGGCCGCGGCCCGGCGAGTACGGCACCGACCTGACCGAGGCGGTGGAGCGCTCCGAGTGGGGCGACCCCGCCGAGCTCGGCGACCGCTACGAGGCGGCGATGGGCCACGCCTACGGCGAGGCGCACCACGGCGCGGACGCCCGGGCGGCGCTGGCCGGGCTGCTGGCGCGGACCGAGGCCGTGTCGCAGGTGATCGACGGCGAGGAGTACAAGATCGGCGACCTCGACCACTACTACGAGTTCCTCGGCGGCGCGGCGCGGGCGGTGGAGAACCGCAGCGGCCGCAGGCCCGCGGCGCTGGTGGGGGACACCGCGCGGGCCGAGGTGCGGCTGCAGGGCGCGGGCGACGCGCTGCAGCGCTACAGCGTCTCGCGGCTGCTCAACCCGCGCTGGATCGACGGGATGCTGCGCCACGACCTGCACGGCGGCAAGCAGATCGAGGAGCGGGTGACCAACCTGGTGGGCCTGGCCGGTACCGTCGGGGTCCCTTCGAAGACCTTCGACCGGGTCTTCGCCCGCTACATCGAGGATCCGACGCTGTTCCGCCGGCTGGCGGCCAACAACCCCCACGCGGCCGCGGCGCTGACCCGCCGCCTCGGCGAGGCCGACCGCCGCGGGCTGTGGGACGCCAGCGACGAGCAGCGCGCGCTGTTGCGCCGCCGCTACCTCGAGCTCGACGCGGAGCTGGAGGGCGAGTGACCCGCGGCTTCCAGACGGCCCGCCGCGCCGCGGGCGCGGCACTGCTGCTGACGCTGCTGGCCCTGGCCGGGCTGGCCGCGGCCCACGACCACCACCCGGGCGACCCCGTCGGCGAGGACTTCGTCGCCCCCGACCACACCCACGAGCAGGATGCGCTGGTGGAGCTCGTCGCCGCCGAGCAGCTCGGTGTCGGCCTGGTCGTCGCGGCCCTGGCCGTCGCCTTCGGCCTCGGGGCGGTCCACGCCCTGTCGCCGGGTCACGGCAAGACCGTGGTCGCCGCCTACCTGGTGGGTTCCCGCGGCACCGTCGGACACGCCGCGCTGCTGGGCCTGATCGTCACCGCGACGCACGTGTCCAGCGTCCTCGTGCTCGGCTTGGGCGTGCTGATCGCCTCGGAGTTCGTCGTCGCCGAGACCCTCTACCCCTGGCTGGAGGCGGGCTCCGGCCTGCTGATCGCGGCGATCGGGGTCAGCCTGCTGATCACACGGCTTCGCGGAGTTGGGGGCCACAGCCACGACCACCATGACCACGGCCACGATCACCACGACCACGACCACGACCACCACGACCACGACGACCACCACCACGACCACGACGACCACCACCACGACCACGACCACCACGACCACGACCACGACCACCACGACCACGACGACCACCACCACGGCCACGGCCACTCGCACGTCCACCTCGACGCGCGGGGCGAGCCCGTCTCCTTCGGCCGCCTGTTCGTGCTGGGCGTCACCGGGGGGATCGTGCCCTGCCCCTCCGCGCTGGTCGTGCTGCTGACCGCCATCGCGCTGCACCGCCTCGTCCTCGGCCTGGCGATGATCGTCAGCTTCAGCGCCGGGCTGGCCGCCGTGCTGATCGCGATCGGCATCGCCGTGGTCCAGGCGCGCGGCTGGATCGAGCGCCTCACCGGCGCGGGCCGCCTGGCTCGGATCCTGCCGGTCGGGAGCGCGGTGCTGATCACGCTGCTCGGCGTCGGGATCGCGATCGCCGGGCTGCGCGGATAGCCCGCCTCTCAATGCTGGCTCCCCCGGGTCTTCACGATGGCCACGCCGGTCTTCGTGGGCGCGAGTCGCTCGTATCGCTGAGCCGGTCCGAGCGAGCCCCGCGTCGTCCTTCCACTTGACGTCGGCGTGGTATTACTTAGTAATATACCCGCCGCGCTGGACCCACGTCCCACGGAGCCGCATGTCGAGGAGTCGACCCCGAGCCGCATTCGCCCTGCTGCTGGCCACCCTGGCCTGGAGCACGGGCACGGCCGCGACCGCGCTGCACTTCCACGGTGTCGCGCACGCCGTCGACGCGGCCACGGGGCAAGTGGTCCACCTGGGCTGCTGCGGACACCACCACGGGGATCACGCGGCCCGCGAGCACGGCGGTCCGACGCACTCCGCCCCCGGATGGGCGGATGAGAAGCAGACCCCCCACGGCCCCGAGTCGTGCCTGCACCTCTCGGGCCTGATCCACGCCGCGAGCGTCCTGGCGGCGCTACCGGCACGGCCCGGGCTCCCGGATCTCCCGCTGCCCGGCGCCGCGCACGCGGCCGCCGCGGCGGCGACCACCATCGAGCTGCTGTCGCTCGCGCCCAAGCTCCCGCCCCCCCGAGCCACCTGGACCTGACCCGGTCTCGGGGCGCCGAGCGCCCCGCCAACCACCGCAGCTGTCGAGGTGAGTCGATGCAGAGCAACGCCCGCGACCCGGGTGTCTGGGTCCTGGTACTCGGCCTGGCCGCAACCCTGGCCCTGGGGCCCCCCGCCCGGGCCGACGAGGGGGACGAACCCACGGAGGACGACCCCGCCGGGGACGACCCCGCCGGGGACGCGGACGAGGACGGCGAGGAGACGCCCGGCGGGGGCGATACCACGCCACCCGACGCCGATCTGCTCGATCGCATCGAGGAGCTGGAGCGGCGCCTGGCCGAGCTCGAGGCGGAGGAGCACGCCGAGGAGGTCCAGCAGGACGAGCAAGGATCAGAGGAGCACGCCGAGCCGATCCTCGAAGACGAGATCGCGGCGGCGCTGGCAGAGGATCTCGAGCGCGAGGGGCACGCGGGGGAGGAGCCCGCTTCGGCCCCGACGATGCCCCGCTTCCTGCAGTCGATGAACCCGCAGCTGGCGTTCATCGCCGACGTCGGCTTCGCCTGGTTCTCGGTGGACGAGCCGCTGATGCTCGGGGGCCACGATCCCAAGTATAGCGGGTTCTTCCTGCAGCAGCTGGAGCTCTCCATCGGCGCGTCGGTGGACCCGTTCTTCCGCGTCGACGGCAATATCGTGTTCTCGCAGTTCGGCGTCGAGATCGAGGAGGTCTACGCCACCACGCTGGGGATCCCCGGGGGGTTCCAGTTCCGGGTCGGGCAGTTCCTGACGCGGTTCGGGCGGATCAACGCGTCGCACCCCCACTCCTGGGACTTCGTCGACCAGAGCCTGGTGATCGGCAAGTTCATGGGCGGCGAGGGGAACCGCGGGCTGGGGGTCGAGGTCTCGTGGCTGACGCCGCTGCCCTGGTACGTGGAGGTCGTGGCGGCGGGGATCGACGGCCGCGGCGAGTCCACCGGCCGCTCGTTCTGGGGCGCCAGCGACCTGGGCTTCCGCGACCCGCGGGACCTGGAGTACGTGCTGGCGCTGAAGCAGTTCTGGCCGCTGGGGGCCGACGCCTCGTTGAGCTGGGGATTCTCCTGGGCGCTGGGGCCCAACGGCACGGGCCTGGACAACCGCACCGACCTCTTCGGCACCGATATCTTCCTCAAGATCCGGCCGATCCGCGCCGGCCGCTACTTCGAGCTGCGCTGGCAGACCGAGGCGATGCTGCGCAACCGGCAGGTGCCTGGCGGGCTGAACCGCGACTGGGGCGGCTACACCTACGTCGTCGTCCGCTTCGCCAAGATGTGGGAGGCCGGCATCCGCTACGAGCTGGTCAGCGGCATCGAGGGGGACGACCTGGACCCCGACTGGACCTCGTTGCGGCAGCGCATCGCGCCACAGATCACGTTCCGGCCCAGCCACTTCTCTCGGGTCCGGCTCCAGGTCGATGTGGACAACCCCACCTGGCACGAGACGCCGTGGCAGGTGGGCGGGATGCTGGCCTTCGAGTTCGTCATCGGCGCCCACCCGGCCCACAAGTACTAGGAGCGAGCAGATGAAGGCCACGACGACGAGATGGATCGCAGGGCTGGCGCTGGTGTTGCTGCTGTGGCCCGGAGCGGCCGCGGCCAAGAAGGCGTCGCTGAAGATCGTGACCACCGTGCCCTCGCTGGCGTCCATCGCCGCGGAGGTCGGCGGCGAGCGCGTGACCGTGGAGAGCATCGCGCTGGCGACCCAGGACCCGCACTTCGTGGACGCCCGCCCGCACCTGGCCCTGTCCCTGAGCCGCGCCGACCTGCTGCTGGCGGTGGGGCTGGAGCTGGAGGTCGGGTGGCTGCCGGTGCTGCAGAGCGGATCGCGCAACCCGAAGATCCAGACCGGCGCCCCCGGCTACCTGGACTGCTCGTCGTTCGTCGAGCTGCGCGAGGTGCCCACCACCCGCGTCGACCGCGCGATGGGCGACGTCCACCCCGGGGGCAACCCCCACTACCTGGTGGACCCGGCCAACGGGGCGGCCGTCGCCCGCGCCGTGGGCGAGCGACTCGCCGAGTTGGACCCGGCGGGGGGCGACGGGTACCGCCAGCGTGCCGAGGACTTCGCCGGCCGCGCCGAACAGCTGCGGCGCCAGATCGTCGAGGACGGCGACGCGGTGCGCGGGATGCCGGTGGTGGTCTACCACGAGTCCTGGGTCTACCTGGTGGACCTGATCGGGCTGGAGCAGGTCGCGACGGTGGAGCCCAAGCCGGGGATCCCGCCGACCCCGGCCCACGTGGCGCGGCTGATCGAGACCATGCAGGCGCGCGAGGCGCGCGTGGTGATCCAGGAGCCGTTCTACCCCGTGCGGACCACCGAGCTGATCGCCGAGAAGGCCGGCGGCGAGGTGCTGGTCGTGCGCTTCGGCCCCGACCTCGAGGCGGGAGAGACCTACCTGTCGCACCTGGAGGACACCACCCGGGCGGTGATCGCCGCGGTGGGGGAGGGGACGCCATGACCCGTCGCGGTGGGATCACAGTGATGATACTGACGGCCGTGCTGGGCACGGCGCCGGGCGGCTGTGCCCGCGGGCCGGGCAACGGTTTCGGCGAGATCGCCGGGGTCTCCCTGGAGGCGGCGTTCGCGCCGTCCGAGGCCCGGGACCTGGGCGACGGCTGGGCGCTGACCGACCTGGGCTACCGCTTCCGCGTCGAGCGCCTCGAGGTGGAGGCCGGGGAGCTATTGCTGGAGCAGCTCGCCGGCGCGGACGGCGGCACGTTCGACCCGGCCGACCCCCCGGAGGGCTACACCCTGTGCCACGGCGGCCACTGCCACGCCGAGGACGGCTCGCTGGTGAGCTACGAGGAGATCGAGGCCGAGCTGGCCGGTGGGGAGGGGGCGTGGAGCGCGGTGGCCGCGTTCGGCGTCGACGGGGAGCTGGACCTGGCCGCAGGCGAGAGCGAGGCCTGGGACACCTGCGAGCCGAGCTGCCTGCTGGGCGCGGGCCACCTGAAGCGTTCGTCCTTGCCGCTGGGGGCGGCGGCCCTCGAGGTGACGGTGTGGGACGACGACGCCGGCACCACCGAGTGGACCCTCGCGCTCGAGACCGAGGACGCCGGGACCCTGCACGGAACGCTGGACCTGCCGCTGGACCGCGACCACGACCCGGTCCTGACGGTGGCGCTGGCGGTCGCGGTGGACGGCCTGCTGCTCGACGGGCTCGACCCCGCGGCGCAGCTCCCGGACGGCGGCGCGCTGGCCCTGGACGAGGCCGCGGCCGCCGCGGTCTGGGCGCGACTGGAAGAGACGGAGATCGAGGCCACGACCGATCGTGCGCCCTTCTGAGAAACCGACAACGGACGGAGATCGAGATGATGAGCAAGACGACGACCCTGGTGCTGGGCCTGGCGCTGACCTTCGCCCTCGTGGGCTGCCCCGAGGAGGAGGAGAACTTCCCGGCCGAGATGTGCGAGGTGATGGCCGGCGGCTCGACCCAGGCCGTGACCGCCGACGTCGACGTGGCGGCCGCCGGCGAGCTGACGATCACCGAGGACCACGCCGACGGCTGGGTCAACGTGGTCACCGGGCTGGCCTCGGCCGCCGAGACCCACGTGGTGTTCGTGCCCGACGAGGACGGCGAGCTGGTGCTGTTCGCCGACGTCGAGTCGGTCGTCATCGACCTGCTGGAGGACGGCACCTCGGTCGGTCTGGACGCGGGCGCCGCCAACGCCGAGTGCGAGGCGGAGATCCCCGAGCACTGGCACCTGGAGGACCTGACCGGCGGGACCACGTATGCTCTGGTCCTCGGTGCCACCGCGGCGACCGAGCTGAACCTGGTCATCGCGCACCACGAGGGCGACCACGAGCACGACTGAGCGAGCTCCACACCCCGGCGGCAGCCTCGGCTGCCGGGCGCTGGTCGTCGGCCACGGGGGGATCCCCCTGCTGCCGGCGGTCGACGCGGCGCTGCGTCCCGGCGAGTTCTGGGCCGTGATCGGCCGCAACGGCGCGGGCAAGAGCACCTGGATCCGGACCCTGCTGGGGCTGCTGCCGCCGGTGTCGGGCACGGTCCAGCGCGAGCCGGCGGACCTGCCGCTGGCCTACATCCCCCAGCGCGCCAGCTACGACCCGATCGTCCCGCTGCAGGCCGAGACGGTGGTGCGCATGGGGCTCGAGCGGGGGCGCTCGTTCCTCCGCCCGGGGTTCGCCCGGCGCCGGGAGGACCGCGTCCACGCGGCGATGCAGGCCGCCGGCTGCGCAGAGCTGCGGGGCCACTGCTTCCGCACCCTGAGCGAGGGCCAGAAGCAGAAGGTGCTGCTCGCCCGCGTGCTCGCCGGCGACCCCGCCATCGCGTTCTTCGACGAGCCCACCGCCGCGATGGACGTGGTCGCCGAGGCCGAGGCGCTGGCCCAGCTGGACGCGCTGCGCCGCGAGCGGGGCATCGGCCTGGTGGTGGTCAGCCACTTCCTCGAGGTCGCGGCGCGGCACGCCGACGCGGTGGTGTTCCTCGACCGCGACGACCAGGTCGCGCTGGTGGGGTCGCCCGCCGAGGTGCTGGCCGATCCGCGCTTCGTGGCGCGCTACGGCGACCACGCCCGCGCCGCGCTGGAGCGGGACTGAGATGGGTGGACCCACGCTCGCGGGGCTGATCCAGGACCTGCCCTACGCCTGGCCGCCGATCCTCTGCGGCGCCCTCGCCGGTGCGCTGCTGGGCACGCTGGGGATCTACGTCGTGCTGCGGCGGATGGTGTTCGTCTCGGCCGCGGTCAGCGAGGCCGCCGGCTTCGGGGTCGTGCTCGCCTTCGCCGCCCAGGCCTTCCTCGGCGTCCCGGCGTTCCTCGCCGATCCGCTGCTGGGCGCGGCCGTGGTGGCCCTGCTCGCCAGCCGCCTGTTCGTCGCCGACCCGGTCCGCCTGCACCTGACGCGGGAGAGCATCCTCGGCGTGGTGTTCGTGCTCAGCGGCGCCGCGGCGCTGCTGCTGGGCTCGCGGATCCCCCAGGAGACCCACGACATCCAGCACGTCCTGTTCGGCACCGCGGTGATGGTGCGCTGGACCGATCTGGGCGCGGTCTCGACCGTCGCCGTGCTCCTGCTGGCGCTGCACACCTGGGGCCACCGCGGCCTGGCGCTGGCGACCTTCGACCCCGAGGGCGCGGCCGTCCAGGGCCTGCCCGTCCGCTCCCTCGACGTCGCCCTGTTCCTCGCGATCGGGCTCGCCGTGGCGGTGACGACCCACGCCATCGGCGCGCTGCCCGTGTTCGCCCTGACCGTGCTTCCCGCGGTGGCAGCGCTGGCGCTGGTCCGCCGGCTGGCCCACGCGCTGTGGCTCGCCGGTGCCCTGGGGCTGGTCTCCGGGGCGTCGGGCTACGTCGCGGCATACCTGCTGTCGCTGCCCGTGGGTGCGTCCCAGGCCGGCGTCGCCGGGCTGCTGGCCCTCGGGGGGATGGCGGTCGGCTCCCTGCGCAAGGAGTGCTGAGAGCTTGTGAATCTATCCCCTCCCGTCGCCTGAGCACCGCATCATCCCC
>CAZOYV010000046.1:0-36623 GCA_964584075.1 uncultured Rickettsiales bacterium | reverse complement strand
CGACGACGACGCCGCCGACGACGACGCCGCCGACGACGACACCGCCGACGACGACGGGGGCGACGACGACGGGGGCGACGACGACACCGGGCCGGGCACCACGCCGATCCAGGACGTGCAACAGGGGCTGGTCGCGGAGTACACGATCGTGACGATCGACGGGGTGGTGACCACCGGCCTGAGCGACCCCTACTCCACCTGCGGGTGGAGGTCGTTCTGGGTCCAGGACCCGGCCGGCGGCCCCTACAGCGGGATCATGATCGGCTTCGAGCTGGCGACGTTCCCGCCCAGCTTCGCGGTGACGCCCGGGGACGCCGTGACGATCACCGGCGAGTACCGCGAGTACTACGACGCCACCGAGCTCGTGCTGGCCAGCCCGGCGGACTGCGTGGTCACCGGCCACCCCGGCGCCCCGGCCCCGGCGGCGCTGGGGGACCCCTGCGGGCCGGACGTGGGCGAGGCCTACGAGGGAGTCCTGATCCAGGTCAGCGGGCTGACCGTGACCCAGACGGTCGCCGACCTCGGGTTCGGGGAGTTCGAGGTCGACGGCTGCCTGCGGGTCGACGACTTCCTGTTCGAGCACACGCCCTGCTCGCCGGCCGACCTGGGACCGGACCCGCCGATGGGCCAGCCGATCACGAGCATCACGGCCCCGCTGCACTACACCTACAAGGAGTTCAAGCTGGTGCCCGACGGCGCCGGCGCGTTCCAGGGCTGGACCCCCTGAGGAGCGATAAACCATCCAAGCGGTAGATTCATGTCCCCGGTCTCGCGACCGGGGCGTTCCCTGTGTGGTAGATCGACCGACGCGATGATCCGCGACCTCGCCACCGCGCTCGCCGGCCTGTGCACCTTCTACTGGTGGGTCCACCTGCTGGCCTCCGCCCGACGCATCGTGCAGCGACGCTTCGTCGTCGCGCCCGGGACCCACGCCCTGCCCGCCGACGGCGAGGCGCCGGCGGTCAGCGTGCTGATCCCGGCGCGCGACGAGGAGGCCGTGATCGAGCGCTGCCTGCGCTCCGTGCTGGCCCAGGACCACCCGCTCCGCGAGGTGCTGGTGCTCGACGACGGCAGCACCGACCGGACCGCGGAGCTCGTCGACGCGATCGCCGCGGAGCACGGGATCGTGCGGCGCCTCGACGGCGCCGAGCTGCCCCCCGGCTGGAAGGGCAAGAACCACGCACTGTGGCAGGCCGCCGCCGAGGCGAGCGGCGAGTGGCTGCTGTTCGTGGACGCCGACGTGGAGCTCGGGGAGCAGGCCGTGCGCCAGGCGGTGGGCGAGGCCCGCGCACACGGCGCGGACATGCTGTCGTGGTTCGCGCAGCTGGAGCTGGAGGGGTTCTGGGAGCGCGCGCTGATGCCGTTCATCGCGGACTTCATCGTGCTGTTCAGCCCACTGCACAAGGTCAACGATCCTGTTCGCGACGAGTGCATCGCCAACGGCCAGTTCATCCTGATCCGCCGGTCGGTGTACGACCAGGTGGGCGGCCACGCGGCGATCCGCGACTCGATCATCGACGACGTCAGCCTGGCCCGGGCGGTCAAGCTCGGCGGGTGGCGGTTCCGGATGGTGTTCGCGCTGGGGCTGATGCAGACGCGGATGTACACCACCTTCCGCGAGATCTGGAACGGCTGGGCCAAGAACTTCTACCCGGCGATGCAGCGCTCGCCGGGGCTGGCGCTGGGCGCGGTGATCTACCTGCTGCTCAGCGGCGTGGCGCCGGCGGTGCTGCTGCCGTTCGGCCTCGCCGGGCTGGCCAGCGGGACGGCCGGGTGGTTCGAGCTGCTCGCGGTCGCCGGCGCCGCCGGGGTGCTGGCCTACCGGGCGCTGATCCACCGCGTGGACCCCGGGTACCCGCTGGCCTACGCGCTGCTGCATCCGCTGCAGGCGCTGGTGCTCAGCGGGATCGTGATCGACTCCGCGGCGCGGGACGCCGGACTGCGCGGGGGCTCCTGGAAGGGCCGAACGTACGGCGGCACGGGGACGAGGACGGGATGAACTGGAAGCTGATCGATCGGATCGACGAGGTGATCCCCCACCAGCGGGCGGTGGGGATCAAGAAGCTGGACCCGGCGCTGCCGCTGTTCCGCGACCACTTCCCGGGGTTCCCGGTGGTCCCGGGCGTGCTGCTGACCGAGATGCTGGCCCAGCTCGCCGGCAAGCTGCTCGAGGTCTCGGTGTTCCTCGAGCGCGGCGTGTGGGTCTTCCCGATCCTCAGCATCGTGCGCGAGGCCAAGTTCCGCTCGTTCGTGCACCCGGAGATGGAGATCCGGCTGGAGGTCAAGCTCAAGGCGCTGCGCGAGGAGTCCGGCGTGGTCCGCGGCGTGGTGTGGGCCGAGGGCAAGCGCAAGGCCAACGTCGAGCTGATCTTCGCCTTCGATCCGCAGGGCATCCCCGACCTGGTCGAGGGGGTGACGCTGGAGGAGTTCGAACGCAGGGAGATGGTACGGCTGGGCTGTCCGATGGAGGACCTCGAGGTGGCCTGGGCGGCGCGGGAGGCCGGTGATGGCGGAGCGTAGCCGCGTGGCGGTGACCGGGATGGGGGTCGTGACCCCCCTCGGGCCGGACCTGCCCACCACCTGGCGGCGGCTGCTCGCAGGCGACATCGCCATCGACTACATCCACGCCTGGGACGCCCACCGGTTCCCCGTGGAGATCGCCGCGGAGGTGCGCCGCGAGAACCCCGAGCCGGCGCTGGACGAGCCGTGGGTCGGGCCCCACCGGGAGGACCGCCGGGTCCGGTTCGCGTTCCAGGCCGCCGGCGAGGCGTGGCGCCAGGCCGGCCTCGACGACGCTCCCCCGGACCCGGAGCGCACCGGGCTGAGCGTGGGCGCCGAGGCCGGCCGCAAGCTGCTGCAGAAGGTCTCGGCGGACTACGCCCGCTGGCGGCACCTCGAGACCCTCGAGCCGGTGGTCCCGCACATCGATCCCCACGACTACCCGCGACTGCAGCCGTGGGCGCCCGAGCGGCTGCTGTGCCGGCGGTATGGGATCCGCGGCCCGGCGCGCACCTCGTCGACGGCGTGCTCCAGCGGCGCCCAGGCCCTCGGCCGCGCGCTGCTGATGCTGCGCCGGGGCCACGCCGACGTGGTGCTGGCCGGGGGCACCGACGCGCTGATCGAGGCGTTCATGGTCACCGGCTTCGCGCTGGTCGGCGCGCTCAGCGAGCGCAACGACGACCCGCCCGGCGCGTCGCGGCCGTTCGACAAGGACCGCGACGGGTTCGTGCTCGCCGAGGGCGCGGGGTTCGCCGTGCTGGAGACCGAGGAGCACGCCCGGGCGCGCGGGGCGCGGGTGCTCGGCTGGATCGAGGGCTACGGCTCGACGCTCAACGCCTACCGGATCACCGACTCGCCCCCGGACGGCAGCGGCGCGTACCAGGCGATCCGCGACGCCCTGCTGGACGCCGACGCGGAGCCCACCAGCGTCCCCTACGTCAACGCCCACGGGACCTCGACGGAGATGAACGACCTGAGCGAGACGCGGGCGATCCGGCGCGCCTTCGGGGGCCACGCCGACCGGCTCGCGGTGTCGTCGAACAAGGGGCAGATCGGGCACCTCGTGGCCGCGGCGGGGGCCGTGGAGGCCGTGATCAGCTGGCAGGCGATGCTCGACGGCGTGGTGCCGCCGACGGCCAACTACGAGACGCGCGACCCGGACTGCGACCTGGACTACGTGCCCCGGGAGCCACGCACCGCCGACATCCGCCGCGCGGTGTGCAACTCGTTCGGCTTCGGTGGCAGCAACGCCGTGCTGGTGCTGGGACGGGGGGACCGATGAACCGCGGCGACGACCTGCGAACCCGGCCCGCGATCACCGGCGTGGGGCTGATCTCGCCGCTGGGGCTGACCCGCGACGAGGCGCGCACAGCCGCCCGCGAAGGGCGCTCGGCGATCGGCCCGATCGAGGCGTTCGACGCCGCGACCTTCCCGTGGCCTGCGGCGGCGGAGGTCCGGGGCTTCAAGCCGCGCAAGGTGCTGCCCGATCGCAAGGCGATCAAGCTGATGAGCCCGCCGTCGCGGCTGGCGGTCGCCGCCGCCCTCGAGGCGCGGGCCGACGCGGGGCACGACGCGTCCCCCGACGCCAGCGACGGGGGGCTGTTCATCGCCGCGGGCTACGAGACCGTCGACCTGCGCTCGGTGCTGCGGATGATGGGGTCCTGCCGGCCGGCCGACGCCGAGCCCGGCGACGAGGCGTGGAACAGCATCGACGTGGTGCGGCTGTGGCACGAGGCGCGCCACCGGATGAACCCGCTGGACGCGCTGAAGATCCTGCCCAACATGGCGCTGGCGCACGTCAGCATCGCGCTGGGGATGCAGGGGCCGAACAGCGCGCTGGGGCCCCACGGGGCCTCGGGGCTGCAGGCCGTGGCCGACGCCGCGCTGAGCGTCGCCACCGGGGAGTCGCCGTACGCGGTGGGGGGCGGGACCGACTCGCCGATCAACATCTTCATGGTCTCGTACTTCGGCGTGGAGGGGCTGCTCAGCCCCACGGGGCGCTGCGCGCCGTTCGCCGCGGACGCCGACGGCGCCGTCCCCGGCGAGGCGGCGGCGATGCTGTGGATCGAGGGCGCGGACGCGGCGCGGCAGCGCGGGGCGGCGGTCCACGGGACGATCCTGGGCTGGGGACAGGCCCACGCCGCCGGGCCGTACGGCCCGCCACGGGGGCCGGACGCGTACCTCCGCGCGGCGCGGCAGGCGCTGCTCGACGCGGGGCTCCAGCCGGGGGAGATCGCGCGCGTCAGCGTGGACGGCTGGGGCGTCCCGGCGGTCGACGAGGCCGAGCGGCGGGCCCTCGACGAGCTGTTCGGCGGCACGCCCCGCCGCGGCGCCAAGGCGCTGCTGGGGCACACCTTCGCCGCCGCCGGGCCCGTGGAGCTGGCGCTGGCCCTGGGGGACCCCGCGGGCGGCCCCGAGCTGGTGTGGAGCGCTGGGGTCGACGGCACCGTCGCGGCGCTGGTGTTCGCGGCCGGAGACGGGGAGGTGGCGCGATGAGGCGGGTGGTGATCACGGGCGCCGGCGTGGTCAGCTCGCTGGGCGACACCGTCGACGCGGTGGTGGACGCCGTCAACGCGGGCCGCAGCGGGATCGGCCCGCTGGACCGGTTCCCCACCGAGGGCTTCGAGATCCGGGCGGCCGCCCAGATCCGCGACTTCGACCTGCGCCGCTACTGCGATGGCCCCGAGGCCGAGTTCCTGGCCGGCAAGGAGGACCTCAAGACCGAGCTGGGGCTGGCGGCCTGCGAGCTCGCGGTGCGGGACGCCCACGGCGACGGCGTGCCGGACGCGCTGGCCCCCGACCAGCGCGGGCTGTACCTCGCCAGCGGGTTGAGCAGCAACACGATCCGCGAGACCGAGGAGGACTTCCAGCCGCACATCGACCCCGACGGCCGCTTCGACTTCGCCAGCGCCGGGCGGCAGGTCGCCCGCAGCGACAGCGCGTTCCGCTGGCGGCACCTGTCCGATCTGGCGGTCCACCTCGTGGCGGCGCGCCACGACATCCGCGGCCCGGCGACCACCAACTACGGCGCCTGCGCGGCCGGGGCGACCAGCATCGGCCAGGCGTTCCGCGAGATCCGCGCCGGGCGGCTGGAGTGGGCCCTGGCCGGCGGGTTCGAGTCGATGATCCACCCGTTCGGCGTGCTGTCGTTCCAGCTGCTCGGCGCGCTGAGCGAGAGCAAGCGCCGGCCGGTGCAGGAGATCAGCCGGCCGTTCGACGCGGGCCGCGCCGGGTTCGTGATCGGCGAGGGCGGCGCGGCGTTCGTGCTCGAGCCCCTCGACCGGGCCCTCGCCGCGGGGCGCAAGATCTACGGCGAGGTGGTGGGGATGGGCACCTCGGTGGACGCCTACCGCGTCACCGCCCCGACCCCCGACGGCGCGGGGGCGGCGCTGTGCATGGACCGCGCGCTGCGCGACGCCGGGCGCCGCCCCGAGCAGGTGGACTACGTCAACGCCCACGGCACCTCGACGGTGCTCAACGACATCGCCGAGACGCTGGCGATCAAGCGCGTGTTCGGCGGCGCCGAGGCCTCGCCGCCGGTCAGCTCGACCAAGTCGATGATCGGCCACGCGGTGGCCGCCGCCGGCGCCGTGGAGCTCGTGGCCGTGCTCGGGGCGCTGCGCCACCAGGTGCTGCCGCCGACGATCAACCTCGACACGCCCGACCCGCAGTGCGACCTGGACTACGTCCCGAACACCGCCCGCGAGGCCAGGGTCGACCTGGTGCTGAGCAACTCGTTCGGGTTCGGCGGGCAGAACACCTGCCTGGCGATCGAGCGGTTCGTGGAGGACCGATGAGCGCGCGTGTGGCGATCACGTCCTGCGGCGTGCTGTGCTCGCTGGCCTCGACCCTCGACGAGCTCCGCGAGGCGTGGCACGGCGGGCGCAGTGGGATCGGGCCGCTGACGGTGATCGACGAGCCGTGGGTCCCGCTCGACCGCGGCGGCGAGGTGCGGGGCCTGGTACCCCGCGACCTGGTGGACAGGCGCCAGCGCAAGCACCTCAAGGTGATGACCCGCCCGGTCCGGATCGGGCTCGGCGCGGCGCGCGCGGCGTGGCACCAGCGGGCCGCGCTGCCCGCGCTGCCCCACCCGGAGCGGCGCGGGGCGTTCGTCGGGGCCGGGCTGCACGTGGACGAGGGGGGCGACTTCGTCGAGCCGCTGAAGCGCTCCTACGACGAGGACGGCGCGTTCCGGATCCGCCGCTGGGCCACCGACGGGATCCCGGTGCTCAACCCGCTGTGGCTGATCAAGGGGCTGAGCAACAACGTGCTGGCCTTCGCCAGCCAGTTCCTCGACCTGCAGGGGGTCAACGACAACCTGTGCGAGGGCGAGGGCGCGGCGCTGGTGGCCGTGGACGAGGCGACCTGGGCGCTGCGCGAGCAGCGGGCCGACATCGTGCTCGCCGGCGGGTACGGGACCTACCTGACGCTGGAGGACGAGGTCGGGCTGCTGCGGCTGCGGCGGCTGGACCCGGAGGCGCCCCCCGGCGAGGGCGCGGCGTTCTTCGTGCTGGAGCGGGCCGCGGACGCCGAGGCCGCGGGGGTCCCGGTGCTGGCCGCGGTCCTCGGCGTCGGCACCGCCAGCCACGGGGCGGACCCGCTGGCCCGGGCGCTGGCCGACGCCGGGCTGCAGCCCGGTGACCTCGACCGCGAGCTCGAGGACGTCTCCCCGCGGCTGGGCAACAGCCACGGAGGTCACGGCGCGCTGATGCTGGCCGTGGCGCTGACCCTCCGCGGCGAGCGGGTGGCGGTCACCTGGGCGGCCCCCGGCGAGGTCGCGGCGAGCGTGATCGTCGAGGTCTCCGGATGAGCGACGCCCCCGCCCTCGACCGCGCGCTGAGCCCGATCGGGGTCGGCCCGCTGCGCGCCCCGAGCCGCGTGCTGATGGCGCCGATGGACGTGGCGCTGGACGGGGAGCGGGGCATGGGCCCGCGCACCGTGGCCTACCTCGCGGCGCGCGCCGCCACCGGGCTGGCGTGGGTCACCACCGGGCAGGTCGCGGTGTGCCAGGAGGGGCTCAGCACCCCGCACCAGGTCCGGATCGACGACGACCGGTACGTCGAGGACTTCCGCACCCTGGCCGACGCGATCCACGGTGCGGGGGGAAGGCTGGTGGTCCAGCTGGGCCACGCCGGGCGCCAGACGCTGTCCGCCACCACGGGGATGGACCCGGTGGCGCCCTCGGCGCTGCCGTGTCCCGTGATGCGCCAGCGGCCGCGGGCGCTGCGCGCCGACGAGCTGCCCGGGCTGGTGCAGACCTACGCCGACGCCGCCCGCCGCGCCGCCGAGGCCGGCGCCGACGGCGTCGAGCTGCACATGGGCCACGGCTACCTGCTCAACCAGTTCCTGTCCCCCGAGAGCAACCACCGCGACGACGCCTACGGCGGAGACATCGCCCGCCGCTGCCGGCTGCCCGCCGACGTGATCGCCGCGGTGCGGTCCGCCGTCGGCGAGGGCGTCGCCGTGATCGCGCGGTTCTCGGCCGACGAGTGGACCGAGGGCGGGATCGACCGGGCCGAGGCGCTGCGCATCGCCCCGCGGCTGGCCGCCGCCGGCGCCGACGCGCTGCACGTCAGCGCCTGCACCTACGGCTCGATGGTGTGGAACATCCCCGTCTATCTGCTGCCCGACGCCACGTTCCGGCCGCTGGCGCGGGCCGTGCGCGGCGTGGTCGACGTGCCGGTGATCGCGGTGGGTCGGCTGCACACCGCGGCGCTGATCGAGGACGTGATCGCCTCGGGGGACGCCGACCTGGTGGCGGTCGGACGGCCGCTGATCGCCGACCCGCGGTTCTTCGCCCGCCTGCGCGCCGGGGAGCCGCCGCGGCCCTGCCTGCGCTGCAACCGCTGCATCAACGCGCTGGCCTACGGGCCGGCCCAGTGCAGCGTCAACTCCGGCCTCGGCCGCGAGGGCGAGCCGGCCGCGACGGACACCCCGCGTCGCGTGCTGGTGGTCGGCGGCGGCGCCGCCGGGATGCACGCCGCGACGCTGGCCGCGGGCCGCGGGCACGCGGTCCGGCTGGTGGAGCGCCGCGCGACCCTCGGCGGCCAGCTCGACATCGCCGCGGTGGGCCCCCACAAGGGCGCGATCGCCGCGCTGGGCCGCTACCTCGAGGCGGAGCTCGCCGCGTCGACCGCCGACGTGCGGCTCGGCACCCCGCTGGACGGCGCCGCGCTCGACGCGTTCGACCCGGACGTGGTGGTGCTGGCCACCGGCAGCGCGCCGGCCGCGCTGGACCTGCCCGGGGACGCCGCGTTCCCGGTCGGCCCCGTCGACGACGCCATGCGCGACCTGGACGCGCTGGACGGCACGGTGGCGGTGATCGGCGCCGGGGCCGGCGGGGTCGAGGCCGCCCTGGCGCTGGCCGACCGCGGGCTCCGCGTCGTGCTGCTGGAGAAGCGCCCCCGGATCGGCGTCGGGATGGTCCCGCACGTGCGGTTCCACCTGCAGCGCATGCTCGACGAGGCCGGCGTCGAGGTCGTGACCAAGATCCGCGCGCTGCGCGCCGAGGGCGAGGCCCTGGTGGCGGTGCTGCGCGACGGCGAACGGAGCTACGAGCCGGTGGCGGCCGCGGTGATCGCCACCGGGAGGCAGTCAACCCCCCCCGACCCTGGTATATATGCGGGGTCCCGCGCGACCGTCCTGCTCGCCGGGGACGCGCGCCAGCCCGGCTCGATCCTGGAGGCGATGGAGACGGCGCGGCGCGCAGTGGATGCCATCGGCTGAGGTAGGGGGCAGCTCGAGAGGAAGAGGACATGCCCATCGATCGGGAAGAGGCCTTCGAAATCGTCCGCGAGTGCTTCGCCGACGCCCTCGGGCTCGACGAGGACGAGGTGGAGCTGAAGTCCTACGTCATCGAGGATCTCGGCGCCGAGTCGCTGGACTTCCTCGACATCGCGTTCCGCCTCGAGGAGAAGTTCGGGATCAAGATCCCCCGCGGCGACATCCAGCGCCAGGCCGAGGAGGAGACCACCGAGGACGGCGAGCCGTTCGAGATCGACGGCGTCCTCACCGAGCTCGGGATGCGCAAGCTGCGCGAGGCGCTGCCCGAGATCCCGGACGAGAAGTTCACCCCCGGCCTGACGGTGCGCGAGATCCCGATGCTGTTCACCGTCGAGACCTTCCTCAACCTGGTGATCAAGCTGGTCGAGGAGAAGGAGCAGGGAGGCGCGTGAGCGCGGGGTCGCCCCGCCAGACCCGTCCCCCCAGGGGCGGCACGCCCCGGGAGGCCCTCCTGATCTGGCTGTTCGACGTCCTGTGGGTCCTGGGCCTGGTGTGGGTCTGGGGGCTGCCCGCGCTGGGCGTGCTGTACCTCGAGTACCTGGTCCTGCTGCACCTGCCCGACTGGATCGCGGCGCTGACCTTGCCGCTGGCCTACCTGCTGTTCCTGGTGGGGATGATCCTCGCCGCCGGCGCGCTGCGCCTGGCGCTGCCCAAGCCGCGCCCGGGGATGAGCACCGTGTTCGTCGGCCGCGACTTCGCCGCGTTCCTGGTCAGCTGGGGCCTCGAGGCCTACTTCTGCAGGCCGTTCATCACCCACATCCAGCTGCTCACCGCGCTCCGCTGGCTCCACGGCCGGGCCCTCGGGATGCGGCTGCACTGGACGACCCACGTCTCGCCCGGCAGCGAGCTGCACAGCTACCCGATGATCGAGGCCGGCCGCTTCACCTACTTCGGCGAGGGCACCGGCATCACCGGGCACCTCAGCCTCGGCAACAAGCTGCTGCAGGCCCCGGTCCGGTTCGGCGACCACTGCAACGTCGGCGCGCGCACCAACATCGGCCCCGGTTGCACGTTCGGCGACCGGGTCAAGGTCGGCGCGCTGGTGGACTTCGCCCCCGGGTGCGAGCTGCAGGACGACGTCGAGGTCGAGCCGCGCTGCCACTTCGGGATGGGCGTCCGCGTCGAGAAGGGCGCCTACATCGAGGCCCGATCCTACCTGCCGACCTACATGATCGTGCCCGCCGGCGAGCGCTGGGGCGGCGACCCGGCCCAGAAGCTGGGGATGGCGCTGCAGCGCGACGCCAGGGGGCGCCGGCGGCGCAAACGCGAACCCGACGGAGAACAGACGACTCCTCGCCCCTGATCGACACGCGCGGGCGTGCTACCCTACGAGACGGGGAGACGCGGTCTTCACGCGGGAGGTGGTCATGCGCCGGTCGATCGTGCTCGTTGTGCTCCTGGTCCTGGCCCTTCCGACGGCGGCGCGGGCCGACGGCGACGAGGCCCTGGGCCTGACCTACGACTTCGACATCGACGGCGGCAAGGTGTGGTCCGAGGGGGTCGGCATCGCCCAGCGCTACGGTGCCCCGACCGCCCCGCTGCAGACCATCGAGGTCGCGGGCCTGCCCAGCAACGCCGTGATCTGGGTCTCGCTGCTGTACTGGAACACGATCGGCCTGCCCGACGACACCGTGATCGTCAACGGCGAGGAGTTCGTCGGCCAGCAGATCGGGCACTGCCAGGACACCTGCTGGAGCTACAACGGCGGCGCCGGGAACTACAGCTTCCGCGCCGAGGTCCAGCGCGAGGTCCAGGGCAACGGGCTGTACGACATCACCGGCTTCGACTGGCAGCAGGGCACGGTCGACAACCAGGGGTTCTCGCTGGTGATCATCTACGGCGACCCCAGCTCGATGACCAGCGCCAAGATCATGATCGCGGACGGGGCGCGCTACGCCGGCGCCGGGACCTCGCTGGGGGAGTACACCTTCACCGGGTTCAACGTCCCCGCCGGGGTCACCAACGCGACCGCGACGTTCATGGTCGGCGACTCCCAGGGGGCCAACGACGGCCCGGTGACGTTCGCCAACAACCTGATCGACGACGGCGACCCGTTCTGCGGCGAGGACTGCGCCCACGGCGACGGCGGGATGTGGGACGACGACACCTACCCGGTGACCCAGTACGTCACCCAGGGGATGACCCAGGCGCGGTTCGCGATCTCCGACCCGCCGGGGGGCAGCAGCGACTGCCTGGCGTGGGTCGGCGCGATCCTGTTCTACGAGTGGGACAACCCCGATCCCGACGTGGACGGCGACGGCTACTCGGTCAACCAGGGCGACTGCGACGACAGCAACGCGATGATCAACCCCGACGCCACCGAGGTCGCCGACGGCGTGGACAACGACTGCGACGGCCTGATCGACGAGGGCGGCGAGAGCGAAGACGCCGACGGGGACGGCTGGACGGTGGACAACGGCGACTGCGACGACGACGATCCGACGATCAACCCCGGCGAGGCAGAGGTCTGCGACGACGGCGTGGACAACGACTGCGACGGCCTGACCGACGGGGACGACGAGGAGTGCGGGGGCAGCCCCGGCGACGACGACACCGGCGGCGGGGACGACGACGGCGACGACGACGGCGGCGGGGACTACGACCCCGACGGCACCGTCGGCGAGTGCTCGTGCCGGGTCGGCCCGGTCCAGGCCAGCAGCGCGGTGGTGGTCGTGCTCGGGGTGCTGCTCGGCGCGGTGCGCCGGCGGCGCTGATCGCGCTCGGATCTTCCGGCTAGGCGTGTCCCCCGCGCGCCTTGCGGACCCGCAGGCTGACCTCGTAGGCGTCGTCCCCGGCCGGGAACGCCCAGTCCTGGACGGCCTCGGCCACACAGGCGCGCTCCTCGGGGGTCCAGCCCTGGGCGTAGTCCAGGCTCCCCGGCTTCAGCCGGCCGTCGGTGTCCACCGCCAGCGTCAGCTTGTGGGTGTGGCGCCCCTCCATGCAGGAGGCCAGCAGGTACTCGAGGGACTCGATCGACTCGTGGCGGTCGGCGAAGCCGTCGTCGGTGCCGCCGCCGAAGCCGAAGCCGCTGGCGCCGGCGCCGGCCGCGCCCTTGCCGCGGTGGGCGGCGGCCTTGGCAGCCTCGACCGAGGCGGCGTCGGCGGGCTCGGCGGCCGGCTCGTCGTCGGGCTCGGCCACGGGGGTCGCGACGGCGAGGGCGTCGTCCTCGAGGGCCGCGGTGTCCTCGGGCCGGGGCTCGCGCTCGATCTCGGCCTCGGCCGAGTCGTCGGACCGCTCGATCTCGGTCTCGGTCTCGGTCTCGTCGTCGGTCTCGGCGACGGCGTCGTCGGGCTCGGGCAGGGCGACCCACACCTCGGTGGGCTCGCCGGGCTGTCCCAGCTCGCCGTCGCCGAAGGTCGCGAACCGCTCGGGGATCAGGGCGCCGCCGCCGCCCTCGCCGAGGGCCAGGGCGCCGGAGCTGCCGGCCAGGGCGCCGGTGGCCCACACCCCGGCGGTGGCGACCGCCAGGGTCAGCGATAGTGCCAGCCACGCCAGCGGCAGCCCGCGGCCGATCCCGCGGGCGGCGGCCTGCACGGCGCCGGGCCCGCCGGCGAAGGCCTCGCCGCGGGAGGGCCACACGCGCAGCCAGGCGTCGCCGTCGGTGATCGTCACGCCGGGGTTCCAGTCCTGCAGCCGCACCACGCGGGTGGCCTCGCTGGCGCCGGGGATCGAGGCCCCGTCCGGGACGCCGACGACCCACTCGTCACCGTCGCGGAACGCGATCTCGCTGGCGTCGCAGGTGAACGGCAGGTCGCAGCTGCGGCCGCCGCCGACGGTCAGGGTCCGGCCGGGCCGGACGACCACGGCGTCGATGGTGATCTCGCCGAGCCCCACCGCCGCCGCGAGGACGGGGCCGGACTCGCTGGACTTCGCGCGCTGTCGTCGGTTGCTCATGCTCTCACCCACCACGTTCCTGGAGCCTGAGACGACCCGCACGCCCCCGATCTTCATTCGGGCCTCGTTTTTTCGCCGCCGTCGGGCTAGCCTGCGGGCCCAGGACCCGCTGCCGGGAGAGAGCCCATGCCCCGCCGAGACGACTACGACCGCGACGAGCGCCGCTCGTGGCGCGACATCGACCGCGGCCGCGACAAGAGCCGCCACACCGACCAGAACCGCCCGACGGCGGGCCAGGGTGGGTACGGCAAGTCCAACAAGGACCGCTACTACAAGGCCAAGCTCGAGAAGCTGATGAAGGAGAAGCTCGACAACGTGTTCGCCGATCCCGAGCGCGACGGGATGGCCCGCGAGATCCAGGACGCCGTGACCCACGGCGAGCGCCAGGAGAAGGCCGCGGCGTACCTGGAGAAGTACGGCCTGCCCGAGGACTTCGAGACGCTGATGGCGATGTCGGAGGTCAAGGACGACGAGCTCTTCGCCCAGGTCATCCCCGCCGTCGCCGAGCGCTGGGACGACCAGCCCGACAGCCGCCGCAAGCTGGCCGTGGAACGGCTCCAGATGCGCCTGATGCGCGTCCGCGACAAGGACGCCCGCGCCGTGGCCACCGAGCTGATCCGCAAGGGCTGACCGCCCTCCCTCCCTCGCTCCCCTCTCTGCGCGCTCCGCACCCCGGACGGGTGCCCTCCGCGCCATCGGGCGTCCGGGATGGACGCGCCCTACCGCACGCGCAGCAGCCGCACGCCGTGGGGTGGCACGGCGACCTGCGCGCCCTCGTCGGTGTCGGACCAGGTCGCCGCGGGGTCCCACAGGTCCTCCACGACGTCGCGCTCCGGCAGCGGGATCGCGATCGTGGCCTGCTCGTCGTCCCAGTTGACCACGGCCACCGCCGCCTCGCCGCCGGGCAGCTCGCGGCGCCAGCGGGTGGGCAGCGCGAGCGGCCGCTCGAGGCGGTCGTCGGGGACCACGGCGCCCGGCGTCCGCCGCAGCTCCTGCAGGACCGGCGCGGTGGCGATCGCCCGGTGCTCGTCGGGCAGGTCGGCGAGGCGGTCGCCGAGCAGGTACGTGCCGCCGGCGAGGGCGTGCAGCGTGGCCGCCGTGCGGGCCTCGTCGGGGGTCAGGCCGGCCACCACCAGCGGGCCCAGGTCGAGGGCCGCGAGGGCGTCGTTCCAGTGGGCGGTGGCGGCCAGCGTCGCGGCGCGGGCGCGCACGTCGTCCCAGCTGGCCGTGGCGGCCGCATCCAGGGGGGTCAGGTGGTCGGCGATCACGTCGCAGGTGGCCGGGCGCGGGCCGGGGGTGTCGGCCTCGGCCGCCAGGCAGTCGACGAACGCGGGGGCGGTGTGCAGGGGGCCGGGGTGCACCGCGTCCACGAGGCCCGCCACCTGCCACGGTGGCACGTCGACGGCCACCAGGAACACGCCAGGGGCCAGCTCGCGCAGCCCGCCCAGGCCGGCGCGCAGGTTGGTCACGCCGCGGGCGTGGGGATCGTCGAACGCGGCGCCGAGGGTCGCGTCGTCCAGGTGGTCGAGCCACGCCGCCGAGACGCCGTGGGCGTGGTAGAGCCGGTCCCCGGTGGCCTGCAGCTGCGTCGCGCCGTGGTATCCCGTGGCGTCCACGACCGCGCACGTCCCTCCGGTGTGCGCCAGCGCGCACGGGACCAGCTCGCCCTTGGCATCCCGCAGAAGGGCCTCGGGGTGCTCGCCGTGGAGGCGCGCCTCGTCGGCGACCCAGAACGGGGCCAGCCACAGCCCCAGCGCGCCCCCGCGGGCACCCCACATCTCCGCCACGGCGTCGACCCCGGCGGGGTACGCGGGGCCGGCGTCCCAGCTGCCGAGGGCGTCGTACCAGCCTCCGGCGGCGAGCCCCAGGTCCCCGCCCAGGTAGCCCAGCTCGTCCTGCACCGCGGCCTGGCCGTCGTCGAGCACCGCGGGGTTGCTCGGCCACCCGTACGCGGGCCCCGAGCTCCACCCCGCGGGCGCGGGCGAGCACGTCTCCGCGGACGAGCGGTAGCCCGCGTACGTGGCGGCGCGCGCGAGCACCTGCGCGGGGTCGACGCCGAGACCGATCTGCAGCGCGGTGGCGGGACGGTCGGCGCGGCCGTCCTCCTGGACCTCGAGCCCGACCCGGCTGGCGTGGCTGCGCTCGACCACGACGACCGGCGTGCCCGCCGCGATGCCCGCCGGGCCGACGTAGAGCCCCCCCTCGGGGCCGCCGATCAGCTGCTCGTGGTCGCGGGTCACCGGCGGTCCGAACGGCAGCAGCGGGGCCGCCAGCTCCGGTGCGGGCCCGCCCGCCCCGAGCACCACCGGCTCGGCGATCCCGTCCAGCCCGGCGGCGTACAGCGCGGTCAGCGGCAGGTAGCGCACGGGCACGGCGTCGATCTCCTCGCCCTCGATCCACGCCCGGACCTCCACCAGCGACGAGGTCCCGACGTGCCGCCACTCGGCGCGGAAGGTCCCCAGCCCGGGGATCTCCTCGTCGATCCCGTAGCGCTCGCCGTCGACCTCCACCGCCGAGGTGGCGCCGCGCAGCACCAGCCCCGCGCCGACCACCTCGATGTCGCGCGTGCCGTCGCCGCGGGTCCGCAGGTCGATCCCCTCCATCCCCAGGTCGGGTGGGTACCACTCGGGGCAATAGGCGACCTGGTGGATCAGCTCGTCGTACGGGGGGAGCTCCGGTGCCGGCTCGTCCTCACAGCCGAGCAGGCCCAGCGCCAGCAGCAGGAGGGCGACGGGGGCGCGCATGACGACCCATCATGACGCACGGTCGGGACGGCGGCCAGCGCGCGGAGACGATCGCAGTCGCCTGGACACCGCTCCAGGCGCGAGATAAAGATCGGGGTCGCCGAAGGGGGCCGGACGCCGGGGACAGGATGGCCCAGCACCGGTACGAGAAGGTCCGCGAGTCGCTGGTGGAGGTCGTCCGCGAGGTGCGCGACGGGCACCCCGACGGCCACCGGCTCTCCCTGATCGACGCGATGGACGAGGCCGACCGGGCCTACGACGTGGCCGTGCAGCGCCACGATCCGACGCTGCACGCCCCGTTCGAGGAGTACGCCCGGCGGATGGCCGCGGCGGCGCTCTACGAGCGGCTGGGGGACTTCGGCCAGGCCGCGGAACAGCGGGACTCCGCCTACCGCCGGCGACGCTGAGGCTGGTTTTTTTCACGAGCGCGGGAATACCACCCCTGCGGGGGTCGTAACCCGCGTGCATGGACACGACGATGGCCATCACCGCCCCCCGCTCCGAGCCGATCGCCGGTGGCGCCGAGTGGTTCGAGCAGGTGGTGGCCCACTACCAGCGGCGCGCGTTCCTCGCCGCCCTGGGCTTCCTGGGCAACCCGGAGGACGCGCGCGAGGCGAGCCAGGAGGCCTTCGTCCGCGCCTACCGCGCCCTGGCCCGCTACGACACCAGCCGCCCGTTCTATCCCTGGTACTACCGCATCCTGCGCAACCTGTGCCTCGACCGGATCCAGCGGCGCAAGCGGGCGCCGATCCCGTCGGAGCACATCGAGCGCGCGGCCCAGACCCCCTCGACGCTGCTCGGACGCAGCCCCGAGGCGTCGACGATCGGGGCCCGCACCCAGCTGCGGGTCCAGCGCTGCATCGACCGCCTCTCGGTGGACCACCGCGAGATCATCTACATGCGGCACTACCAGGATCTGTCGTACGACGAGATGGCCGAGGCCCTCGGCGTCCCCGTGGGCACGGTGATGAGCCGGCTGTATCGCGCGCGAGCCGCCCTGCGACGCCTCCTCGAGGAGGAAGGAGAGGCGCCTTGAGCTGCGACGAGAACAAGATCCGGATGATGCAGAAGGTCGACGGCGTGATCGCGCCGGAGGAGGAGGCGGCGCTCGCCGCGCACGTCGCGCAGTGCGCCGAGTGCCGCGCCGAGCTCGAGGCCTTCACCGAGCACAAGCAGGTCACCGACCTGATCCGCGAGCGGCTGCAGTACGACGCCGCGCTGGACGACTACTGGAAGGGCGTGCACAACCGCCTGGAGCGGGGCGTCGGTCTCGCCTTGCTGATCATCGGGATCGGGATCGTGGGCGGCTTCGGGCTGTTCGCGGCGCTGAGCGATCCGTCGATCCCGCTGGCGCTGCGCGTCGGCATCGGGGCCACCGCCGGCGGCGGGCTGATCCTGCTGATCAGCGTGATCCGCTGGCGGCTCAAGACCGCCAAGAAGGACAAGTACACGGAGGTGATCCGATGAACGAGCTGGAGCAGGTCCGTGCCGACACCGAGGTCCCGACCAAGCGCTTCGCGGGGATGCTGCTGACCACCTGCGACACCGTGCCGGGGATGCGGGTCGTCTCGACGATGGGGCTGGTCCGCGGCAACACGGTGCGGACGCGCCACGCGGGCCACGACATCATGGCGGCGTTCAAGACGCTGGTCGGCGGCGAGGTCGAGAACTACACCAAGATGATCGCCGAGTCGCGGGAGCAGGCCATGGACCGGATGATCGAGCAGGCCCTCGAGCTGAACGCCAACGCCATCGTCGCCGTCCGCTTCGGCACCAGCTCGGTGATGGCCGGGGCCGCGGAGCTGGTGTGCTACGGCACCGCCGTCACCGTCGAGCCCGCCGGCTGAGCCCCTCCGCGACCCACGTCGCCCCCAGCAGGCCCGCGTAGCGCAGGTTGGTCTCCAGGTAGCGCGGCCCCAGCCGGCCCGGCTCCTGGGCCGTGCGGTACAGCCACTCCAGCCCCGCCCGCTGCAGCCACGGCGGCGCCCGCCGCCGCCGCCGGGCGACCACGTCGAGCGACCCCCCCACGCCCATCGCGAACGGCACCCCGATCGCCTCGAAGTGGCGGTGCAGGAAGACCTCCTTGGCCGGCGTCCCCAGCGCCACGAACAGCATCCGCGCGCCGCTGCTCCGGATGCACCGCAGCACCGGCCCGGGGTCGGCGCCCCAGTAGCCGTGGTGCCAGCCGGCGATCGGCAGCGTGGGGTGGACGCGCTGCAGGCGATGGGCTGCGTCCCGGACCACCTCCGGCCGGGCCCCGAGCAGGAACACCGGCTCTCGGCGCCGGGCGGCCAGCGCGACCAGATCCAGGAACAGATCGACGCCGGCGACGCGCTCGGGGACCTCGTGGCCCAGCAGCCGCGCGCCCCACAGCACGCCGGTCCCGTCCACCGGGACCAGATCGCAGGCCGCGACCGCCGCGCGCAGCGTGGGGTCGTCGCGCATCCGGACCAGCTTGGCGACGTTGAGCGCGGCCACCCGGGTGGGCTCCCCGGCGTCGAGCCGCCGCTCGATCTCGGCGACCAGCTGCGCCGCGGTGCACGGCGTCAGCGGGGCGTCGAGGAACGAGATGGGGTCGCGCATCGCGCCCGCCGCGAGGGCTACACCGAGAGGTAGCCGTGCTCCTCGAGGTAGGCGATCACGCGCTCGGCGCTCTCGTCGGGGGGCTCCTCGCCGGTGGGCAGCACCAGTTCGGGACTCTCGGGGGGCTCGTAGGGCGCGGAGATCCCGGTGAACTCGCTGATCTCGCCGGCGCGGGCGCGGCGGTAGAGGCCCTTGGGGTCCCGCTGCTCGCAGACCTCGAGGGAGGCGTTGACGTACACCTCGACGAAGTCGCCCTCCTCCTGCATCACGCGGTTGCGGTCGCGGTGGATCCGGTACGGCGAGATGAACGCGGTGAGGTTGACCACCCCGCACAGGGTGAACAGCCGGCAGACCTCGCCGATGCGGCGGATGTTCTCGTCGCGGTCCTCCGGGCTGAAGCCCAGGTCGCGGTTGAGGTTGTGCCGCACGTTGTCGCCGTCGAGGACGTAGGTGTGGACGCCGCGCTCGTTGAGCTTCTGGTCGACCAGCGTCGCCACCGTCGACTTGCCCGAGGCGCTCAGCCCCGTGAACCACACGGTCACGCCGCGATGGCCCATCAGCGCCTCGCGCTGCTCCCGGGAGACCTGCGGCACGTGCAGGGTGATGTTCTGGCTCTTCGGCTGCCGAAGCATGATCTCTCCTGGTTGCGCACCCGACTGGAAGACGCGTTGTAGCACTCCCCGGGTACCCGGTTCAACGCCGGGCGCTCAGCGGCGGGCCCGCACCCCGGACCCGCAGCTCGAACCCCAGCCGGCCCATCTCGGAGACCACTCGCGCCACGCGGCGCCAGTGCAGGACCTTGGACGATCCGGCGCGCCGGGGGCGCACGTGGAGCGTCGTCTCGGCCACGATCGCCCCGCCACGGATGGCACGGATCGGCAGCTCGAGGTTGAGGAAGAACGTCTCGGAGCGGAGCGGCAGGCGCGCCAGCACGTCGCGGCGGATCAGGTAGGCCCCGTCGAGCTTGTGGGGCACCCCGGTGGCGGCCCAGGTCAGGGCCCGCAGGCCGCGGCTGAGCACCTTGCGCATCGCCGAGTCGGCCTCGCGGAAGCGGTCGGGGTAGTGGCAGATCACCAGGTCGGCGCCGTCGCACAGCTCCAGGAAGCGGTCGATCTGCTCGGGGGGGACCTGCCCGTCGGCGGGCAGGATCGTGACCCACTCGCGCTCGGCGGCGGCGAAGCCGGTCTGCAGCGCCGCGCCGATGCCGCGGTTGCGGCCGTGGGACAGGACGACCACGTCGGGGTCCTCGGCGGCGACCTCCTCCGCACGGGCGCGGGTGGCGTCGCGGGAGCCGTCGTCGACCAGGATCAGCTGGTAGCGATCGGCGCGCCGGCGCAGGTACGTCAGCGCCTCGCGCATCACCGGCGCGACGTTCTCCTCCTCGTCGAATGCGAACATCACGACGGACAGATCGACGCCCACCGAGCACTCCCGTCCAGGCGCCCCCGCTCTCGCCCGTGCACAAGGATAGAATGGGGCGTCCCGGGAGGCCACATGCGGCGCCGAACTCCGTGGTGGGCCCTGCTGTCGCTGCTGCTCGCGCTGCGCCCTGCCGCGGCGTCACCGGCGGGGAGCGGCGAGCCCGCGCTGCAGGCGCTGCTCGCGGAGGTCGCGGAGGCCCTCGGCGGGCGCGAGCGGCTGGCCACGGTCGACGGCTACTCGATGGTCGCCGAGGTGCGCGGGATGGGGATGGGCGGTCGCGCCGCGACCTGGGCGAGCTTCCCCGACCGGCACCGCGACGAGCTCCAGCTCGGGCCGCTGCAGATGGTCCTGGTGCTCGACGGACCGCAGGGCTGGCACCGCGATCACAACGGGCTGGTGGTCGAGCTCAACGCGTTCGAGCTGCGCACCGCGCGCACCGCGGCGTACGTCGACGCATTCCGGCCGTGGCTCGATCCGTTCGATCCGGAGGTCGTCCGCCTCGCGGAGGACATCGAGGTCGACGGCTCGCCGTGCCCCGCGGTGGTCGTGGCCCCGCCCGACGGAGAGCCGGTCTGGATCGTGATCGACCCGGTCCACCACCTGCCGCTGCAGCTGCGCCGCGACGACGCCAGCGGCCTCGGCGCCGACATCACGCAGTACGGCGACTACCGCGACGTCGACGGCGTCCGGATCCCGTTCCGCGTCGACAGCTTCCACGACCAGCTGCCGCAGAACCGCACCGTCTACACCGTGACCGAGGTGATCCTCGGGGACCCCGGCGACGAGACCCGCTACGCCCGCCCCGAGGAGCGCCCCGACGTGATCCTGCCCCCCGGCCAGGACGCCGTCACGCTGCCGCTCGAGATCGTCTCCGGGCACCTGTTCGTCGACTCCTTCGTCGACGGCCCCGGGGGCACCGCGGCGACCCGGCTGTTGCTCGACACCGGCTCGACGTTGACGATGCTCGACCGCGGGCTCGCCGACGCGCTGGGGCTCGCCGCCGAGGGAGACCTGACCGGCATCGCGGTCGGGGGGACCACCGCGGTCTCGCTGGTCTCGGTCCCCGGCATCGACCTGGGCGACGCGCGCATGCTGCACCAGGTGGTGGGCACCGCGCCGTTCGCCGAGGACCTCGCCGAGCAGCTCGGCGTCGAGGTCGGAGGGCTGCTGGGCTACGACTTCTTCAGCCGCTTCGTGGTCGCGCTCGACTTCGATGCCCGGACCTGCACGCTGATGCGCCCCGGGTCGTGGAGCCCGTCCGGCGAGGGCGTCGTGCTGCCGGTGGAGTTCGTCGAGCAGCAGCCCACCGTCGAGGCCACCCTGGACGGCGAGCTGCGCGGCGCGTGGCGCGTCGACACCGGCGCCGACGGGCTGGCGGTCCACGCCCCCCAGGCCGCCGCCTGGGACCTGGACCAGCGCCACCCCGGGGGCCGCGACCTGGTCGCCTCGGGACTGGCCGGCCCCACGACCCTGCGCCTGGTCCGCGCCGACTCGTTCCAGCTGGGGCCCTACGAGATCCAGGACCCCCTGCTGCTGATCTCCACCGACCGGGCCGGCGTGCTCTCCGCGGGCGCGATCGCCGGCAACGTGGGCACCGGGATCCTCGACCGCTTCGTGGTCACCGTCGACTTCCCCGGCAGCCGCCTGCAGCTCGTACCGGGCAAGGCGTTCACCCGGGAGGACCGGGTCCGGACCGTCGACTTCCAGATCGGCTGGGCCGGCACCGAGCTGCGCGTGCTCGCCGTCCAGCCCGGCGGCGAGGGCGAGCTCGCCGGCCTGCGCGAGGGCCAGGTGGTGCTGCGCCTCGACGGCAAGCCCGCCGCCCGCTGGTCGGCCGACGCGCTGATCGCGCTGTGGTCCGGCGAGGGTGAGCGCTCGGTGATCGCCGTCGTCCGCGAGGACGGTCCACCCCCGAAGCGCAAGCGGGTGCGGCTGACGATCCCCGAGGGGCCGTGAACCCATCTCGCCCCTGTCCCGTTCGACGATGTGGGATGATCGATGCCCGGGGGGTCGGCGATGGTGTCCACTCGAAGCCTGCTACCGATCTGGATCGCGCTCCTGGCGGTGCCGGCGGGTGGTGCGGATGCACAGCCCGGTGCCGCGCCCGAATGGTACCCGCTCGAGGTCGGGCGGCAGTGGACCTACGAGATCCGCAAGCAGCGCAGCTGGGCCGACGAGATGAGCATCGCGCCGCGGCCGGGCCGCGACGAGGAGCTGGTGGGGTCCGCGGTGCGCCGGGTGGCCGGGACCTCGCCCCGCTTCCCATGGCTTGCACCCGTGTACCGCGTTGTCGAGGAGGTCCAGGAGAAGAACCCGCGGCTGGGCACGACCCGCCGGGCCGAGCTGATCCAGCTGCTGTCGCGGGACGGGCCGCGGACGCTGCTCCTGGCCCACCGCGTCATCCGCCCCGACGAGGCCTTCTCGGCCTGGCGTGACGCCCCGGAGCCCATCGTGCTGCTCGACCCGCAGGCGCCCGACGGCGAGGGCGCGGCGTTCGACGACCTGCCGCCGATGGCGAACGCGACCGCCCGCTCGTCCCGGCTGGAGCAGGAGCTCGAGCCGGAGCCGGTGGAGACCCCGGCGGGGACCTTCGAGGGCTGCCTGCGGGTGGTGGTGCAGACCGACTTCGAGATCCGCGGCGAGCCGGGTGACCCGTGGGACGCCCACACCGAGGCCGTCAGCACGTCGTGGTACGCCGACGGGGTCGGGCTGGTCCGCAAGACCACGGACATCGTGGTCTGGAAGCGTGTCGGGGAGCTCCCCCCGGGCTTCTACGACCAGCCCGGCGAGCGGGACTGGCGCGACGAGCTGCAGCATGCCGAGTTCGAGGTCTCCCGCGAGTCCGCGACGCGAACGCTGACCTCGTACGAGGTCCCGTAGAACACCGAACCGGGAACCGTCGAGGGGCGTCGGTCCTTTGTTGGCGGAGGTGTGTGGGACTCGAACCATGATCTCGTTCCCGGCTCGGTCCCCTAGTCCCCTGTCTCGGGAGTCCGTTGCGTCGAAAGACGTGACGGACTCCCGAGACAGGGGACTAGAAGAACGACAGCCAGTACTCCATCGGCTTGGGCTGCTGCAGATCGCACGGCTGGATCCGGATCTTGGCCAGCTCGGCGGCGACGCAGGCGTCGAGCGCCGGGTGGTCGCGGCCCTCGTCGGTGGGCTGCAGGCCGGCGACGGTGCCGTCGGGGGTCAGCTGGAACGCGACGGTGACGAAGCCGCCGGGGGCGTCGTCGCCGGTGCACGCGCGGATCGCGGGGACGGTGGCCTGCAGGGCGGCGTCGACCGGGTCGGGCGGGGGGTCGCCGGCGGGGCGACGGCGCACGGTGAACTGGGTCAGCTTGCCCACCGCGTCGCCGGACCACACCGCCTCGTGGAGCAGCGCGTCGACCTCGCGGTCGCCGCAGCGCACGACGTGGCGGTGGACGATGTCGGACAGCGGGCCGTCCTGGGTCCAGTCGGCCTCCGGGGGGATCGCCGGATCGGCGGCGAAATCCCGGTAGACCAGGGCCTCGAGGCCCATCGTGTGGACCGTGATCTCCGAGACCGGCAGGCCCACCCCGGGGCGGGCCCAGGTGACCACCATCGGGTTGCTCTGCTGCGTGTTGATCACGCCCAGCTTGTGGTTGTCGTGCGAGGTGTGGTGGGCCAGCCCGGGGTACAGCAGCACGCCGCCGGCGTCCACGTCGAGGGCGCCCGGGGCGAAGTACTCGACCACCGCGTCGGGGTAGAACTCCTGGGCACAGAAGTCCTGGATCACCTGGACGTAGCGAGCCTGCAGGTCCTCCCCGGCCGGGGCCTCCGGGGGCCCTGCGGCGGCGGGCGCCACACAGCTCAGGGCGATCGTGCACAGCGCGATCCCGGGGGACCACCGGCGGGTCCCGCGCGCGCGTCTCGGCATCGGTGGGTCTCCGCCTCCCTCCACGACGACGGTCGTGGGGAGAACGGGCCGGGGGGCTCGATTATTCCGGGCGGCGGCGGCGCGCGGCGAGCCGGGCCAGCCCCGCGAGGCCGGCCAGGAGCCAGGCGATCCCGGTCGCGGGGGGGCCCTGCCCCGGGACGCGGCAGGCGCAGGTGGACTCGATCACGTCGCCGGGGTCGGCGGGCGGCGGGCTGGAGTCGTCGTCGTCCGCGGCGTCGTCGTCCCCCGCGCTGTCGTCGTCGTCCCCCGCGGCGGCGACGGTGGCGGTGTCGGCGTTGTGGCCCTCGGCGACCTCGGAGCGCCAGGCCCACTCGCCGTCGGCGGCGAACACGGTGTAGTGGTAGGTGCGGCCGGCCTCGAGGTCGGAGTCGACCACCTCCACCGCGGCGCCCCACTGCGGCTCCGTGTCCAGGTGCACCACCACGCCGTCGTCGAGGTCCTGGGGGAAGTGATCCGGGTGGCGCACCACCGCCACGGCCCACAGCGGGACGGCCCACGGCTGGGTCCAGGTCAGGGTCGCCTGTCCGTCCTCGCCGTCGCCGGCCTCGAGGTCGTCGACGGTGTACAGGCCGGGCAGGTCGTCCATCTGGCGCAGGCAGACGTCGTCGACGTTCCAGCCGCCGAACTCCAGGCCCTGATCGCTCTGCAGGGTCCAGGCGACCCACACCGCGCCCTGGCCGTCGAGCACGTCGGCGAGGGGCAGGTCGTGGAGCACCCAGGCGTGGTCCAGGAAGTGCACGCCGCCCCCCTGGGTCCAGGGGTTCTCCCACAGCACCTGGTCGTTGGCCACCACCCGGGCGTGGTCGTAGAACCCGTCCTCGACGGTCAGCCAGCGGCGGTACTGCAGCCTCGGCCGGTCGGTCCACGACAGGTCCTGGGCCGGCAGCCTCAGGAACTGGCTGGTGTTGTTGCGGTACTCGCCGTCGGTCCCGTCACCCAGGTCGGTGCCCCACACGCGGTCCCCCGAGGCGGCGTGGTCGGGATCGCTGGCCAGCCCTGCCGGGGTGCCGAGCTCCCAGTCGTCGGGGGCCTGGCCCGGATTGCCCGGCGCGCCGCTGGCGTGCTCCCAGGCGAAGCCGCTGCCCTCCAGGTCGTCGCAGGCGACGGTCTCCAGATCGCCGACGAAGAACGCGTAGAGCTGGTCCGGATCGCCGCCGTGGCTCGACCAGGTGGTGTCGCCGTCGCTGTCCGAGGCCTGGATCAGGTAGCGCACGGTGGCGCCCGCGGGGTATCGCGGGATCGCGGCGCCGTAGCCGCTGACGCCGTCCCAGCTCATCGCCAGTGCCTGCCACGGGCCGCCCACGTCGATGGCGTGCTGCAGCGCCACCGAGCCGGGGTCCAGGTCGGAGCACGCCGGCTCGAGGACCTCGAAGTGTGCCTCGATCGGGTACGACGTCTCGTCGTTTCCCGCCCCCTCGAGCGGGGTGTGCTGGTACAGGAAGTAGCCCAGGTCGCCCGGCCCCAGGCCGTGGTCGCCCATGATCTGCAGCAGCAGGCACAGGTGCGGCGTGCCGTTGGTCAGGTCGCCGTCGTCGTCGTCGGCCCAGGCCAGCTCGTCGAACGTGTCGGTCAGCGTCGGGCCGCCGCGCAGCGCGCCGAGGAACAGCCCGTCGGCGGCCTCGACGCCGTCGTCGTAGCCGTACAGCGCGATCATCGCCTCGCGCAGGTCCCACATCGCCGAGCCCCAGATCAGGCCGTCGGCGTGGACCTCGCCGACCACGTCGTCGGGGTACACCTTGTCCGTGTCGAGCTCGCGGATGTACGTGCCGGGGCCCCACGCCCCGGGCGCGACGATCGGGTCGTCCCAGATCGTGGCCGAGACGTAGTCGGCGCTGCCCTCGCTGACGGTCCCGTCGAACGAGCCGGTCTCGATGATGAAGTGGTGGATCCCGTGGCCGTACTCGTGGTACACGATGTCGGCGATGCGCCCGAAGTTGGCGCAGTTCTCCCCGGGATCGTCGCCGTAGAAGCTGATCGTGCCGTCGTAGTAGAACGCGTTGCACGCCGAGCTGTCGATGTTCACCGTGGCCAGCAGCTGGTCGCCCAGCCAGCTCAGCCCCGGGGCGCGCAGCTCGGTCCAGCCGCGCACGACCTCGGTGTGGGCCAGCACGTCGCGCGCCGCGAACGAGGCGCCGGCGTCGTCCCAGGTGAAGTCGTTGCCCGGCCCCGGCGCGCCGGCGAACACCGCCAGCGGCACGTCGCCGGGCACCAGCCGGTCCTCCAGCCGGATCCGCGGCCCCTCCATCGTGACCGCCAGGTCCTCGGCGACCCCGCCGGGGAGCGCGAACGCCCCCAGCGCGTCGGCGGTGGCGACGCCCTGGCTCGACTCGACGGTCAGGTACGGCGCGGCGGCGGTGACCTCGGGGTCGCCCTCGCTGCGCTGCTCGAACTGCACCGCCAGGCTGCCGGAGAGGTCGCGGCGCACGTCGTCGTAGCGGTACAGCACGGCCCCGTCGAGGGCGTCGACGAAGGTCACCAGCGCGCGCGCGCCTGCGGCGTCGACCGCGATCACGCGCCACGCCAGCCGCGGCCGCGGCGGGGCGTCGGGCGCGCCGGGGAAGATCACCAGGCTGCCCTCGTCCCGCAGCTCGAGCGCCACCGGGGCCAGGTCGGCCAGCGCCGCGTGGCGCGCGTCCACAGCGGCCAGCGCCGGGACCGTCGCCACGCCGGCGGCGTCGACGACGCCGACGCGGATCATCCCCAGCCGGTCGATGCCGTCCCCGCCGCGCCGCAGGCGCAGATCGATCCCGGCGCCCTCCACCGGCACGCCGCGCACGACCTGGGCGAAGTGCAGGCTGCGGCGGTCGCCGTGCGCCACGTCACGGTCCAGCGTCAGCTGCCCGGCCGGCACGCCCCACAGGTCGGCGTGGCGCGCCAGCAGCGCCGCGGCCTCGGCCGGGACCTCGACGGCGTCCCACGGCACCCCCGGCGCCCACAGCACGCGCGGCACGCCGGTCCACTCGTCCCAGCGCACGAACCAGCGCCCGCCCTCCTCGGCAGGGAGCCGCCAGAACGGGTCGGACCCCGCGGTCAGGCGCGCCTGCGCGGCGGGGTCGTAGTCGTGCAGCCGCGCCGGGGGGCCCACCGGCAGCTCCCCGGCGGGGAGCACCGCCCCGGCGGACCCGGTCCAGATCCACACCAGCGTCGCGACGATCCAGGGAGCGCGTGCCATCGCACCTCCGCGGTCCACGCCCGCAGTCTACCCACGATGTCCGCGAGCACCTAAGGGTTCGCGCACGCGTGCGACGGGTCGGGTTCCCGGTCGCGAGCGCGGCCGGCGCTCCACACCACCGGCACCTCGGCCCACAGGGCGCGCATCAGGGTGCAGTAGTCCTCGTCGAGCACGCCGAGGTCCAGGCGCGCGTGGTCACCGAGCTCGGTGGCCGCGTACAGCGCGGCCCCCTCGTACAGCAGGTGCACCACCGGACCGTGCAGCTTGGCCCGCAGCAGGGGGCTGCCGTCGGCGGCGCTCCACAGCCCGAAGGTGCCGTCGGCGAAGCCCGCGGCGAGGGTGCCCGGGGCGCCCGCCACCAGCCGCGTGGCCGCGGCCGCCGGGACGTCGGTGAGCGGGACGCGGCTCGGCTCGCCGTCGTCGCCGGGGTCGACGAGCTGCACGGTCCCCTCGCGGAAGCCCACCGCGAGGGCCTCGCCCACCCGGCCCACGGCGGTGATGCCCACCTCCCCGGGGACCTGCCAGGCGACCTCGCCGGCGGGGTCCACGGCCCGCACCTCGCGGTCCACCGCCAGCACGGCGGCCGCCCCGTCGGCCGCCATCACGACGACGTCGTGGGCCAGGACCACCACGTCTCCGGACGGGGTGTACCGCGCGACGGTGCCGTCGGCGTCGCGGGCCAAGCAGCCGTCCGCGGCGGCCTGCAGCTCGACGATCTCCGCCCCCGGCCACGACGCCAGCGGCTGCCCCCCGGCGGGGTCCCACAGCTCCAGCCTGCCGTCGCCGCCGAGCAGGCACAGCGACGTCCGCCCCGGGGCGGCGGCGACGGCCCGCGCCCCGCCCGCCACGCGCAGACGCCACGCCGCGGACTCGGCCACGGCGGCGCCGGGGTCGTCCAGCCGCTGCCAGCCCAGGTGGGTATGGATCTCGGGGGGCGACGGCAGCAGCCCGGTGGTCCGCCAGCGGGGGACGCCGCGGTCGACGTCCCAGGCCCGCACCGTGCCGTCCTCGGACGAGGTCAACACCGTCGCCCCGTCCGCGGTGAAGGCGACGCTGCTGACCGACGCCCGGTGCCCGCGCAGCATCGTGCGCTCGCCGTCGCGGCCGACCCACGCCAGGCCGTTGTCCAGCGGCACCCCGAGGCGCTCTCCGTCGGGGTGCACCGCCGGGTACAGGATCCGATCGGTGGCCGGCAGGGCCTCGGCGCCCTCCGGGCGATCGACGTGGCCGACGTGCAGCGCGCGGTCGTCCCCGCCCGTGACGAAGCGCTCGCCGTCGCCGAGGAAGGCGACCCCCCACAGCGCCATCCTGGAGGGCCTCGCCAGCGTCGAGAGGTGCCAGAACGGCTCGGCGCGCCACAGGCCCAGGCTGCCGTCGGCGCCCGTGGTCAGCATCGCCTGCCCGTCGGGCGAGATCGCCAGCCCCACCAGGTACGCGTCGTGCCCCGCCAGCAGCTGCAGCGTGCGCCCCCGCGCCAGGTCCCAGCGGCGCACGTCCCCGTCCGCCGACACGGAGACCAGCGTCTCGCCGTCGGGGTGGAACGCCAGGTCGTGGATCGGCCCCAGGTGCCCCACCAGCTCCGCCAGCTTCTGCCGCGAGGAGGCGTCCCACACGTGGATCCGGCTGTCCAGGCCCGCGGCGGCGACCACGCGGCCGTCCACGCCGAAGCGAGCCACCAGCGCGCCGTCGTCGAGGGTCCCCAGCACGCCCCGCTCGCGGCCGCTGGGCACGTCCCAGATCCGGATCGAGCGATCGGCGCCGGCCGAGACCGCCCGGTCGCCCTGCGGGGAGACGGCCACCGTGGAGACCGCCGCGCCATGGCCCCGCGACGGGATCGGCTCGATCTCCGGCTCGATGCGCCACAGGTGCAGGCCCTGCTCGTAGTCGCCGCTGACAAGGTGGCGGCCGTCGGCGAGGAACGCCAGCGACACGATCGCCGCCCCGTGCCCCCGCAGCACGCGCTCGCGCCCGTCCCGTCCGAGGTCGTAGACCCGCACGGTGCGGTCGTCGGCGCGGGCCGCCAGCAACCGCCCGTCGGCGGAGAACCGGATCCGCGGATCGCGGCTCCCGTGGCCGGGGAACACCCACCGCGGCTCCCCCCCGTCGCGCGCCCAGACCCGCACCGTGCCGTCCACCGAGGCGGTGGCGATCAGCTCCCCTGCTGGCTGGTAGGCCACCCCCACGAGCCGGTCCGTGTGCCCCTCGAGGACGACCTCCGTGGTCCCCAGCTGCCAGTCCCACAGGCGCGCCGTGCCGTCCCACGACGCCGTGGCCAGCTGGCGCCCGTCCGGGCTCAGCGTCAGGTCGTGGATCACGTCCCCGTGGCCCGCGAGGGTCGCCACGCGGGCGCCGGTGACCGCGTCCCACACCACCGCCGAGCCGTCCGCTGCCCCCGAGATCAGCTGCCCCCCGTCGGGGGTGAACGCCAGCCCCAGTGACGGGGGCTCGCGGGCCGGGATCGACGCCAGCGGCTCGCCGGCGATCGCGTCCCACACGCGGATGCTGCCGTCCCACGCGCCGGTGGCGACCCGCGCGCCGTCGGGGCTCACCGCGAGCCCGATCACGTAGCTCTCGTGGGCCCGGTGGATCGCCACCTCGCGGGCGGCCTCGACGTCCCAGAACCCCACGTCCCCGCGGTAGGTGCCCGACACCAGGCGCGTGCCCCCCGCGGCGAACGTCACCTCGCGGACGTCGTCCTCGTGGCCTCGCAGGATCGTGTCGCGCCCGGTGTGCAGGTCGAACAGGTGGATCGTGCCGTCCGCGGCCGCCGCCGCGATGCGCCGTCCGTCGGGCGAGCCGTCCAGCTGGCTGACCCCCCCGCCGAGCTCCTCGCGCCACTGCAGCGGCTCGGCGCGCAGCTGCCACCACAGCGCCCGCGCGTCCACCGAGTCGAGGGTCTCCAGTGACGACCGCAGCTTGGCCCGCGCCTCCAGCGGGTTGCCCTGGGCCAGCGCCGCCCGCGCGGCCTCCCGCTGCGCCACCGCCCGCCCCTCCTCGGCCTGCTGCCGCCCTGCCTCGGCCGCCGCCTCCTGGCGCCGCGCCTCCAGCGCCAGCACCCCCATCAGCAGCGCCACCGCCAGCGAGGCCGCGATGGACGCGCCCCACGCCAGCCGCCGCCGCTGGACGCGCCGCCGCTGTAGCCCGTGGGCCCGCTCGAGGAAGATCCGGGCGCGGTCGGGCAGCACCGCGTCGAAGCGCGCCCGGGTGCGCCACGCGTCCGCCAGCGCGTCGCCGCTCCACAGCTCCTCGTCGCGCTCCCCGCGGCGGTGCCACAGCTCGGCGGCCTGGGCCACCTCGTGGACGAAGACGCGCTCCTCGCGGCTCTCCTCCAGCCAGGTCCGCAGCCGCCCCCAGCTCTGGATCAGCGACTCGTGGACCAGCTCGATCTCGGCCCCGTCGGTGCCGCTGCGCGTGCCGCCCACGCCCCGGTCGCCGATCACCGAGACCAGCCGGCCGCGCACCAGCCGGTCCAGCACCTCGTAGGAGCCCCGCCCCAGGGCGTCCCACGGCAGGTCGCCGTAGCGCAGCACCCGGCGCGTGCCCTGCTCGGTGACCAGCGCCAGCAGGATCGCGCGGGCCGAGCGCAGCTGGGACGCCGACAGCCCTGCGAGCATCCCGTCGGCGTGGTGGGCCAGCGCCCCCGCGACCCCGCCCAGCTCGTCGTGGTCCGCGCGCCGCAGCAGGCGCCGATCGCGGTCACGCCGGTTCCACAGCATCTGGCCGGCGAACTGCAGCAGCGGCAGCGCCGCCTCCTCCCCGGCGACCTCCTCCACCATCTCGTCCACCAGCGAGGGATCGTCGTAGGCGTAGCCGCTGTCCACCACCAGCGAGCGCATGATCGCGGCCAGCGCCCGTCGCCCCGGGGGCCCCAGCACGGTGACCTGCCCCAGCGCCTCGCGGGCGGCACGGGACGCCGTCAGGTGGCCGAGGAAGTCGGCGCGCACGGTGAAGATCACCCGCACCGGGCCCCGGGGATCGTCTGCGGCGGCGCAGATCGCGTCCAGCACCGTGCGCCGCATGGCCTCGTCGTCCACCAGCGTGAACAGCTCCTCGAGCTGGTCGACGAACAGCAGCACCCGGGCCGGCTCGCCGGCTCGCCGCTCCCGCTCCGCGAGCTCGACGAGGCGCAGGGCCAGCCGCGCCGGGGCGCTCCGCAGCTCCTCCTCGAGCCGCGCCGCGGCGGCGTCGAGCTCGGGATCGCCCGCGTCGGCCTCGGTGAGGCTGAAGCCCTCGGGCAGGACCGGTCCCTCCCCCGACAGGTGCGTCGTCTCCACGCTCTCGTCGGCCCGCGCGCCCTCCTTCAGCCGCGCCGCGAGCACCCGCAGCGGGTGACGCCCGGGGCGCATCTTGAGCACGATCCAGCGCCCCTGCTCGCGCAGCCGCGGCACCACCCCGGCGAGCACGAACGAGCTCTTGCCGGCCCCCGAGGGTCCCACCACCGGCAGCACGGCGTCGACTCGCAGCCGCTCGAGGAACGCCGCCACCTCGTCGTCCCGGCCGTGGAACTGCTGGGCGTGGCGCTCGTCGAACGGGAGCAGCCCGCGGAACGGGGGCACCTCGGCCCCCGCCCGCCCCGGCCCGCGGTCCAGTAGCGCGCCGAGCTCGCGGACGGCCTCCTCGGCGGTGGGGCGCCCCCCCGGCTGCTTGTCCATGCAGCGCTCGATCAGCCGCTTCAGCGGCGCCGGCACCGCCGCGCGGACCTTCGGCGCCGGGCCGCCGCCCCCCACGCGGTGGCACAGCTGCATGGTGTCGGCGCCCTCGTAGGGGTGGTGGCCGTGGACCATCTCGAACAGCAGGACCCCCAGCGCCCACAGGTCGGTGGCCGGCGTGGCCTCCTCCTCGCGCCACTGCTCCGGTGACATGTACGCCGGCGATCCGCGGATTCCCTCGTGGGCCGTCTCCTCCGTGGAGCGGGCCAGCTCGTCCCGCTCCGCCCGGGTCAGGCCCTCGGTCTCCAGCTCCACCACGCCGTCCACCGTGCGCGCCAGCCCGAAGTCCACCACCCGCAGCCGCCCGTCCCGCGGCAGCATCACGTTCTCGGGCTTCAGATCGCGGTGCAGCACCCCGTGGCGGTGGGCCTCGGCCAGCGCCTCGGCGATGGCCCGCCCGACGCGGATCGCCTCGGCCACCGGAGCCTGCTCCTCGCGCATCCGGTCCCGCAGGCTGCGGCCCTCCAGGTACTCCAGCGCCAGGTAGGGGTTGCCGTCGACCTCGCCGACGTGGTGGATCGCGACGATGTGGGGGTGGCTGAAGCGGGCCGTGTTGCGGGCCTCGGCGAGGAAGCGCTCGACCGCCGTCTGCGAGCCGAGGATGTCCGAACGCAGCACCTTGATCGCCACGCGGCGCCCCAGGCGGATGTCCCGCGCGAGGTGCACCTCCCCCATCCCGCCGCGGCCCAGCGGGCGCAGGATCCGGAAGTGGTCCACCATCGTCCCCGGTCGCACCGGCGACGGCGCCCCGATCTCGCTCATCTCGCTCGCGATCCCATCCCGGGTGGTGAGCCTTTCAGGATACCGCGCGCACGTGGCTGGATGGGAGGGGGCGCGCCGGGGAGTGACAGGGGGAATGGGGGGTGGTGGGAGGGCCACCCCCCGGCGCGCGGGGTCTGTAGCGCTGTGTCTACACCCCTGATGACGCCCGGGACCGCGAGCTGTGGACTGCCCGGTGTCGGTTTCGCACTTCTCCGCCGCGGGCCGGCGTGGTATCAGGATGCGGACATGCGCTGGCTATCGCTCCTGGCCTTGACGGGTGTGCTGTCCCTCGGCGGCTGCAAGAGCCTGCTCGGCGAGCCCTGCACCCTCGACGGGGTGATGAACGACGAGGTCTCGGTGGAGCCCCGGGCCGACCAGTGCGACGGCTACGACTGCATGTACCTCGAGGGCTACGGCACGTTCTGCACCGACAGCTGCATCGACGACGGCGACTGCCCCAACGGCTACGAGTGCGCCGAGGTCGACCTCCAGCCGTCCGGCGTCGAGGAGCTGCGCAGCGTGTGCATCCCCGACGCGCCGATCGATCCCGGGGACGACGACGACGACACCACCCCCGGCGGGGAGCCGCCGGTGATCTCCGACCTGGCGATCACCCACAACTACGACCCGCCGTGCAACATCAAGGTGCTGTGCCACTGGCACGACGAGGACGGCGACCTCAACGGCGCCGACGCGTACATCGAGTTCGTCGATCCGGCGCTGCCGGACGAGCCCAACTCGTTCTTCACCAACATCGAGCAGCCCGACGCCGTCGACGCCGACCTGATCTTCCTGATCGGCCACGACGGGGACCCGCTGGCCTACGAGTTCAGCTACAACGTGTACCTCCGGCTCGTCGATCGCGCCGGCAACGAGAGCAACCAGCTGGCACAGGGGGCGTACGTCACCCCGAGCAGCAGCTGTGAGTAGATCGAGGAGAGATCGATGCGACGTGTTTCCTGGCTCCTGTTCCCCGCGACCCTCGCCGCGCTGCTGCTGGCGCTCGGCTGCCCGACCGACGGCGACGACGACAGCGCCGGCGACGACGACGAGAACCCCGACGCCCCCGTGATCAGCAACCTCGACATCGAGCACTACAAGGTCGGGGACAAGTGCAACTGCCTGTTCCAGTGGCACGCCGACGACGCCGACGGCGACCTGGACGGCTCCACGGTCAAGCTGATGCTCAACGACACGACCTACACCTGGACGTTCACGTTCCAGAGCGCCCCGCCGCACAACGCGGCCGACATGGACGTGGAGATCCCGGTGGGCGGCGTGGTCGGCGAGCCCCACGTGACGGCCGACCAGACCTACGACGTCGAGCTGTGGATGTACGACCTGGCGATGAACGAGTCCAACCACCTCGGCGAGGCGGGCTGGACCGCCCCCGACGACAACTGCTTCTAGGTCGGTCCTACCGCGGCGGGAGCTCGATCGCCACGCGGAACCCGTAGAACGGCCCCGTGCTGCGCGGCTGGTCGCCGGCGCGCGAGGCCACCCGGCAGTGGATCTCGCCGAACGCCCACGCCCCCCCGCGCAGCACGCGCAGCTGGGGCATCTCGTCGTGCCAGTCCTGGCACCACTCGCTGACCCCGCCGGCCATGTCGCGCACCCCGTAGGCCGAGTCGTCGACCGGGTAGGCCCCCACCGGCTCCGGCTCCGGCTCGCCGGCGCGGCTGTCCCGCATCTTGCAGTAGTTGGGGTCGAAGTGGTCGCCCCACGGGAAGATCCGCCCGTCGACGCCGCGCGCCGCCTTCTCCCACTCGGTCTCGCTGGGCAGCCGGCAGGTCCGGCGACTGCGCTGGGTCAGCCACTGGCAGTAGGCCTGGGCGTCCTCCCAGCTGATGCAGGTGACCGGCATCTGGGGGTGCCACGGGATCTCGACCACGTCCTCGGGCAGCACGTACAGCCCGCTCTCGTCGCGGGACCAGCACGGCTCGTCGGCCGAGATCCCGCCGCGCTGCAGGCGGGGCACGTGCTGGGCCGCGGCCTCGTCGCTGCGGGTCGCCAGCTCGTTGAGGAACTCCAGGTACTCCAGGTTGGTCACCGGGTAGCGCGAGATCAGGAAGTCGTCGACGAAGACCTCCTCGCCCTCGGGCGCCAGCACCGCCAGCGAGTCCCCGCCGCGCAGGAACCGGCCGGCCGGGACGTGGACGAAGCTCTCGCCCACCTCGTCCGCGGTGAACAGCCGCACCGCGAGCTCCCGCCGCTGGCGGCGCCCGACGTGCAGCGGGACCCGGGTGTCGAGGTAGCCGTCGAGGTGGAAGATCAGCAGGTAGCTGCCCATCTCGATCGGCTCGTTGCGCAGCGGCGCGAAGCCCAGGTGGTTCTCCTGGCCGGGGACCAGGTAGCGGTCCTGCTGCTCGTAGCGGTACAGGTAGATCTCGGCGTCGCCCGGGTCGGTGTCCACCGACAGCCGGCCCTCGCCCTGCAGCAGCTTGGCGTAGCGGCCGTCGTCGTAGGTCTCGAGGCGCCGCCGGTAGAAGTCCATCTCGGTGGGGCTGTGGCGCTGCTCCGACTCCTCGAAGCGCGTCCAGTACAGGTCGGCGAGGCCCTGGCGCGCGGCCAGGTTGTCCGGATCATGGCTCAGCGCGTGCTCGAAGGCGGTCATCGCGGTGTTGAACGCCTCGGTGACCTCGGCCTCGGTCTCGGCGGCCTGGTCCTCGAGGCTCCACACCAGGCGCTTGACCTCGGGCGAGGCCCAGCCCTTGAGCTCCTTGCGCGCCTCCCGGGTCTCGAAGTTCTGGGCCAGCAGCACGTCGCGCAGCGCCGCGTAGCGCGAGAACGCCTCGCGGCCGACCTCCACCCGCGACTCGGCCTCGGCCTTGCGACGCGCCCCCTCGAGGAACGCGTCGATGGCGTGGTGCAGGTCCAGCACGCTGGGGAACCGCGCGTCCGGCTCCATCGCCAGGGAGCGCATGCAGATCGCCTCGAGCTCCTCGGGGATGCTCATCTCCGGGGCACGCTTGCGCGGCGGGATCAGGCCGCGGTGCTTCATCCGCCACTGCACCTCGGCGGGGGACTTGCCGGGGAACGCGTGGCGGTAGGTGATCAGCTCGTACAGGATCGATCCCAGCGAGAACTGGTCGCTGCGCGGGTCGAGGCGCTCCTCGCGGCACTCGAGCTGCTCGGGCGACATGTAGCCCGGCGTGCCGATCATCGCGCCGTCGCGGGTCTTGAGCACCGCGACGCCGTCCTCCTCGAAGCGCTCCTCGTCCAGCAGCTCGGGGATCATCGACGGCTTCTTGATCACGCGGGCCAGGCCCCAGTCCATCACCAGGACCTCGTTGAACGGCCCGAGCATCACGTTGGCCGGCTTCAGGTCGCGGTGGAGCACGCCGCGGTCGTGGCCGTAGGCCATCGCCATGCACACCGGCAGGAAGATGTTGAGCAGCCGGCGCTGGGTGTACTCGGCGATGGCCAGCGGATCGCGCTTGCGCAGGCGGCGCAGGACCTCCTGCAGCGTGATGCCCTGGATCGCCTTCATCGTGAAGAACACGCCGCCGTCCTCGAGCACCCCGATCTCGTACACCGGCATGATGTTGGGGTGGTCGAGCTGGGCGGTCAGCTGGGCCTCGGTGATGAACCGGGCCACCCGGCGGGGGCTGATCTTCTTGCCGCGCAGCAGCGTCTTGAGCGCCACGTTGCGGCACAGGTGCGGGTCGCGGGCGAGCAGCACCTGGCCCATCCCGCCGCGGCCGAGCTCGCCGCCGATCTGGTAGCGGGCGAACTGGATCCGCTGGCGGCGGGTCACCAGCGGCGGGCTGAGGTCGTTGTCGACCCGGATGTTGAGCGATTGCAGCAGGTCGGTCGGAGAGGCGCCGGACGTCCTGCGCCCACCGCCGGAGCCGTCGGCGGCGAGGAATGACCCGCCGGGGAGCGGCCTGCTGGAGCAACCGTGGACCACGTCGGCCTTCCCACCCCCAACCCGCGCCGGACGACACCCCGGGCCCGCGCGGGTTCCCCATTGTACCCCGGGCGCGGGACGACTTCATTCTTCCGCCCCGGCGCGGGCCATCTGCTACCCTCCGGGGGAGGAGGGACACCATGCTCACACGCTCGGCGGCGCTCCTCGCCGCGCTGCTCCTGGGGGGCGGGGTCGGCTGCGTCCACACGCCGATCGCGCCTGG
>CAZOYV010000045.1:0-36658 GCA_964584075.1 uncultured Rickettsiales bacterium | reverse complement strand
GTGTTGTATAGTTGCAGAATTTGCAACTATACAACACGCGACTTGACCCCACCGGGCTCCCGGACTCACCGGGCCGGTCGGCTAGATGTCGGCCTCGACCGCCTCGCGCAGGGCGCCGTCGACGCCGTCGAACGCGACGGTCACCTCGCCGGGCTGCGCGATCGCCAGCCCGATCGCGCGGGCCTCGATCAGGTGGCCCAGGTCCCACGCGGTGGGCAGCCCCAGCAGGGCCGGCTCGCTGGTGAAGTGGCGCAGCACCGCGGTGCCGACGACGTCGTGGGCCAGGCGGTCGCGCGAGGCCAGGGCCAGCCCCAGCTCGGCGGTCTCGGTGCCCTGGTAGATCGGCGCGGGACCGCCGTTGATCACCGCCTCGAAGCCGTCGGTGATCGTCAGCGAGGGCGTGATCGCGGTGTTGATCTGGGCGATCTGCCAGTCGACGCGGTCGTGGGATCCCAGCGACAGCTGGCGATCGTCGGGGTGCGTGGCGCCGATCTGGAGCTTGAGCGCCAGGGTCGTGCCGGCGATGAAGTGGGTCTTGAGCACCGGCAGGTTGATGATGTGGTCGGCCTCGAGCATCACCGCCGGCATCCGCACCCCGCTGCCCCAGTCCGGGGTGTCCTCGGCGGGGAGCGTGATCCAGTCGGTGGTGTCGCGGAAGTCGTGCAGCGGGATCTGGGCGGCGTCCGCCGCCGCCTGCAGCCCGTTGTCGCCGAACACGTCGGAGTGGTCGCCCCAGAACGGGCTGTCCCCGCAACGGATCTCGCCGGCGCCGGCGGCGCGCAGCCGCTCCACGAGCCAGACCAGCACGTCGGGGTGGGTCGAGAACGGGTAGGCGTCGCCCTGGTTGGCGGCCAGCTTGACGAACACCGACTGGCCGGCCTGCACGAACGACAGCCCGCCGGCGAGCTCCAGCGCCGCCTCGGCGCCGGCGACCGGGTCGGCGGCCCCGCCGACCAGCGCCACGGTGGCGTCGCCCGGGATGTCGTCGTCGCCGGTGTCGTCGTCGTCCGCGACCGGGCAGCCGACCAGCGCCGCCGGGAGCTGCGCGGCGAGCAGCCCCCCGAGTCCCAGCTTCAGCGACGCGCCGATCAGCCGGCGGCGATCGAGCTCCTTGCCCAGGATCCGCGCCAGCTGCCGTTGCTCTCGTTCGTCGAGGCGCCTCATGACCGGTCCACGCTCCTCCCGCTGCAGAGAGGATAGGTCCGAATCCGGCGTGTCGGGGGACAAAACGGTCGGCGGAAGCCGCTCGATACCCAATATCATATCGAAATCACTACAGAATTTCTAGCTTCCCTCGCGCACCATTCGATGGTTCAATCAACGATTTGCGGCGCGCCTCGTGCCGCCCCGGAGGTGCCGTTGCCGGACGCCCCCCACGAGCCGCTGTCGGACGCCGACCAGCTCGTCGTCGACGAAGAGCTGCGCCTGCTCGGCGCGGTGCGCGACGCGATCCGCGCCACGACCCAGCGCCGCGACCACGACCCGGTCCACGAGCGGTTCTACGCGCTGCGCGAGGAGGCGATGGAGGCCAAGGAGGCCGACCTGCCGGCGCTGCTGGCCGAGATGCGGCTGCTGCGGATCCAGAGCGGGATCTCGCGCCAGGGGACGCTGCCCGACCCGCGCCTGCCGTACTTCGCCCACATCCGCCTGCGGTCCGGGGACCACCACCGCGACGTGCTGCTCGGGTACCGCACCTTCATCGAGCCGGGCATGCGGATCGCGATCGTCGACTGGCGCGCCGCCCCGATCACCCGCGTGTTCTTCCGCTACGAGGAGGGCGACGAGTACGAGGAGGAGTTCCCCGGCCGGCTCAGCAGCGGCGTGCTCGAGCAGCGCCGGGTGCTGACCTTCGACCGCGGCGAGCTGGTGGCGATCCGGACCGCTGGCGGCCACCTGCGGCGGGGCGCGGGCGGCGCCTGGTGGCGCGAGGACGAGGACGCGGCCCCCGAGCTCGCCGGCGGGGCCCGCGGGCCGCTGGCCCAGCAGATCATCGGGACCGGCCGCTCGGGGCGCCGCGAGCCGGTGGTCTCGGCCCTGCTCGACGAGCACCAGTACGCCGCGCTGGAGCGGGACGACGAGCGGCCGCTGCTGGTGGTCGGCGGCGCCGGCTGCGGCAAGACCACCGTGGCGCTGCACCGCCTCGCGGCGCTGCACTACCGCGACCCGCAGCGCTACCCCACCGACCGGATGCTGGTGGTCGTGCCCGAGGAGGGGCTGGCGCGGCTGACCCGCTCGCTGCTGGACGAGCTGCAGATGGGCGGGGTCGAGGTCGCCACCTTCGACCGCTGGATCGAGCGGCAGGCGCGGACCCTGTTCCGCGGGCTGCCGTCCCGGCTGGCGCCCCACGTGCCGCTGGCGATCAGCCGCTTCAAGCGCCACCCGGCGATGCGGGTCGCGCTGCGGCGGCTGGCCGACCAGCTCGGCGCCACGATGGCCCGCCACCTGGACGAGCGCCTCGCCGCGCGCGGCCGCCTCGAGACGGCCTACGCGCTGCGCGAGGACGCCACCCCGCTGGCCCGGCTGAACGGGGCGATGCGCGAGCACCGGCGGGGCAAGCCCAAGCTCGAGCGGCAGAAGATCCGCGCGATCTTCCGCAGCGAGCAGAAGCGGTTCTTGCGGATCAGCGCCGACCGCGAGCTGCTGCTGCTCGACCGCGAGCTGCTCGGTGCCGCGGCCGACGCCTCCGGCGGCGAGCTGGATCGCGAGGACGCCGAGCTGGTCGTGGAGCGCTCGGTGGCCCAGCTGTCGCGCCGCACCGAGGAGCGCTTCGCCCACGTGGACGAGGATCGCCTCCAGGCGCTGGACGGCCGCGCGCTGGACGACGGAACCCCGTCCGAGATCGCCGGGACCCTCGACCCCGAGGACTACGTGCTGCTGCTGCAGCTGCACCGCTACAAGACCGGGGACCTGTTCACCCCCCACGGCCAGCTGTCGCGCTACCGCCACCTCGTGATCGACGAGGCCCAGGACCTGGCCCCACTGGAGCTGGACCTGCTGGGCAAGACGCTGGCCGGCGACGGCACGATGACCGTGGCCGGCGACCCCGCGCAGCAGATCGACGCCACCGTGGCGTTCGGCGGCTGGGACGGCGTGCTCGACGCGCTGGCGATCCGCGACGCCGAGCCGATCGAGCTGCACACGACCTACCGCAGCACCCGGCAGATCGCCGAGTTCGCCCACGGTGTGCTGGGGCCGCTGGCCCCCGAGGGTGCGCCCCGTGCGGTGACCGACGGAGCCCCCGTGCTGTTCACCGCCGCCGGGACCCCGTTCGGCGCCGCGGCGACCGTCGCCGGGGGCCTCGCCGAGCTGATGCGCCGCGAGCCGCGGGCCTGCGTCGCGGTCATCGCGCGGACCCGCGACGAGGCGCGCCGGATGTACGACGCGCTGAGCCACACCCCGCGCGTGCGGCTCGTGCTCGCCGGCGAGTTCTCGTTCCGGCCCGGCGTGGACGTGACCACCGTGGCCCAGGTCAAGGGGCTGGAGTTCGACTACGTGGTGGTGCCAGACGCCGCCGCCCACGTGTACCCCGACGAGCCCGCCGCGCGGCGCCAGCTGCACGTCGCCGCCTCGCGCGCGATCCATCAGCTGTGGATCGTGGCCCCGGGGCGCGCCTCGGCGCTGGTGTCCGTTCCCCTCGCCGCGGCCCGGCCGGGGTAGAATCTCTGGACGGAGAGGGCGAGACGTGGCCAGGAGACCCTCGAGCAAGCGGCCCCGCGGCCGGGCGAACGACTCGACGTTCCCCGGCGTGATCAAGCCCATCGTGCCGGCATCGAGCGACACGGTGGGGGCGACGCTGACCGTGCTGTGCGGCACCGACGCCGGCAAGATCCTGTTCGTCGAGCGCGAGGGGGGCACGATCGGGCGCGAGGAGGACGTCGAGTTCCTCCTCTCCGACGCCTCGATCTCCCGGCGCCACGCCCGGCTGGCGCTGCGGGAGGGCCGGTTCTGGCTCGCCGATCTGGAGAGCCTCAACGGCACCCTGGTGGACGAGCGGCGCGTCGAGGGCGAGGTCCCGCTGCCCGACAGCTGCCGGGTGCAGCTGGGGACCCACACGGTGCTGCAGTACACCGCGCTGGACGGGCTGGGCGTCGAGGCGATGCGCAAGCTGTCGGCGACGATGCTGACCGACCCGCTGACCGGCGCGGGCAACCGCCTGCAGCTGCAGCAGCGGCTGGAGCAGGAGCAGAACTTCGCGCGGCGCCACGGCACGCTGCTGGGCCTGCTGCTGCTGGACCTGGACCACTTCAAGCGGGTCAACGACGAGCACGGCCACCCGGCGGGCGATCGGGTGCTCGCCGAGGTGGCGAGCGCGGTGATCGAGGCGGTGCGCGCCGAGGACGCGGTGTTCCGCTACGGCGGCGAGGAGTTCTGCATCCTGATCCGCGGGCTGACACCGGCAGAGCTGGGCACGATGGCGGAGCGGATCCGCGACGTGGTCGAGCGGCTGCGGATCCACGCCGCCGATGCCACCATCTCGCTGACCACCAGCATCGGGATCGCGATGCTCGGCGACGAGGACGACGACGACCTGCTGCTGCGCGCCGACCAGGCGCTGTACGAGGCCAAGCGGCGGGGCCGCAACCAGGTGTTCTCCGCCCCGATGCCGCGGCCCGAGGACTCCACCGACCAGCTCTGAGCGTCAGCCGCGGACGGTCCCCAGCACCGCCTCCACCGCCTGGTCGATCGACTCGGCGTAGACGAACGTCAGCCCGCGCCGGACCTTGTCCGGGATCTCCTCGACGTCGGGCTCGTTGCGCTTGGGCACGACCACGGTCTTGATCCCGGCGCGCTTGGCGCCGATCACCTTCTCCTTGATCCCGCCCACGGGCAGCACCTGGCCGCGCAGCGTGATCTCGCCGGTCATCGCCACCCGCGCGCGGGCGGCCTTGCCCTTGCCCCGCCACAGCAGCGACAGCAGCGCCACGGTCATCGCCACGCCGGCCGAGGGGCCGTCCTTGGGCACCGCCCCGGCGGGCACGTGCAGGTGGATGTCCCCGTCGCGGAACACCTCCCGCGGGATGCCGAACTCCTCGGCGCGGCTCTTGATCACCGAGTAGGCGATGCGCGCGGACTCGTTCATCACGTCGCCGAGCTTGCCGGTCAGCTGCAGCCGGCCGTTGCCCGGCATCGTGGTCGCCTCGATGAACAGCACCTCGCCTCCGAACGGCGTCCACGCCAGGCCGTTGACCACGCCGGGCCGCCTGGTGCGCTCCACCAGGTCGTGGAAGTGGCGGCGGGGCCCCAGGTACTCGGGCAGATCGTCCACCGTGACCTTGGTCGGCTCGGCCCGCTTCGGATCGTCGAGCTCGGCGACGCGCGCCGCGATCTTGCGACACACGCGGCCGATCTGGCGCTCGAGCTCCCGCACCCCCGCCTCGCGGGTGTAATGGTCGACGATCGCCTCCATCGTCCTGGCCGGGAGCTGGACGTCCTTCTTGCGCAGGCCGTGCGCCTCGATCTGGCGGGGCAGCAGGTACTTGCGGCCGATCGCCTTCTTCTCGCTGGGGATGTAGCCCGACAGGTGGATGATCTCCATCCGGTCGCGCAGCGGCGCGGGGATCTGCGACTCGACGTTGGCCGTGGCGACGAAGAACACCCGGCTGAGATCGAACGGCAGGTCGATGTACAGGTCCTCGAACGTGGTGTTCTGCGCCGGGTCGAGCACCTCGAGCATCGCGCTGGAGGGGTCGCCGCGCCAGTCCGAGCCGAGCTTGTCCAGCTCGTCGAGGACGAACACCGGGTTGCGCGTGCCGGCCCGCTTGAGTCCCTGGATCAGCTTGCCCGGCATCGCCCCGACGTAGGTCCGGCGGTGCCCCTTGATCTCGGCCTCGTCGCGCATCCCGCCCAGCGAGACCCGGACGTACTCGCGGTCCATCGCCCGGGCGATGGAGCGGCCCAGCGACGTCTTGCCGGTCCCCGGCGGACCCACCAGGCACAGGATCGCGCCGGACTGGTCCTGCCGCAGCTTGCGCACCGCGAGGAACTCGACGATGCGCTGCTTGACCTCCTCGAGGCCGTGGTGGTCCTCGTCGAGGATCTTGCGGGTGCGCTGGATGTCCAGCTGGTCGTCCGACTCGGCGGACCACGGGATCTCGACCAGCCAGTCGAGATAGTTGCGGGTGACGTGGTACTCCGACGCCTCCTGGGGCAGCATCAGCAGCCGGTCCAGCTCCTTGCGGGCCCGCTCCTCGGCGTGCTCCGGCATCGCGGCCTGGTCGATCTTGCGCTCGTAGGTCTCGCGGTCGAGCTCGCGCTGATCCACCTCCTCGCCGAGCTCGCGGCGGATCGCCGTCATCTGCTCGCGCAGGTAGTGCTCCTTCTGGCGACCCTCGATCGTCTCGCGGATCTCCTCCTGCAGCTTGGCCCCGAGGCGGGCCAGGTCCAGCGCCTCCTCGACGATCTTCAGCGCCTGGCGCAGCCGGCTGTCGATCACGAAGTCGGCCAGCATGTTCTGCTTGGTCGCCACGTCGGGGGCCAGGTTGGCGGCGACGAAGTCGGCCATCGGCCCCGGCTCGTTGATCCGGTCGAGGATCTCGCCGATCTCGTCGGGGATCTCGCTGCTGACCTTGGACAGCGCCTTGAAGCTGGCCCGCACCTGCTGGTGCAGCGCCCGCACGCGGCGGTCGTCCTCGATCACGTCCTCGGGGTACTCGACCTCGGCGAGCAGCAGCGCGTCCTTCTCCAGGAAGCGCACGATCCGCATCCGCTTGAACCCGCCCACCGCGATGCCGGCCGACTCGTCGGGCATCTGCACCGGGCGCACCGGGCGCCCCACCGTGCCCACGTGGTACAGCGTCTCGACCCGGGCGAGCTTGCCCTCCTCGCCCTGGAACGGCCGCTGGGCGACCATCCCGACGAACGGCTGGGCCTCGGCCAGCGCCTTCTCCTGGCGCGGGTCCATCAGCGGGATCGGGGTCATCATCCCGGGGAACACCGGCCCCTGGGGGGACAGCAGGATCGGCACCTGGCGCGGCAGCCGGTCGGTGAGCTTGGCCGGGACGCTCCCCCCGCCTCCCTCGACCAGCTCCCCGCGGTCGCCGTCGGCACCCACGAGCCCGAGCTTGGTGGCGTCTTCGATCGTCATCGTCTCGCTCCTCGGTGGCATCGCACGCACTCAAGGTAGTCACGGCTACCAGAAACGCACGTCCGCCACCGGGGAGCGAGCCCGGTGGTCTCACCACCGCATCGTCAGCCCGGCACTGCTCGGGCCGGCACAGACGCCGACCCGGACCTTGCGGGGCTCGGCGCGCAGCGCCACCGAGGCCGAGTCGGACTCGCCCTCGACGGCGAACGGCGCCGGCAGCTTGGTCGAGATCCCGATGATCATCGCCGTGGCGCCGAGGGTCTGGATCAGCGTGCCCCACACCGCGCCGACGAGGTGGGCCCCGGCGTCGTAGCTGGCGTTGTCCAGCTTGGCCGCCTGGGCGTCCATCCACGACTGGCCGAGGATCGGGCCGAGGATCGGGATCACCGGCAGGAACGCCGCGGCGGTGCTGAAGTCGGCGTCCTGGCTGCGGGCTTGATCATAGAACGAGCCGACCTGCGCGGAGCCGAACGCGACCGACAGGGTGTAGGCCGGCACGAACGCCCCGGCGCCGCCCCAGGTCAGGCCCCGCTTGCGGCGCTGCACCTGGCGGTACTCGAAGGCGTACTCCGGGTACCTCTCCTCGACCACGACCCGCACCGGCGCGGCGGTCTCACGCCACAGCGACGCCTTCTGGATGTTGGGCGGGACCACGTCCTCGAACGGCTTGTGGGCCAGATCCGGCTCGGCGATCAGGATGTTGAAGATCGTCGACCAGATGTCCTCCAGCGAGTAGTCCTGCAGGATCAGCCGGTCGATGGCGCCGATCGCGGCGTCCATCTCCGCGTCCGTGGGGGCGGGGCCACGGTACAGGTAGTAGCTGCTGACCAGCTGCCGCTTGCGGGTCTCGAGCAGCGGGGTGAACGACTTGACCCCGCCGGTGGCGCGGCGCTCCCACGGGGGGGTCGGGTCCAGCACCGGCTGGGGCGCCGGCTCCTCGTCGGCGACCCGATCGACGGCGTGGAACTCGTCGCTCGGGACCTCGCCGGCGTCCTCCTCGTCGTAGTCCTGGGCCACGGCGCCCGCCGGGGCCAGCACAGAGGCCGCGAGCACGGCGATCCACAGCAGACGCAAGGGTTCCCGGTTCCAGGTCATGGCGATGCCCTCCTCCCACGGCGGCGCCGCATGCCCGTGACGCCGCAGGCGATGTCCTTCGCAAGGGCCGTGCCAGCCGCGAAGCCCGCGTTTTCCCCGTGTTTCCCGCTGCCCGGGTCCCCGATCGCTTCCGCTCCCGGCGCCCACCCGTCCACTCCCGTTGACAGCGGTGGAAAGCGCGCGCGAGGCGCCGCGGGGCGAGCGGATCCTGGCACGGCGGGTGCAGCGTCGTCGGGACGAGGAGGGAACGACGATGACGACCCCGACGATCCTGGGTACGACGCTCTCCACGGCGGTCCTGGCCGCCCTGCTGTGCACCGCCACCGCCGCCCGGGCCGGCGAAGGGGCCGGCGAGGCGGCGCTGCGGACCTACTTCGAGCGCTGCGAGGTGGACCTCGACAGCCGCCAGGCCGAGCGGGCCCGCGAGGACTGGGTCCAGCTGGTGGAGACGGGGTACCGGCCTGCGGGGGCTCCCGGCGGGCCTGCACGACGACTCCGCGTTCGGCATGTTCTGCGCGCTCCACACCACGCTGCACGTGGTCCTCGGGGCGACCTCCAGCGCGATGTACGAGACGACGGGCGACCACATCGCCCTGGGCGCCGCCGGCACCGCATGGACCCTGGGGATCATGTTCGGGACCTGGGCGGCGATGATGGGCATCGAGTGCGAGGTCCGCCGCCAGTCGACGAGCAGCGTGTACCGCGAGTACGAGAGCCGCCGCTCGCGCCAGTCTCGCTTCCTCGTCGGTCCCGGCGGGGTGAGCTGGCGGTTCTGAACCTGGCACACCCCGCGCAGTCTCCCCCCCCGAGGAGGGAAGAACGATGACCACCCACTCCACCCCGCTCCCCACCGCGATCGCCCTGCTGGCCGCGCTGCTGCTGGCCGCCCCCGCCGCCGCCTCCGACTTGCCGCGGTCCGGCAGCGCTCTCCCGGCGTTTCCGCCACCGTCACCCATCGTGGACGACGCCGCCCGCGCCATGTCCCACGTGCCGGGGTACCGCGGCCTGACCCCGCAGGACTTCGACGACTACGAGTTCGCCGTGCCGAGCGGCGTGCTCGCCGGGGTCGGCACGGTGCTCGGCGTGGTGTTCGCGGCCTACGCCGACCAGAGCGATGACCCCGGGTGGGCAGTATCGGCCGGCTTCGCCTGGGGCGTGGCCGGGACCTTCGGCACCACCGGCGCCGTCGTCGGCGCCAAGGTCGAGACCCACCGCGAACGCGCCCTGCTGCAACTCCCGACCGACCCCGACGGCCCCGTCGATGCCGTCCAGGTCGGGCCGACCCGCCTGACGTTGCGCTTCTGACCCCTCCCGCCCGACTTCGACCTTTTGTCCCAGAACGGGTCACTTCGTGGAACTCGGTGCCCCGAGTTCCATTTCTTGGCGCCGTTCGGGACGAAAAGTGGAACTCGGGCGCGGAGGCTCCGGTGGGGGTGGGCTCAGCAGCCGGTCGTCGTCCAGGTGAGCTGGATCGTGTAGTCCTCGAGCTCGTGGCCGCCGGTGCCGGAGGAGGCGGGATCGGTGAACTTGAGGCGGATGTTGCCGGTGCCGGTGTCGCCGCAGTAGCTCTGGACGGTCACCGCCCAGTCGTGGGCGTCGCCGGCGTCGACCTCGAGGCACTCGTCGTTGGAGGCGGCGCCGACGCAGGCGAAGCCGATGTTGTTGGGGATCGAGTCCTCGTTGATCCACATCTCCCACGCGCGAGGGCCGATGTTGGTGATCGTCAGCGTCTCGACCGTCTCGGTGTCCCTGGCCACCTCGCCCAGATCGAGGTCCGTGCCCGGGTAGATCTCGGCGTAGGGGCCGCCGAAGGCGTTGTCGTCGTCGGGGCAGCCGAGCAGCAGCACGGCGGCGGCCAGGGTCAGCACGGACAGCAGGCGTCGAAGCATCGCGGGTCCCTCTCCGGGCCGGACTCCATCGGTGAGATCCTGGCCCCTACTCATGGTAGTTTGGCTTCTCGACCCGGAGCAACGGATGAGTGACTTCCAGTTCGTGCTCGGCACCGCCGGACACATCGACCACGGCAAGACGACGCTGATCAAGGCGCTCACGGGGATCGACTGCGACCGGCTCGACGAGGAGAAGGAGCGCGGGATCACGATCGTGCTCGGGTTCGCCTCGATCACGCTGCCGTCCGGGCGCAGCGGCGGCGTGGTGGACGTGCCCGGCCACGAGCGGCTGGTGCGCACGATGATCGCCGGCGCCACCGGGATCGACGTGGCGCTGCTGGTCGTCGCGGCCGACGAGGGGATGATGCCCCAGACCCGCGAGCACCTGGCGATCCTCGATCTGCTCGGGGTGCGCCGCGGCGTGGTGGCGGTCAACAAGGCCGACCTGGTGGACGAGGAGCTGCTCGAGCTGGCCTGCGAGGAGGTCGCCGAGGACCTGATCGGCACGGTGCTCGAGGGGGCGCCGGTGGTGCCCTGCTCGGCGGTCTCGGGGGTGGGGCTGGACGACCTGCGCGCCGAGCTCGACCGGGCGGTGGAGGGGGTGGCGACCCGCAGCGGCCAGGGTCCGTTCCGGCTGCCGGTGGACCGCGTCTTCACGCTCAAGGGCTTCGGCACGGTGGTGACCGGGACCTGCGTGTCCGGCACCGTCGAGAAGGGCGAGGACGTGGAGATCCTGCCCGACGGCCGGCGCTGCCGCGTGCGGGGCATCGAGGTCCACGGCACCTCGCAGGACCGCGCCGCGCCGTCGCGCCGCACCGCGCTGAACCTGCAGGGGGTGTCCACCGACGAGGTCCACCGCGGCGACCAGGTGGTCTCGCCGGGGCGGGTCTGCTCCAGCTCGATGGTCAACGTCTCGCTGCGCTACCTGGAGTCCGCCCCGGTGGCCCACCCGGCCGGCGGGCAGGTGCGGTTCCTGACCGGCACCGCCGAGGCCATCGCGGTGCTCGACCCGGTGGACCAGCCGGGGCCCGACGACGCGGTCCCCCCGGGGTGGTCGGGCACGGTACAGCTGCGCCTCGACCGTCCCGTGGCGGTGGCCCGCGGCGACAAGGTGATCGTCCGCCGCATCTCGCCGATCGTGACCACCGGCGGCGGGGTGGTGGTCGACCCGCTGCCGCGCCGCTTCAAGCGCCGCCGCCGCGACCGGGAGCTGCAGCTGCTCGACGCGCTGGCCGACCCCGACGCGCCGCTCGAGGCCCACCTGCGGGCCCTGCTCGACGACGCCGAGCCGCTGCCGCTGGCCCAGGCCGACCTGGCCCGGCGGATGAGCGTCCCCGCCGACGACGTCCACGCCGCCCTGGTCGCGCTGGAGGGCGCCGGCGCGGTGCTGCGGCTGGACGACGGCACCGCGGTCTCTGCCGGCGTGCTGCAGCGCCACGGCCAGGCGATCGTCGACGAGGTCGACGCCTACCACCGCCGCTACCCGCTGCGGCCGGGGGTGCCCCGCAACCAGCTGCGGACCTCGCTGCGCGGGGCCGTGGAGCGCCCGCTGTTCGACCGCCTGCTGGCCCACACCGCCGCCGAGGCCGACCTCGAGGACGAGCGCGGCCGGATCCGGCGGGCCGGCTTCGAGCCGCAGCCCACCGCCGCCCAGCGCGAGGTGCTCGACGCCATCGAGGCGGAGTACCGCGACGCCGAGCTGGCGCCCCCCAACGTCGCCGACATCCGGCGGCGGATCGGCGCCCCCGACGACTTCGACGACCTGATGGGCTACCTGCGCGACCGCGAGCAGCTGATCCGCGTCACCGAGGACATCCTGGTCCACCGCGACGTGTGGGCCGACCTGGTCGGCCGCGTCCGCGGCGCCCTCGCCGGCGGGGGCGAGATGACCCCCACCGTGTTCAAGGAGCTGACCGGGCTGTCCCGCAAGCACGCGATCCCCTACCTCGAGACGCTGGACCGCCAGAAGGTCACCGTCCGCGTCGGCAACGTTCGCCGGCTGCGCGAGGAGTGAGCGCTCCGTGCGAGCCCCCCCGGGAGCCCCGCTCGCGCTGGCGCTGGCGCTGCTGACGCTGGCCGTCGCGCCGCGCGCCGGGGCCGAGGCGGTGCTCCTGCCGCCCCACCTGCTGGGGCCGGTGCCCCCCGCCGCCGGCGACGCGCTGCTCGCCGCGTTCGCCGAAGAGATCGCCCGCCGCAGCGGGTCCGCGCCGCGGTCGCTGGACGGCCCGGGCTGCCCCGACCCCACCGGCTGCGAGGAGGCCGCGGGGTCCGGCGATCCCCGCTACTGGCTGCAGATCAGCGGGGACGAGGGGGAGCTGGTGGCCGTCGCCGTGCGCCTCGACGGTGCCACCGAGGGGGCCCGCGCCTCCGCCGCCGGGACCGCCGCCGAGGCCGCCACGCTGGGCACCGCGCTGGGCGCCGACGTCGCCGCCGGGGCGGCCACCGGGCTGACGGTCGAGGCCGGCCTGCGGCGGGCCACGGTGACCCTCGACGGCGAGGTCGTGGGCCAGACCCCGCTGACCCTCGACCGCCCGATCCCGGCGGGGCTGCACCGCGTCCTGATCGAGGCCCGCGACGGGCGCACCGCGCTGGCCGTGGTGCGCGCCCGGGCCGGGGAGCCGGCCCGGGTCGAGCTCGACCTCGGCGGCGTGCCCAAGCCCGCCCCCGAGGCGCTCGCCGGGCGCGCCCGGGCGACGCCGCCGCGGCAGGGTCCTGGGGCCTGGCCGCTGCTCCCCGTCGCCGTCGGCGCCGCGGTCGCCGGCGTGCTGTTCGCCACCGACCCCGCCGGGCTGTTCCAGCCGGACTACGTGATCGTCGTCGTGCCGCCGTGAGGACGCGCGGCGGTCAGAAGCAGGGGCCCTGGTAGATGCTCAGCTGGGACGTGCAGGGGGACTGCTGCTCCTCGGCGGTGGCGTAGTCCGCCGCGGCGAGCTTGGACGCCACGAAGGCGTCGTAGCTGCCGAACCCGTCGGCGGTGTAGGTCTGGGGATCGCAGGCCAGCCGCCAGTCCGCCATCGTCTGGTAGAAGGTGTGGCACGCGTTCTGGGCCACCGGCGCCGGGCCGCAGTCGGTGGACGGCGCCGCGCAGTCCTCGGCGTCGATCAGCGCCTGGTTCTCGGCGATGTCCTCCTCGCAGGCGGCGAGCTCCGCGGCGTTGGCGAAGTCGGCCAGCGCGAAGTAGTAGGCCAGCTTCCCGTTGCGCCCCTCGAGCCCCTTCAGCTCGGGCTTGTCGTAGAACCCGGCCTGGCACTCGTTGGCCCGGATCAGCAGCTCGAAGGCCTCGTGGCACGCGTTGCCGTCCGCCGGCAGCGGGGGCCGGTGGTCCTCGCCCTCGCAGGCCCACGGCTCCTCGGAGGGACACGACAGCAGCCCCGGCAGGGCGACGCCCAGCGCCCCCGTCAGGACCATCAGCAGCAGGCGAGAATCGGCCATCGCTCACGACCTCCTGGTTCGACCCGTGGAGGCTTATCAGGTCCCCCGGGCCGCCGCAATCGGCGCAGGCGGGTGACGTCCGCGCCCGATGGTGAGAGGATCGCCTGGAGTCCGCGCGTTGCCTGCGCGCGCGGGCCTGTGTTACCGTGGAGCTTCGTTTTTGTAATGTTTACCAGGGGTTTGGTCGTTTCGAGCGGGTCGCGGCGAGGGCGCCGCGCCCGGGGGGTTCCCCGACCGGACCCGCCCCAACCGCCCGTGATGGAGAGCTCGCTGCCATGAGGCAATCCGCGATCCTCGCCCTTCTCGCCGCCCTGTTGCTCGCCCCGGGGCCGCGGCTCCACGCCGCGCCGCCCCCGGACCCGACGGCCTCTGCCGGGGCGCTCGTCGCGCAAGCCGCGATGGGCATCCTCAAGGTCGACTGCAACGTGCCCGGCGCCACCGTGCTGATCGACGGCAAGGAGATCGGCGTCACCCCGCTGATGACCGCCTACGAGGCCGGGAAGTACGAGATCGTCGTCCAGATGGAGGGCTACGAGGCCTACGAGGGCGATCTGGTGATCCCGGCGGACAAGAAGGTCGTGGTCAGCGCCGAGATCGAGCTGGTCGCCGGGACCGTCGTGCTCAACGTCAAGCCCGAGGGCGCCACCGTGCTGCTCGACGGCGAGGAGCAGGGCACCTCCCCGGGGGTCACCCTCGACCTGGTCTCCCCCGGGACGCACCAGCTCACGGTGACCAAGGACGGCTACACCACGTTCGAGAAGGAGATCACGCTGAGCAAGCGCCAGGAGATGACGCTGACGATCACGCTGGAGCCCAACTCCGGCGTGCTGGTGGTCAACAGCGTGCCCGACGGCGCCGCGGTCTACGCCAGCGGAGAGGCGCTGGGCGAGACGCCGCTGCGCAAGCCCGACATGCCGTCGGGGCTGCACTCGCTGCGGCTGACCAGCGACGGCCGCGCCGACGCGTTCCTGACCGTGGACGTGCGGCTCGGCGAGGAGACCTCGGTCAACCACGTGTTCAAGAAGGACATCGGCGGGCTGCGGGTGCTGCCCAACCCCGAGGACGCGATGGTGATCTTCGACCGCTACCCGCTGGGCAAGGGCGAGCAGAACCTCGACAGCGTCGAGCCCGGCGTCCACAAGCTGCGGCTCACCGCGCCGCGCCACCTGGACTACTACGAGGACGTGCTGGTCAAGGACGGCAAGACCACCACGGTGCGCGCGACCCTGACCGCCACCGGCGCGGGCGGGAGCACGGGCCCCCGCATCCGCAAGCCCACGGGCGACGGCAAGGGCAAGAAGGCCGCGCCGGTGATCATCGCCATCGCCGGGGCGGTCACCGCCGGGACGGTGATCGCCATCGCCGCCGCCAACACCGAGGGGCCGGAGCCCGACCTCCCGCCCACCGACTTCCTGTTCCAGCTGCCGTAGGGGAGGCGAGACGATGACCGCTCGACCGTGGAATCCCATCGCGACCCCGGTGCTCCTCGCCGCCGTGGCGGGCCTGCTGCTCGCCGGCTGCAAGGAGGCACCGCTGACCTTCATGACGATCGAGGTCGAGGCCGACGACGAGGCGGCCGTGCTGGCCGCGATCGACACCCTCGAGGTGGTGGTCGACCAGGACCGCGAGCTGGTGGACGAGAACGGCGACGCCTACGGCCCCGGCTCCGTCGCCGACGGGCTGGTGCTCGAGGACGAGGACGCCGACGGCGATCTCGAGATCCTGCTGCGCGTCACCCCCGACGGCTCGCTGCCGTCCGTCGGCCTCGAGGTCGAGGAGGACAACGCCCCGCTGTCGTTCACGCTGCGCGCCGACGGGACCCTCGGCGGGGTGCTCACCGCCCAGTCCCCGGTGACCGGCTCGCTGACGCTGGACGAGGGCGAGCAGGCGGTGTTCACGATCCCGGGCTTCGTCGTGCTCGACGAGCCCCCGGAGCCGGACTGCGACGACGGCGTGGACAACGACGGCGACGGCTGGATCGACCTGGACGATCCGGGCTGCGACGACGCCCTCGACGACGACGAGAGCGACCCGGGCACCACCGAGTGCACCGACGGCCTGGACAACGACTGCGACAGCCTGATCGACGCCGAGGACCCCGACTGCGACGACGGCCTCGACAACAGCGAGGGCAACCCCGAAGACTGCATCGACGAGTGCGACGACGGCGACGACAACGACGGCGACGGCTGGGTCGACCTCGACGACCCCGGCTGCGACGGCGACCCCGGCGAGGACGAGGGCCCGGCCACCTCGGCGTTCGAGTGCAACGACGGCGTCGACAACGACAGCGACGGGGACATCGACGCCGCCGACAGCGACTGCGAGGACGGCTACGACAACGACGAGGCCTCCCCCACCGCGATCTGCAACAACGGCCTCGACGACGACGGCGACGGCTGGATCGACGCCGACGAGGACCCCGGCTGCGAGGGGCTGCCCAACGGCAACGACGAGGGCGGCTACGACACGCAGTACGAGTGCAACGACAACCAGGACAACGACGGCGCCGACGGCACCGACGCCGACGATCCCGACTGCTTCGACGGCTACGACGACAACGAGGACAACTCGGCGTGCACCGACGGCGCCGACAACGACGGCGACGGCTGGGTCGACGGCGAGGACCCCGGCTGCGACGACCTGTTCGACGAGGACGAGTCCAACGCCTCGACGAACACCGAGTGCGGTGACGGGATCGACAACGACGGCGACGGCGACATCGACGGCAACGACGCGCAGTGCGACGACGCGATGGACGACGGCGAGGCCGCCGAGTGCGACAACGGCGTCGACGACGACGGCGACGGCTGGGTCGACGACGAGGACCCGGGCTGCAACGGGTTCCGCGCCCCGCCGCTGTACGACGAGCCGGTGGGCTGCGAGCTGTGCGCCGACGACCAGGAGCAGTGGGAGTGCAGCGACGGCGTGGACAACGACCAGGACGGGCTCGTCGACTTCGACGACCCCGGCTGCCAGGGCGACGCCGACGCCAGCGAGGACGACTACGTGCAGCCGATCCCGGAGTGCGCCGACGGCGACGACAACGACGGCAACGGCTGGGCCGACGGCGACGACCCGGTGCTGTGCGACGACGCGCTGGACGACAACGAGGGCCCGGTCCAGTGCAACAACGGGATCGACGACGACTTCGACACCTGGATCGACCTGGACGACCCGGGCTGCAGCCAGCCGCTGGACGACTCCGAGAGCGACACGCCCACCGCGGCGGAGTGCCACGACGGGATCGACAACGACGGCGACGGGCTGATCGACGGGGGCGACCCCAGCTGCGACGACGCCGCCGACACCGACGAGCGCCCGCTGTGCAGCAACGGCAGCGACGACGACGGCGACGGCTGGGTCGACCTGGCCGACGCCGGCTGCACCGGCCCGACCGACGACGACGAGCTCGACGCCGGGACCACCGAGTGCAACGACGGCGTCGACAACGACACCGACGGCGACATCGACGAGGCCGACGCCGACTGCGCCGACGGCGCCGACGACAACGAGGCCCTCGCCGAGTGCGCCGACGGCCTGGACAACGATGGCGACGGCTGGATCGACGCCAACGACGCCGACTGTCCGGCCGACGCCACCGACCCCGGCTTCGAGACCGAGGACGGCGTGCTGGACCCGGCCACCGAGTGCAACGACGGCGCCGACAACGACGGCGACACGTTCCTCGACGGCGACGACCCGGACTGCGTCGATCCGTGGGACGACTTCGAGGCCACGCACGTCTGCAGCGACGGGATCGACAACGACGCCGACGGCTGGATCGACCACACCGAGGACCCGGGCTGCGGCGGGCTGGCCGACGGCGCCGACGAGGGCGGGCTGGACCCGACCTACGCGTGCAACGACGGCAGCGACAACGACGGCGACGGCCCGGTGGACGCCGGGGACGGCAACTGCGACGACGGCTTCGACCAGAACGAGGGCGCGCCGGCCTGCAGCGACGGGTTCGACAACGACGCCGACGGCTGGACCGACTGGGCCGGCGACCCCGGCTGCCTCGGCGACCCCGACGGCGAGGACGAGGGGCTGGCGATGGGCACCGCCTGCAACGACGGCCTGGACAACGACGCCGACGGGCTGATCGACTGGAACGACCCGCAGTGCGACAGCGGCTTCGACGACGACGAGATGGTCGACGTGTGCGCCGACGGCGTGGACAACGACGGGGACGGCTGGACCGACGGCGACGACCTCGACTGCGTGCTCGGCTCGATGGAGCTCGGCTTCGGGACCACCGACTGCAACGACGGCGCGGACGACGACGCCGACGGCCTGGTCGACGCCGACGATCCCGGCTGCGACAGCCCGGTGGACGACGACGAGGGCAACGGCTCGTTCGACCCGTGCGGCAACGGCGCCGACGACGACGGCGACGGCTGGACCGACTGGACCGAGGACCCCGACTGCTGGACCGCGCCGTACAACGAGCTGGGGCTCGGCGGCGCCGCCTGCAACGACGGCCTCGACAACGACCAGGACCAGCTCGCCGACGCGGCCGACGGCGGCTGCGACGACGCGGTCGACGACGACGAGTCCGAGCCCAACTGCGCCGACGGGCAGGACAACGACAACGACGGCTGGACCGACGGCGACGACCCCGACTGCGCCGCCGGTCCGCGGGAGACCGGCCTCAGCGGCTCCGACTGCAACGACGGCGTCGACAACGACACCGACGGGCTGACCGACGCCGACGACCCGCAGTGCGGCTCGGCGTGGAAGGAGTCCGAGTCGCTGCTGACGCCCGCGGTCTGCGCCAACGGCGCCGACGACGACTTCGACGGCTGGGTCGACCTGGACGACCCGGGCTGCGCCTCGACGCCGTTCCAGGAGGCCGGGATCCTCGGCACCGAGTGCAACGACGGGATCGACAACGACGGCGACGGCCTCGAAGACGCCGACGACCCGCACTGCGACAGCGCCGCGGACGACGCCGAGGAGGCGGCCTGCGACGACAACGTCGACAACGACGGCGACGGCTGGACCGACGTGCTCGACCCCGGCTGCGGCGGCCAGGCGACCCACGACGACGAGGGCGGCTACGGCGCGCCGGAGTGCAACGACGGGATCGACAACGACGGCGACGGGCTGACCGACTCCGGCGACCCCAACTGCGCCAGCGGCAGCGATCCCGACGAGGTCTCCCAGTGCAACGACGGCGCCGACAACGACGGCGACGGCTGGGTCGACGACCTCGATCCGGGGTGCGCCTCGCAGGTGGACGACGCCGAGACCGACGCCGGCAACACCGCCTGCAACGACGGCGCCGACAACGACGGCGACAGCGCGATCGACGAGGCGGACCCCGACTGCCTGTGGGGCGGCGACACCGACGAGCTGCCCGACTGCGGGGACAACGTCGACAACGACGGCGACGGCTACACCGACCTGGCCGACCCCGGCTGCTCCAGCGCCGACGATCCCAGCGAGACCGGGGACGCGTTGACCGAGTGCAACGACGGGATCGACAACGACGGCGACGGCGACATCGACGCCGGGGACGACCCCGAGTGCGTCGACCCGTTCGACCCCCACGAGGGCAACTGCGACGACGGCAGCGACAACGACTCCGACGGCTGGGTCGACGCCGAGGACCCCGACTGCGCGATGGGGCACGACGAGGACGGGATCGGCACCGCGACCTGCAACAACGGCGTCGACGACGACATGGACGGCGACATCGACGCCGACGACCTCGACTGCATCACCGCGATGGGCGAGTTCGAGGACTGGCCGGTCAGCCCCTGCGAGGACGGCGCCGACAACGACGGCGACGGCTGGGTCGACCTCGAGGACGCCGACTGCCTGATGGACACGCCGGTGGGCGAGCTCGGGTTCGGCCCGACCGAGTGCAACGACGGGATCGACAACGACGGCGACTACTGGACCGACGCCGACGACCCGCAGTGCGGGATCGCGCCGTACCTGTCCACCATCGACGACGAGGCCGACGGCCTGCCGTCGTGCACCGACACCGTGGACAACGACGGCGACGGCTGGATCGACAACGAGGACCCCGACTGCCACCAGGGCGGCTTCCACGAGAACGGGGCCGACCCGACCCGCGTCTGCAACAACGAGATCGACGACGACGTCGACGGGTTCATCGACGCCGAGGACCCCGGCTGCAACAGCGGCCTCGACGCCAGCGAGTAACCGGAGCCGCCCCGGCTCCCGTCCCCCGGAGATCCCCGATGAGCGACACCCCGGTGCCTCGCCGCACCCACACCTGCGGAGAGCTTCGCCTCGAGCACGCCGGCGAGGCGGTCGTGCTGCACGGCTGGATCGCGTCCAAGCGCGACCTGGGCGGTGTGACGTTCGTGCAGCTGCGCGATCGCCACGGCGCGGTCCAGGTGGTGCTGTCCGACCTGGCCGACGACAGCGGGGAGCACACCCCGGCCGACCTCCGCGCCGAGTCGGTGGTGACGGTGCACGGCCGGGTCCGCACGCGCCCCGAGGACCAGCGCCGGGGCGGCACCGGCGACATCGAGGTCGAGGCCGCCGCGTGGCGGATGCTGGCGCGCTGCGACCCGCTGCCGTTCGACCTGAGCCTGCGCACCGCCAGCCACGAGGAGACCCGGCTGGCCCACCGCTACCTGGATCTGCGGCGCCCGGCGCTGATGCGCAACCTGGTCCTGCGTCACCGCGCGATGCAGGTCGCGCGGCGCTGCCTCGACGCCCACGGGTTCCTCGAGATCGAGACGCCGGTGCTGACCCGCTCGACCCCCGAGGGAGCGCGGGACTACGTGGTGCCCAGCCGCCTGCAGCCCGGGGCGTTCTACGCGCTGCCCCAGTCGCCGCAGCTGTTCAAGCAGCTGCTGATGGTCGCCGGCGTCGACCGCTACATGCAGATCGTGCGCTGCTTCCGCGACGAGGACCTGCGCGCCGACCGCCAGCCGGAGTTCACGCAGATCGATCTCGAGCTGAGCTTCACCGACGAGGAGCAGGTGATGGAGATCGCCGAGGACCTCGTGGCGACGCTGTGGCAGGAGCTGCGCGGGATCGAGCTTCGGCGTCCGTTCCCGCGGATGCCCCACGCCGAGGCGATGGCGCGCTACGGCACGGACAAGCCGGACCTGCGGTTCGGCATGGAGCTGATCGACGGCGCCGGGCTCGGCGAGATCCGGTTCGACTTCGTCACCGCCGCGCTGGCCGACGGCGGGGTGCTCCAGGGGCTGGTGCTACCCGGCGGGGCGGCCCGCAGCCGCAAGCAGATCGACGCGATCGTCGATCGCGCCAAGCAGCTCGGCCTGGGCGGCCTGCTGTGGGGCAAGATCACCGCCGAGGGCTGGACCGGGCCGGCGGCGAAGGGGTTCGGCCCCGACTTCCAGGCGGCGGTGGTCGAGCGCGCCGGGGCCGCCGCCGGCGACCTGTTCCTGGCGGCCAGCGGGGACGCCGCGGTGGTGCGCACCGCGCTGGACCGCCTGCGAAGGGAGCTGGCCGCCGAGGAGGGGCTGATCCCGGGCGACGCGTTCGCATTCTGCTGGGTCGTCGACTTCCCGATGGCCGAGTACGACGCCGACGCCGGCCGGTACGTGGCGGTCCACCACCCGTTCACCGCGCCGCACCCCGGGGACCTGGCGCAGCTGGAGCAGGACCCCGGCAAGGTCCGGTCGCGGGCCTACGACATGGTCTGCAACGGCCAGGAGCTGGGCGGCGGCTCGATCCGGATCCACGAGCGGGCCCTGCAGCAGCGCGTGTTCGCCGCGCTGGGCATCGACCCGGCCGAGGCCGAGGACAAGTTCGGCTTCCTGCAGGAGGCACTGCGCTACGGGGCCCCGCCCCACGGCGGGTTGGCGTTCGGGTTCGACCGGATGGTGGCGGTGCTGTCCGGCACCGAGGCGATCCGCGACGTGATCGCGTTCCCCAAGACCACCAGCGCCTCGTGCCCGATGACCTCCGCGCCGTCGCCCGTCGCCGCGGCGCAGCTCGACGAGCTGCACCTGACGGTCAAGCGCTGACTCCGGGGCCCGCGGCGGTGCCCTGCATTCCCCGACTCTAGTAGAATCGCGGTTCTGCGACCGGAGGGGGTGTCCATGTCCACAGGTCCGATCCTGGTCGTCGAGGACGATCGGGACTACGCCACGATCCTCGAGGACCTGCTGACCCACGAGGGCTACGAGGTCGAGGTCTGCCACGACGCGGCCAGCGCCCAGGCCGTGTTCGCCGAGCTCCAGCCCGGGCTGGCGCTGATCGACATCGTGCTGCCCGGGATGAACGGCATCGAGCTGTGCTCGCGGCTGCGGCGCAGCGGCGGCCTGGGCAGCGCCGTCCCGCTGCTGATGATGAGCGCGGTGTACACCCGCATCGACCAGGTCCGCCAGGACATGATCTTCAGCGGCGCGACCGACTTCCTGGTCAAGCCGATCCCGCCGACGACGCTGCTGGAGAAGGTCGCGTCCTACCTGACCTACGAGCCTCCCGCGAGCATGGACGGGGACGAGCCCTCGGCCGAGATGATCGCCGTGCCGCCGCCCACCGGCCGCAGCATGGAGCCCTGCCCGTCCCGCGGCCGGCTCACGCCCCTGATGATCACCAGCGTGCTGCACCGCCTGGCGCGCGACGGGTTCAGCGGGACGCTGCGGGCCCGCCGGGAGGACGAGGAGCGCAGCGTGCACCTCGCCGAGGGGGTCGTCGTGGGCGCCGACGGCACCGCGCCGGACGAGGAGCTCGGCACGCTGGTGCGCGGCGCGCAGCTGCTGGACCGCCGAAGCTACAACCGGGTGCTGGCCTGGGTCCGGCGCGAGCGCTGCAGCATCGCCCAGGCGCTGCTCGACGGCCGGTTCGTCTCCGACGAGGCGTACCTCGGGCTGCTGCGGCACCAGGTCCGGACCCGCCTCGAGAACGTCCTGGGCATGGACGGCGGGCGCTTCGAGGTCCGTCCTGGCGAGACGCCCTCGCGGACCCCGCTGGAGGTCCCCCTCGCGCCGGCGCTGCTGGCGGGGCTGCGCCGCCACGCCCCCCTGGGGGCGATGGAGGCCGAGATCCGCGGCTACCTGTCGCACTTCGTGCTCGCCGCGCCGTCGTTCCCCACGCTGTGGGAGGCCGTCGCGTCCGATCTCGGAGCCGATCCGAGGCCCCCGATCCTGGACGGCTCGCGCTCCCTCGGGGAGCTGGTCGAGAGCCGCTTCCTGCCCCGCGACGAGATGGCCCGGCTGGTGTGGCTGCTGCTGACCTGCGAGGCGCTCACGCTGCACAGCGAGGGCCGCTACTCCGCGGAGGTCCCGGTCTCGGTGGTGACCCAGGCGATGGCCGAGATCTCCCCCACCGAGCAGGCCGAGCTGGTGATCCACGCGTGGCTCCAGCACCGCGATCACAACCTGTACCAGCTCGTCGGCGGGCGCCGCGCCGACCTCCACCGGGACCTGCTGGAGCGGTTCGAGCGCCTCGACCTCGGCTTCGACCTCGAGATGCTCTCACCCCAGCTGCCCGACGACCTCCACGAGATGGCACGGACCCTGGTCGAGCGGGTCGAGGAGGCGCGCGCGGCGCTGCTCGATCCGGCGCGGCGCAAGGCCTACGACGCGGAGATCGGGACCGCCGAGCCGCCGCCGGCGGCGCCCCCGCCGCGACGGCTGGTGGGCAAGATGCTGTTCCAGATCGGCAAGCACTTCGTCGCCACCAAGGACTTCGGCGAGGCGGTGCGGGCGTTCTCGCGGGCCAGCGAGCGGCGCCCCGGGTCCCCCGAGATCAAGGCCCACCTGGGCTGGGCCACGTACCGGGACGCGCGCGAGCGCGGGCTGCGCGACGCCGCCGCGCTGGGGCTGGCCTTCCTCGAGGACGCGCTCCGGATCGACCGCTCGGTCGCGCTCGCGCACTACTTCACGGGAGTGATCCACCAGGACCGGGGCGAGCTGGGGCGCGCCCAGAACGCGTTCTACCTGGCGGTCAGCTACAATCCGGGCTTCGAACCGGCCCAGCGCGCGCTCAAGGACGTCATCGAGGCGCAGAAGTCCAACCGCTGAGCGACCGGGAGGGAGGACCATGAGCGGCACCGTCCCCGAGCGCGGCACGATCCCGCAGACGCACCCGGCGCTCGCGATGGCGATGCCGGTCGCCGGCCGCAAGTCGGGGATCCTGACGCTGCGCCGCGCCAAGGTCCGCCACGACATCGCGTTCGTCGAGGGCCGCGCCACGGCGGTGGACAGCAACGCCGCCAAGGAGTCGCTGCCGGTGCTGCTGGCCGCCAAGGGGAGGCTCACCCAGCAGCAGTCCGCGGAGGTGCTCGCCGGGCTGCGCGCCAAGGGGACCACGGCGGACCAGCTGCTGGTCGAGCGGGGGCTGGTCCCCCCCGAGCAGATCGAGGAGCTGATGCGCTGGCGCGCGGCGCTCCTGGTGGTCAAGACCACCACGTGGCCCGAGGGGGAGTACTCGTTCCGCGCGATGAGCCACCCGCGGCTCGCCGGACCCGAGCTGACCCTCCAGATGCCGTCGCTGCTGCTCCAGGCCGTGCTGCGGCTGCGGTCCAGCGACGCGTTGTTCCTGTCCGTGCGCCGCGCGCTGGACCGCCCCGTGCGCTGGGCCGAGGCGACGACGGACCGGGACTCGTACGTCCTCGAGCAGGGGGACCACGCCCTGCTCGACGCGATCACGGGGGCGACGACGCTGGGCGAGGCGCTGTCCGCCAGCCGTCTGCCGGGGGGGCGCGCCCAGGCGCTGGCGTGGACGATGCTGGCCTGCGGCGCGGTCGTCGCGGACGAGCCGGGGAGCGTGGCGCCCCCACCGGAGCCGCCGGAACCGCCGCCGCCCGCCGCACGACCGACCCCCACGGCCGTGGCCGAGGAGGAGGAATCCCTCGAGCTCGAGCTCGACGACAGCGGGCCGGCCGAGCCGCCCGCGACCCCGGTGGACAGCGGGCCCAGGCCCGCCATCGCGACCCCGGTGGACACCGGGCCCGCGCCCGCCGCGGAGAGCCCGCCCCCCGCCGACGACGAGGCCGCCCGCAAGGCGCGGATGGCTGCGCTCGAGGCGTCGCTGTTCGGGGCCGACGCCAAGCCGCTGCAGCAGAAGGTCCGGCCGGCCACGTGGGGCTCGGCCGAGGGGGCGGCGATCCCGGTCGGCGGCGGGCCGGCGGCCGGCGACGCGGAGCCGGAGGACCCGGCGGACGACGGTCCGCTCGCCGAGCTGCGCCAGCTGTACAAGCGCCTCCGGAGGCAGGATCACTTCGAGGTCCTGGGGGTTCCCCGCGACGCCGACGGCGGCGCGATCCGCAAGGCCTACTTCCAGCTGGCCAAGACGTACCACCCCGATCGCTACTCGGGCCAGTCCGACAAGGCGTACCAGTTCGCCGAGTCGATCTTCGCGATCATCGGAGAGGCCCACGAGGTGCTGTCCAACGAGTCCAGGCGCACCGACTACCTGCACAAGCTCGAGCACGGCGACGACGACGCGGAGACCGAGCAGGCCGCGCTGGCCAAGGTGCAGCAGATCCTCGACGCCGAGCGGGCGTTCAAGACCGGGCTGCGGGTGCTGCAGGTCGGCCGGATCCCCGACGCGCACGAGCACTTCCGTCAGGCCTACGAGGGGTACGACGAGGAGCCGGAGTACCAGTGCTACTACGGCTACACGTCGTACCGCATGAAGCAGAAGAGCGATCCCCTCGGCGCCCGGGGCGGGATCGACCTGCTCGAGTCCGTGCTGGCCAGCAACCCGGAGCACGGCGTCGCGCTGCACCTGCTGGGCAAGATCGCGATGCTCGAGGGCGACCACGAGGAGGCGGTCAAGCGGCTGCGCCGGGCCCGCCGCGTGCGACCGGGCGACGAGGACATCAAGCGGGACCTGCGGCGCGCCGAGCACGAAGCGCTCCGCTCGAAGAAGGGAGAGGGGCTGGGCAGCGTCCTCGGTGGGCTGTTCTCGCGCAAGAAGTGACCGCGCGCACTGCAGCCGGCTGGCTTGACGACCCCAGGGCACGCTCCTATTGATCACCCCATGGCGCTGCGAACCATCGTCGAGGTACCCGATCCGATCCTCTCGCGAAAGGCCGCCGAGGTGGAGCGGGTGGACGACGAGATCCGCCAGCTGATCGAGGACATGGCCGAGACCATGGTCGTCGAGCACGGCGTCGGGCTCGCCGCCCCCCAGGTCGGGGTCTCCCTGCGGGTGATCACCGCCGAGATCGACCTCAGCGACCCCGAGCGGCCGACGATCGAGGCCGACGACGAGCCCCCCGAGCGCGAGCTGGTGGCGATCGTCAACCCCGAGATCGTGCAGCGCGAGGGCAAGACGACCTACGACGAGGGCTGCCTCTCGATCCCCGAGTTCACCGTCGAGGTCCCGCGCAGCGAGCGCATCGTGGTGCGCGGCCTCGATCCCGACGGCGAGCCGCTGGAGCTGGACGTGTTCGGCTTCCCCGCGGTGGTCCTGCAGCACGAGATCGATCATCTGGATGGCGTTACCCTGCTGGATCGTGCTAGTGCCCTGAAGCGCAAGCTCTACCTGAGGAAGAAGAAGAAGCAGGATGCCGCCGCGGCCCAGGGAACCGAATGACGATCGCCCCCTGAGGGTGGTGTTCCTCGGTTCCCCCGCCTGGGCCCTCCCGACCCTGCAGGCGCTCCACGACAGCCGCGACGAGATCGTCGCCGTCTACTCCCAGCCCGACCGCCGCGCCGGCCGCGGGCGGAAGTGGACGCCGCCCCCGGTGGCGGCGTGGGCCGCCGAGCACGGGCTGGCGGTGCACCAGCCGCCGGTGCTGCGCACCCGGGACGAGCTGCGGCGCTTCGAGGCGCTCGACGCCGACGTGGCGGTGGTGGTGGCGTTCGGCAAGATCCTCGGCCCGCGGTTCCTCGCCGCGCCCCGCCACGGCTGCATCAACGTGCACTTCAGCCTGCTGCCCAGGTACCGCGGCGCGGCGCCGGTGCAGTGGGCGATCATCCGCGGCGAGCGCGTCACCGGGATCACGACGATGCAGATGGACGAGGGGCTCGACACCGGGCCGATCCTGCTGCAGCAGTCCGAGCCGATCCGCCCCGACGACAGCTGCGTCGAGCTGGGCGAGCGGCTCAGCGTGATCGGCGCCGAGCTGCTGCTCGCCACGCTGCAGATGCTGCGCCAGGGGACGCTGCGGGCCACCCCCCAGGACGAGTCGCTGGCCAGCGTCGCGCCGTCGCTGACCAAGCAGCACGGCGCGCTGGACTGGAACCTCTCGGCCGAGGAGCTGCAGCGGCTGATCCGCGGCACCTGCCCGTGGCCCGGGGCGTTCACGTTCCGCGACGGGCGGCGGCTCAAGATCCTCGACTCGGTGGTCGACGAGCCCGACGTGGTCCCGGTCGCCCGGCCGGGCGAGGTGGTGCGGACCGACGAGAACGGGGTATACGTCGCCTGCGGGCGAGGGGTGCTGCTGCTGCGCGAGCTGCAGCCGGAGGGCAAGCGGGCGATGGACGGGCCGTCGTTCGTCAACGGGTTCCGGGTCGCCACCGGAGAGAAGTGGGTCACGAAGCGATGAGCGAGCGCGAGCACCTGGTCTCCCCCTCCCTGCTGTCCTGCGACTTCTCCCGCCTCGGCGAGGAGGTCCGCGCGGTCGAGGCCGCCGGCGCCGACTGGATCCACGTGGACGTGATGGACGGCCGCTTCGTGCCCAACATCACCATCGGGCCGCTGGTGACCAAGGCGATCAAGCAGCACGCCACCAGGCCGCTCGACGTGCACCTGATGATCGTCGAGCCGGAGAAGCACATCGCCCAGTTCGCCGAGGCCGGCGCCGACTGGATCGCCGTGCACGCCGAGGCCTGCGACCACCTGCACAACACGATCCGGATGATGAAGCACGACGAGCCGTTCGCGTCCCGCGGGGTCAAGGCCGGCGCCGCGCTCAACCCGCACACGCCGATCGGGATCCTCGACTACGTGCTCGAGGACCTGGACCTCGTCGTGATCATGACGGTCAACCCCGGCTGGGGCGCCCAGCCGCACATCCCCCGCACGCTGCGCAAGATCGACGAACTCCGCGAGCGCTTCGAGCAGCTGGGCATCACCGATCCCCCGCTGATCGAGGTCGACGGCGGCGTCAAGGCCCACAACGCCGCCGACTTCGCCGGCGCCGACGTGTTCGTCAGCGGCTCGGGCGTGTTCGGCTGGCCCGGAGGCGACTACGCCGAGGCGATCCGCGAGATCAAGCGAGCCGCATCCCTCTGAATCCGGCTAGCACCAGGCCCCGAACCGCCCCCCAAGCCCCAGAAGGCATGGGCTGAACTTCCGATTCGCCCCCGCCGCTCCGCCCCTCGAGCGCTGCCCCGCAGTCGCCCCCGTCGCCGTGAACGCCCCCAACGCCTCTTCCCGCCGGGGACCCCACCCAGCCCAAGACTCGCCTCCCCAAGTTCCCCCCGGCGGAACTTCGAGGCCCCACGACCCCCTCCTGGGCGTCCCAAGTTCCCCCCGGCGGAACTTCGAGGGCCCACGACCCCCTCCTGGGCGTCCCAAGTTCCCCCCAGCGGAACTTCGAGGCCCCACGACCCCCTCCTGGGCGCTTCAAGTTCCCCCCAGCGGAACTTCGTCCCCTCCGGCGCCCCCTTGGGACCCATCCTTTCTCTCCCGTTGGGTCGATCCGACACGCCAAACGCTTGACGCCCCGCCCGATAAGGGCTAAATACGCCCGGCGTCGGGGCGTAGCGCAGCCTGGTAGCGCGCTTGCTTCGGGAGCAAGAAGCCGGCAGTTCAAATCTGCCCGCCCCGACCATTCCGAACTTATCTCTCCATTTCCGCCGCCGCCGTCTCCTCCGCCGCCGTCACACGCCGCCAATTCCGCAAGGATATCGAAGGGTTTGCGGAAGGTGGGCGTGATCACTCCCCCGGTGAGGGTGCAGTTCGAAAGGACGATATCCAGCAGATCCCGCTGTTCATGGGGGTTTCGCTGAATGAACAGTGAATACGCGGAGTTGGCGAGTTCGAAAACCTGGAACGCCATGTCCATCGTTCTGCCGTTGACGGCGGCCAGCCGTTCGAGCTCGCCCTGGAGATCGACCCGCTGCCGGTCCCACTCCGCCCGCTTGCGGAGGAAGAACTCGTCCTCGATGCGGCCCTCCAGCTTGTCCTCGTAGGCGTTGTCGATGAGGTGGCCGATCCGGTCGTACCGGGCGCGGGCATCCGCCATCCTCTCCTGGGTCTCGGCCTGGATATCCCTGAACGACTCCTTCAACGCCGGCACCACCTTGTCCACCAGCCGTTGCGTCATCCTCAGGCGCTTGACCACCTCGCTGAACTGCTCGATGAGCTTCTCCTGGCGGACGAAGGGCTCCTTGGTGCACCTCGGCGCGCAGCGGTAGTAGATGTACTTGCCCTTGTGGATCTCGCCCGTGATCGCCGCGCCACAATGCCCGCAGGTGAGCAGCCCTCGGAATGGGAAATCGTGCTCGGAGGCCCTCGTGTAGGGGTGTCCGTCCAGCCGGGCTTGCACGCGGTCGTACAGTTTCCTGTCGACCAGCCTGGGGTCCGTGCTCCGGTACAGCACGCCGGCCCAGTAGAACTCCCCGGCGTAGATGGGGTTGCGGAGGGCATGGTGGATGGTGTTGGGCCGCAGGATGGCGCCCCGAATGCCCCGCAGGCCGGCCTGGCTCGCGTACTCCGCCAGGCGATTGACCGAGTAGTCTCCCGTGTCGTACAGCTCGAACATCTTACGGATGATGGGCGACCGCTCGGGGTCCACGACGAGGTAGCTCTTGCCCCCCTCGCGGCGGTTCAGGTAGCCCAGCGGTGCCGAGCTGGGCCAGTGGCCCTCCTCGGCCTTGTGCCGCATCCCCTTCTGGACCTCCTCGGACAGGTTGTCCACGTAGTTCTTGGCCATGAGCACCTTGATCCCGTGGACGAACTTCTCGGACGACTTCGAGCCCTCGGAGATCACGACCCCCTCTTTGACCAGGTGGATCTCCAGGTTCGCCATCTCATCGAGCGTCACCCAGTCCTTGAGGTTGCGGTAGATCCGATCCGTCTTCTCCACCAGGACCACGGGCGGCCGGGGTGCCTTCCTCTTGATGTAGGCCACCATCTTGCCGAACTCCACCCGTCCGGTCTGCTTGGCGGTCTCCACGTCCACGAACTCCTGGACGATGGCGAACCCGTTGCGGCTGGCGTACTCCTGGAGCAGCTTCCGCTGCGCCGGTATGGAGAAGCCCTCCCGCTCCTGCTCCCGGGACGACACCCGGGCGTACAGGACCGCTGCTCGAGGTGGTCCACCTTCGGTCGATTGCCGGCTGGGCTTGCGTGTCCGTCCGCGAACGCTGCGGCGGCTGGTTTTCTTGGCCACGTCCGTCTCCTCTGCCTCTCGCGCTGCGCCCCCTCAGGATGACATAACATCGTTGATTAGGCCCGGCTGTTGGGTGGTCTGCGCCATCTCGCAGGGTGGGATCGAAACCCTTCCGTGCGCAGCGAGGGTTGGTGTATTCTCCGATGCTTGGAAGACCCGACTTCGGCGCTGATGGAGATGGGGTGCTCTGGCCTTCCCGATCTGCCTCGACCCGATAACCGATAGGCGTCGTTGACCCAATCTCTCCCATCTCGAACTGGGGGGTTCCGATGAGCACGCTCAACCTTAAACGCTTCGCGCGCGCGGGCACGCTAAAGAAGATCGATTTCGCCAACCTGATGGGCCTCCTTCACGCCCACATGGCCTACTTCGATGGCCGCGGTGTGGCGCTGAACGGCAACGAGGACGAGTTCGAGTACGATGACCTCGTTCGTGTTCTGATGACGCCCGACGACGCGTTCCCTGCCGACCTCGCTGACGTGCTCCACCACATCAACGAGATGGCTACCGAGGACGGCATGGACACTCTGCTGGAGGAGGCCGAGCGGCGGAGCATCACCCTGGACGTGGGAGACGATCCGACGCCAGCAGACGTGGCCCTCCAGATGTGGCTCGTCAACCCGGGCATCGTGGAGCGGAAGAACGCCGAGCAGTACCTCGTGCGCCCGCGCTCCTTCGAGGGATTCCTGGGAAGCGCGAGCTCGTTTCCAACCACGTTCAAGGAGCCCAGCGAGGCTGCGCTGCATGAGTTGGAAGCCTCGTTGGACGACTGGTTCTCTCGCAAGAAGCGGGGGCGTCACAGCAAGGTCTTCATCTTCCACAAGGAGGGGCTGGTCTGGTTCCTGGTCCGGCATGGGGAACCGATGCAGCGCCAGGGGAGCATCGAGGACGGGGAGTCGGCCAGCGTCTTCTACCGGCCGGAGAAGTACGACGTTCTCATCTACGACCCGGATCTCGACGAGCTGCGCATGAACGCGGGCACGAAGGGTGAGAAGCAGCTCTACCGGACGGAGTTCGGCCGCCACCTGTTCGGGGATGTCGGCTACTTCCCTGACGATGGGAAGGGGAAGTACACGCTGGAGCCCCTTCGAGACGTCGGCGAGGACGCCACCGCATGCGGCGATATCGATGGCATGGACTGGGTGCAGCTCAGGGAGGTCCAGTTCTGGTGGGGGGGCTCGCAGAAGGAGATCGAGATCCTCAAGGCACAGGATCTCTTCGCCGCCCTTCGTGATCGCAGCAAGGAGCTTCCCGCCGCACCTCGCATCATCCGCGGGAAGTTCATGGTCAAGTTCGCCAACGGCAAGAACCCTCGGACGGTGACGATCCGCCCGCCGAACATCACGCAGTACTCGCGGGACGAGGACAGCGCCGTGGTGGACGAGTGGTTCAAGGCCCGGGGGTTCATCGTGGAGATCGAGGAGGATGACCACGAAGAGCCTTGAGCGGCTCCTGTCCGCGATGGAGGCGCTGCCGGGGCGCCGCGCCGTGATGGCGGAGTGGCGGTCACGCCTCGGCGCCGCGGCGGACGACCTCGCTCCGTTTCTCCGGCCGACGAAAGAGCTGGTGGAAGCGTGGGAGTGCGAGAGCCCCGGTGGTGAGGAGTGCCCCTGTCGCGTGGTCACGCACGCCCCGGACGACATCGTGGCCGTCTGCCAGGACTCCCCCAGGCGCAGGGAGCCCGTCCCGCTCACGAGGGCCGACCTCGTTGTCCATCGTCTTGATCTGGATGCGTTCGCGCGGTCGCTCGCCAGAGGGCTGGGCCTCGCGCCGGGTCAAGTCGAGCACTTCCCCTCGGCGGATGCTCCTGCCTGGTTGACCGGGAATGGGGCTATCTTTCGCCTGGGGGAGCGGGTGTTCGGATCGGCATCCGTCGGCTTCTACCTTTCGCTGGACAGCTCGCCCAGCACCCTCGCGCAGTTGCTGCACAAGATCCGGTGTCGGGACAGGTCCAGCGCGGCGGCGATCCTAATACCGAACGTGGGCCGTGCGCGACTCCATGTCCACGAGATGCCGGATGGCGCCGAGATCACGTTGCTCGGTCTGAACCGCACGGCAGCGATCGGAACGGCCGGACGTGTGACCGTCGACCTGGCCGACTACGTTCTGGAGAAGAAGTTCCCGGACGTGGACCCGGGCGATCTCCTGTGGCCGAGGTACCACCTGGTATTGGATCCCGCCCAGGACAGGTACTTCTACGCGGGCAAGCGGATCGAGTTCGCGGCGCGGGCCGAGATTCCGAAGCGCCTGCTCCTGGCGCTGGCTCGAGAGCCTGAGCAGCGCGTGTCCCGGCATGACCTGTGCGCGGCCGGGTGGCCGGACGAGTACGGCACGGCGGCCTCGCTCGAGGTGGACTGGAACCGCCGCGTTCGGGGAGGCAAGCAGGCGCTGAGCGAGGCTCTCGGCCTCGCGGCCGAGGGTGTCGCCGACGCCTCCCGCGATCCCCTTGCGCCGGTGACCAGCGGCTCCGAGCACGACGGCGGTTACAGGTTGCTCGTGTCGTCGTCGCAGATCGCCTGGTGGTCGCAGCCAGATTCCACGTAGCTGGATCCGATTTCCGGCTGGCCAACAACCCCCCAGTCGACAGCCAGCCGACAGCCAGCCGACAGCCCCCCCGGAAGGCCGCATGGTGATGGTGGCTCCCAGGTAGAAGTCCGTATCGAGCACCGCATCGGTACGCCGGACTGCCCACCTGAACGCGGGTTCCCAGGTACGGATACGCAACCCCATGCGCCCCGGCCGTCTTCCTGCCCAATCAGCCGACAGCCAGCGGACTGACCCACTCCGGTATCGCGGCTAATCCTCGTGTGACGGACAGCGGACGGACGGGCACCCCGGTGGGTGAACGGGGCTCCGCACGGAGAGAGGAACCCGTGAGCAGCCAGCATCGAGGGTGCAAGGAGCAAGTGGAGCAGATCGACGTGGTCGATGACGTCGCCTCCGCCTTCCAGCCCTTCTATGCGGACCGGCTCACCAGGGAAGACGCCGAGGAAATCACGTCCAATCTCGCCAGGTACTTCGACCTCCTGGCGAGGTGGCAGCGTGGTTCCCAGGCGGCGGAAGCCTGCAGCACGGCATCACCTTCCTTCTTCTCCAGCGACACCACGGAACCCGCGCCCTGCTCTGTGCCCGTGTCCGAGCGGATACGCACTTGACCGCCATGCCCACAACCCAATGGAGGAAGCCCATGCCTGCACCGAAACGAATCAACAGCGAGTTTGAGGGCCAGACCCTCGCCACACTCACCTTCCAGGGGCGCCCCTGCTGGATCGCCCGGGACATCGGCCGCGTGCTCAGCTACAGCCGCGACGGCCGCCGCCTGGTCTCCAAGATCCTCGGTGGCTGGGCCGACGAGCTGATCGAGGGCTACGACTACGTGGTGCTCCGCGGCGACGACCTGGCGGAGTTCAAGGCGTCCATGCTGGTGGGGGCCTCCGGGACGGCGAGTTCGCGCTTCGAGCGCCGGATGGTGCTGCTGTTCGAGCCGGGTCTGCACCTGATGCTCAACCGGACCTTCAAGCGCACCGCCATGCGCCTGCGGCGCTTCCTGATGGACGAGGTGCTGCCCCGGATGAACGGCGGCAAGAGCCGGCCCTGGCCCGGACAGCCGTCATCCAACCTCCACTTCGTGCCGGTGCGGGGACGCGCCCTGGACCGCCACGCCCTGCGCGAGCACCGGCTGCTGGCCCAGCACGAGCTGAGCCGCCGGGTGTTCCAGTCCGAGTCCCTGCGCCGCACCGTCCAGACCCTGGCCCACCTGGGGCGGATCAGCGACGACCAGGCCCAGACCTACGAGGTGCTCTCCGCCGAGATCGCCCTGGGGATCGAGCTGCCCGGCCTGCGCATCGGCTCGCCGTTCGACGAGGTGGCGAGCCTGAACCGCCGCCGCACCGTCGACGCACTCCTGCAGAAGGCCCGCCGGCAGGCCCGGATCCGCCGTCTGGACGAGGAGCTGGGGCGCGAGGAGCCGGCGACCTCCCACCCCGAGAACGAGGACGACGGCGACGGCTGGCCCCAGCCCGACAGCGACGGTGGCGACTGGTCCCAGCCCGACAGCGACGGCGCCGACTGGCCTCCGACCGGCGACGACGAGGACGAGCCGTCCTGCGAGATCTCCGAGCCCCACCTGGACCCCAACGACGAGTAGCCGGTCACACCACCACCCTGGAGCTGGTTGAGACGATGCCCGATCTGCCACGAGAGCCCGAGGTTCACTCCGAGCGACACGTCCAGCCCACGGGCTCCCAATGGGAGCCCCCGGAGCCCTGGGACGGCGCGCCCTGGACGCCACGCAGGTGGCAAGCTGCGGCGCTGCCGCCCGTGCTCGACACGCTCGAAACCGGCAAGCGGGCCATCGTCTCGGCGGTGATGGGATCGGGCAAGAGCATCCTGATCACCGAGATCGCCCACCAGCACCTCGGCCGCGACGCGATCGTGGTCACCACACCGACCCAGGCGCTGGTGGACCAGCTCGCCGGGACGCTGAGCCAGCGCATCGGCACAGACCGCGTCGGGCGGTACTTCACGCACGCCAAGGAGGCCGACCGGCCGGTCGTCGTCGCCTGCAACGCGTCGGCGCCCGCGGTCGCGGAGGCCCTGGCCGCACAGGGACGCCGGGTCGGCCTGTGGATCGCCGACGAGGTCCACCGCACCGAAACGGTTCAGATGCTCCACGCCGCCAGGGCGTTGCAGCCTGTGGCTCAGCTCGGTTTCACCGCCACACCGTTTCGCTCCCAGGACCACGAGCGCCTGCGGATGTGGGACGAGGTGGCCTTCCGCTACTCCCTCGCCGATGCTCTGCGTGACGAGGTCCTGGTCCCGTGGACCGTCATCCCGTGGGACGGGGAGGGTGCCGACGACCTGGACTCGGTGTGCCTGGAGCTGATCCGCCTGCACGCAGCAGGCCCCGGCATGGTCAACGCCGCCGACATCGGCGACGCCGAGGCCTTCGCCGCCCTGCTGCGTGATCATGGGATCGACGCCGACACGGTCCACTCCCGCCGCTCCGCCGACGACAACGCCGCGGCCATCGCCGCCCTCGAGGCCGGCGCGCTGGCGTGCATCGTTCACGTCAACATGCTCGCCGAGGGTGTCGATCTGCCCTGGCTCCGGTGGTTGTGCCTCCGCCGTCCGGTCTCCGCGCGTGTGCGATTCATCCAGGAGGTAGGTCGCGTCCTGCGCGCCTCGCCGGGCAAGGACCGGGCCGTGCTGATGGACCCGCACGACCTGTTCGGGGCGTTCGGCTGGGACCTGGCCGAGGCGCTGGGGGAGTGGGAGAAGCCCCACGGCGAACCGCGTGGGCCCCAGGAGGAGCGCAGCCCCAGCACCATGCGCTCGCCCACGGCCACGGACGAGTGGACCGCGTACTGCCGGCGCCTGCTGCTGCCCCTGCAGGCCGCGGGCTGGGCCGCGAGCCAGTCCATCGCGTCGTGCGTCTGGCGCCGCGAGCTGCCCACCGACAAGCAGATGCGCTACCTGCAGGTCTGCCGGGGCTGGCGGCCGTGGACCTGGCTGCCGGGCGACCACGCCCAGCAGATCGCCAACCTGCTGTCCCATCCCGGCCACCTCACCCGCGGCGCCGTGTCCGACCTGATCACGGTGAGCAAGGTGGTGTCGCAGCGCCGGGCCTACCCCGTGGACGCGGACGTGGTGGACCTGCCGTCGCAGACCGTCACCGCCGGATTGACCCGCGGCCGCGCCGCCGGCAACGGCGACCCCCGCTGGTACGTCGCCGGCGTTTGGTTGAAGGACCAGCCCGAGGTGGCGGTGGTGGTGTTCCACGGCGGCCGCGTGGCCGGGAGCTGGTCCATGCGGCGGCGTTCGGACGACGACTGGACGGCGCTGCAGATCACCGCGATCCGGGCGGGGCTGTACCTCGCCAGCCAGCAGGACTCCGGGCCGTTCGTCCTGGTCACCAGCTTGTCTCTGGCCGCGGCCGTGGCGAACCGCGAGGCCAGCCCGCGCAAGCGGCCGATCCGGGAGGCGATGCGCGAGCTGGACACCCGTTTCGGCAGGCTGGACTACCACGTCGAGGTCGTCGAGGCCGGCGACAACCCCGCCTCGCTGTACGCCTTCCGCAAGCTGCGTCGTCCGCCCGAGGCCACGCCGCCGGAGGCGATGTGAGCCTCGTTGCACCCCTGGCGCTGACCGAGACCGAGGGGGCTCTGGCGTTCGCCCTGCTCTACGCTGGGCTCGGCTGGAAGGTCTTCCCCCTGCACTCCATGCAGGACGGCGCCTGCTCCTGCGGCCACGCCTCCTGTGCCAGCCCCGGCAAGCATCCCAGGACGAAACGAGGCTGCAAGGACGCCAGCGCGGACGAGCGCCGCATCCGCGCCTGGTGGAAGCGCTGGCCCGATGCCAACGTCGCCATCGCCACCGGCCAGGGCAGCGGCCTGGTCGTGGTCGACGTCGACCCGCGACACGGCGGGGACGACTCCTGGGAGACCCTGAAGCACGAGCTCGAGCTGCCCGCCACCTGGGAGGTCCGGACCGGGGGTGGCGGCGTCCATGCCTACTTCAGCTACCCGGAGGGCGCGGCGATCACCATCGGCGCCGGTGTGCTCGGCCCGGGTGTCGATCACCGCGGCAACGGCGGCTACGTCGTCGCGCCGCCTGCGAACCACGCATCGGGCGGCACCTACTTCTGGGACGTGCTCGAGGGGGAGCCCCTGGCCGAGCTCCCCGAGGGCCTGGTCCAGCGACTGCTCCCGGCCGAGAGGCGCACCGACCCACCCGCCAGCGAGCCCGCAACCCCTGAGGCAGGGCCTCCCTGGTGGGCCGTCCTGCGCCGCGTGGGGTTCGAGCCCGCGGAGATCGCCACCATCGGCGAACGGCTGGACGATACCCTCGCCGCCCTTATGGGCAGCTGCCCATAAGGGTGCTAATGTCGAGCGCCGCGTTATG
>CAZOYV010000044.1:0-36677 GCA_964584075.1 uncultured Rickettsiales bacterium | reverse complement strand
AGGTGGTCCCTAGATCGTGGCGCGGAGACGGTCCCATCCTCGTGGCGCTTGACAATCTTGGGGTCACTGGAGTCAAGGGCATACCCCTTTGTTGCGAAGTAAGACCGACCCTTGCTTCTGACTCTTCCTTTGCGTTCTTTGCGCCTCCGTCCGTGCCGGCCGGGAGCGGATGGACGCACTCTTCCTTTGCGTAGGCCGGACGTGCCGGCCGGGAGCGGACGGACGGCCCCTGATCTTCCCCGACCTCGCTCGTGCAGGCCCTGCTTCTATTTTCCCTTGCGGATCACCTGACTCGCCAGCCGCGCCACCGCCATCCCGGCCAGCACCTCGCCCTCGAGGCCGAGGGAGGGCAGCGCGCCGCGGCCGCAGTAGAACAGGTTGCGGTGGGGCAGCGTCAGGCCGGCGCTGTGGCGGTCGCCGGCGGCGGCGAAGGTCACCGGGCGGGGGTCGATCGGGAACGGGTTGGCGTCGGTGCGCGCTCCCCGCTGCGGGATGTGGACCACCTCGATGTAGCGCTCGAGGTAGGGCATCAGCTCCTTGACTCGCGCGAGCATCGCCTTCGACGCCAGCTCCAGCTGGTGGGCGTCCTCGAGGATCTCGCGCGGCAGGCGGCACGACACCGTCATCGCGCGGCGCTTGGGCGGGGCCGCCTTGGAGCCCCGCGGGGTCAGCGAGATCAGCAGGCAGCCGGGACCCTCGAGCGTGACCTCGTCGTCGAGCAGGAACACGTGGTCGCACATCCCGACGGGCACGACGTCGTCGGAGATCCCCAGCCGCAGGCTGTGCATCACGTGGGTCGGGACCAGGTCGAGGCCCGCCGCGGAGTACTGATCCGCGAGGCTCTCCTTGAGCCAGCCGGCCAGCTCGGCCGGGTCCTCCCCGGTGATCAGCGACTCGGCGCGCACGGGCTGCTTCCGCCCGGCGAAGCGGATCTCCTTGAGCCGGCCCCAGCCGATCACCAGCTCCTCGGGCTGATCGTCGCGGGTGATGTCGACCTTCAGCCCTTCGACGCGGCGGCGCATCATGCCCTGGAACGCGTCGGGGTTCTCGGGGTCCTGGTACAGCCCGTCGAGGGCCCCCATCAGCAGCAGGCCGGCTCGCCCGAGGCCCAGCTCGCGGTAGGGGTCGGGGATCGACGACAGCAGCGCCATCGGCGCCCCGAGGGCGTGCATCAGCGGCTCGGGGACGCCCTCCTGCTCGGCCGCCTCGAACAGCGTCACGTCGGTCTCGGCGGGCTCGGGCGGCTCGGCGAACGACATCTTGCGCACGCCAATCCGGCTCCAGAAGCTGCCCTGGGTCTGCTCGCCGAGGGCGGCGGCGATCGCCTCCATGTAGCGATCGGTCGCCTCCTCGAGGCGGGCCAGCAGGTTGTTGGCCGCCACGGCCCGCGCCGGCCCGAACTCGCGGCGCAGCTCCGCGACCATCCGCTCGCCCTCGGGCAGCACGTCGAGCCGGTGCTCGGGGGTCACCACCTGGTACAGCGGCTCGCTGCGGCGCAGCGCCCGGACGTCCTGGGGGTGGACCTGGATCTCGCGCAGCGCCTGGGGCAGCCACGGGCCCTCGGCGATGCCGGCCACCGGGCGGCGGTGGTTGGGGAACCGGTAGCGGCCGGTGGGCGCCGGCTCGTCGGGGCGCTCCACGACCAGCACCTGGTGGCCCTTGGCGGCGAGCAGCGCCGCGGCGGTGAACGCCCCCGGCGAGGGGTGGACGACGACGGCGTCGTAGCTGCGTGTGATCAAGGTCGTCCCTCGTCCGTCACGGCCAGATCAGGTGGCCGGGCTCCTCCGCCGCCGTTCCCTCGACCCGCACGCGGGCGCCCTCGACCCGCAGCCGCCCGGCGGCCGCGAGCGCCAGCGCCCGGGGGTAGATCACGTGCTCCTGGACCAGCACCCGCGCCGCGAGCGTGTCCGGGGTGTCGTCGTCGAGCACCGGCACCGCCGCCTGGACCACGATCGGCCCGCCGTCGAGCACCTCGGTGACCACATGGACCGTGCAGCCGTGGAGCCGCACGCCGGCCTGCAGCGCCCGCTCGTGGGTCTCGACCCCCGGGAAGCTGGGCAGCAGCGCGGGGTGGATGTTGAGGATCCGCCCCGGGAACGCCTCGAGGAACACCGGGCTGAGGATCCGCATGAAGCCGGCCAGCGCGATCCACTCGACGCCGGCCCCGCGCAGCACCTCGACCACCGCGGCGTCGAACGCCTCGCGGGAGTCGTGGCGCGAGTGGTGGAAGCCGTGGGTCGGCAGCCCCTGCTCGCGGGCCCAGGCCAGCCCGGCCGCCTTGGGGCGGTTGCTGAACACCATCGCGACCTCGGCGTCGATCTCGCCGCGCCGGATCCCCTCGACGATGCTCATCATGTTCGACCCACGGCCGGAGATCAGGATGCCCAGTCGGATCGTCACCTGCCCAACCTCTCAGACGAGCTCGACGGCCGGGGTTTCCGCGTCGGACGCTGCGATCGTGCCGACCCGCGTCGCCTCGATGTCGTGCTCGGCGCACAGCGCCTGCGCCCGCTCGAGCTGGTCGGCGGGCAGCGCCACGACCATGCCGAGGCCGCAGTTGAAGGTCCGCAGCATCTCCCGCTCGGACAGCTCGCCGAGCTCGCGCAGCACGCCGAAGATCGGGGGCTCGCGCCAGCTTCCGCGCTCGATCCGCGCCGCACAGCCCGCCGGCAGCACGCGCGGGATGTTGTCGATCAGGCCGCCGCCGGTGATGTGCGCCATCGCCGCCACGTCGCACGACCGCAGCAGCGCCAGCAGGGGCCGCACGTAGATCCGGGTCGGCTCGAGCAGCTCCTCGGCCAGCGGCCGCTGCAGCCCCGGCACCACGGCGTCCAGCGCATACCCCGCCTCCTCGAGCAGCAGCCGCCGGACCAGCGAGAACCCGTTGCTGTGCAGCCCCGAGCTGGCCATCCCGAGCAGCGCCATCCCCGGCCGCACGGCGCTGCCGTCGACCATCTCGCTGCGCCGCACGGCGCCGACGGTGAACCCCGCGAGGTCGTACTCGCCGTCGGCGTACATCGAGGGCATCTCGGCGGTCTCGCCGCCGATCAGCGCACAGCCGGCCTGGCGGCAGCCCTCGGCGATGCCCTCGACCACCGCGACGGTGACGTCCTCGTCGAGCTTGCCGGTGGCGAAGTAGTCCAGGAAGAACCACGGCTCGGCGCCCTGCACGACGACGTCGTTGACGCACATCGCCACCAGATCGATCCCCACCGTGTCGTGGATCCCGGAGCGGTGCGCGACGCGCAGCTTGGTGCCCACCCCGTCGGTGGAGCTGACCAGCACCAGATCGCCGGCCCGCTGCACGGCCGCGGGCACCTCGAACAGGCCGCCGAAGCCGCCGATGTCGGTCACGACCCCGGGCCGGAACGTGCTCCGCACCAGCGGCTTGAGCCGCTCCACGACGCGGTTCCCGGCCTCGATGTCGACTCCAGCCTCACGGTATCGATCGCGTTCCATTGGAGCGCCGATTCTGGCCCTCCGCGGGGGGGCTGTCAACGCGCGCGATCGTGGCCCCCGCGCGCCTGGTAGAATGGCGCGTTCCCACGTGGAGGCGACCGTGCGCGGACCCCTCGATATCGCCCGCTCCGTGGGCCACGTCGTCTCGGCCAACCTGGGGGCGCCGCGGCACTACTACCGCAAGCGCGTCCCCCGCCAGGACGACTTCCACCTCGAGGGCGAGACGGTGCTGCTGATCCACGGGTTCTGGCAGACCCGCGGCGTGATGGAGGTGCTCGAGGAGCGGCTCCGCGCCGACGGCTACCACGTGCTCAGCTTCGACCTCGGCGGGTTCCTGGGGTACTTCAACTCCCGCGGGATCCCGACGCTCGCCCGTCGCATCTCCGCCAAGCTCCAGCGCCTCGAGGAGCGCGGGGACTACGGCCGGCTGCACATCATCGGGCACTCCAAGGGGGGGCTCGTCGGGCGCTACCTCGTCTCGGTGCTCGACTGGCACCGGCGCGTCGACACGCTGATCACGCTGGGCTCCCCGCACCACGGCACACCCACCGCGGTGCTGGGGCTGTTCACCGGCGTGGTGAGCCATAGCGTGTGGCAGATGCTGCCCAACTCGTCGTTCATGCGCACGCTGCACGCCCACCCGATCCCGGCCACGACCCGGTTCGTCTCGATCTACAGCAAGGGTGACCTGGTCTGCCCCTGGCGCTACTCGGAGCTGACCAGCAGCGACGGCGAGGACGTCCACAACGTGGTGGTCGCCGGGCTCGGGCACATGGATCTGGTGGACGACCCGTGGATCTACGGGCTGATCGTGCGCCAGCTCCAGCGGGACGGGGTGGGGGAGGCGGGCCGGCGGGCTACTCGTCGTTGATGCAGCAGCGGAACGACAGGTTCTGGTGCGCGAAGGTGTGCTTCTCGTCCTTGAGCGCCGCGCAGCGCGTCCCGGTCTCCTCCTGGCCGGGGGCGTAGCCGCCCTTGGTGATCTTGCGGTCGTCCTTCTTGGTGATCGTCCACTCCCAGGTGCCGCCGCTCATGTCGTACACCCCGTAGGCCGACTTGCAGGCCTTGAACTGGCCGGTCTTGTACGGCTTGCGGGCGGAGTAGCCGCTGGGCGGGCACGTGCCCTCCTCGTACTCGTTGCCGTAGGCGTAGACCCACATCTCGGGACCCTTGCAGGCCTTCTCCCACTGGTCCTCGGAGCACAGCACCTTGCCCTCGGCCTGGCACAGGTTGCTGGCCTCGTTCCAGGTGATCATCGCCACCGGCTCGACCCCGGGCCTGTTGGGCGACTCGTACTGGTCGATCCAGTACCCCGCGACGTAGCGCTTGACCTCGGTGCGCTCGGCGGCCCCCGACTTGTCGTCGAAGTTCCAGCGGCCCTTGAGGTAGTACCCGGCGGGGACGTAGGCCATGTCGGGGTGCTCGGCCTGCTTGGCGGCCAGCGCCGCGGGGTCCATCGCCGTGTTGTCGGCGTTCACCGTGGCGAGCACCGCGGCGACGTGCTCCGCCTGCATCTGCGCGATCTCCTCCTCGGTGGGCCCCTCGTCGAGGAAGAAGTAGGTCCCGACGGCGGCGCCGGCGAGCATCAGGATCGCCAGCACGGCCAGCAGGCGGTAGATCGTCCCGCCGGTCCCGCCGTACAGGTCGGCGAAGGTCAGCTTGACGGTGTTGATCATGTCCTCGGCGGTCTGGAACCGATCCGCCGGGTTGGGGGCCAGCCCGATCTCGACGAGGGTGTCGAGCTTCTTGCTCAGGTCGGAGTTGACCTCGCTGGGCAGCTCGTAGCGGCCCATCGGCGGCTTCCCGGTGAGCATCTCGTAGAAGATCGCGCTCACCGAGTAGATGTCGGACTCCGGCCCGGCCTTGTCCTGGAAGCGGTTGAGCTCCGGGGCGAGGTAGTGGGCCTCCTCGCGGCGCATGTACGACGACGCGAAGATCGTCGGCGAGATCACGTGGGCGATGGCGAAGTCGCTCACCTTGATCCGCATCCGCGCCTTGCCGTCCTTGCCCTTCTCCTGGATCATCAGGATGTTCTCGGGCTTGAGGTTGCGGTGCAGCGTGACCCGGTGGGCGTAGCGCAGGATCTCCAGGATCTGGATCAGGAAGGCGTACATCTCCTGGGGCACGAAGTCCCGCCCGGCCTTCTCGTACTCCTTGATCTTCTCGCGGAGGGACATCCCCTCGACGAGCTCCATCGTGAAGAACTTGAGCCCCTCGTGCTCGCCGATCTCGTAGTACTCGACGATCCCGGGGTGCTTGAGCTGCTTGGCGAGGTTCAGCTCGCGGGTGAAGCGGTTGAGGTCGATCTCCTCGGCGACCAGGTTGGGGCGCAGGATCTTCAGGGCGAGCTTCTGCTTCGTCTTGATCTCGGTGACCTGGTAGACGGCCCCGAGCAGGCCCTTGCCCAGCAGCTTGGTGACGACGTACTTGCCGTCGATCACCTCGCCGGCGGGGTAGTCGGGGAGTTCGAAGCCCTGCTGCCCGTTGCCCGCTGGGCTTGCCTGGGCGTTCTCATCGGGGGGTTGGTTCACCGCTACACCTCGTCAGCAATGGTCCGCGAACGATTCACCTCAGGTTGGGGGGGAAAGTGCCCCGAACCCCGCACTTCGAGCGGGAGACTATCAGAGTACGAGGGTACCTGTCACGCCCAGGCGCGGCAAGGCGAGAGCCCCGGAACTAGGGAGAATTCCCCCCTCTGGAGCGCCCCAGCAGCCACCCGAAGAACCGCTGGAGGATCCGCGGCCGGAGGCGTCCCGTGACGAACATGTGGATCCCCAGCGCCCACAGCAGGCCCGTGGCGGTGGCCAGCGAGATGACGATCGCGAGGGCGCTGATCGCCTTCATGAACGGGAAGCCCATCACGTTGACGTCGGTGGCCGCGGTGAGGATCGCGGCCGAGACCAGCAGCGTCCCGGCGCCGATCGACAGCTGCAGCGTGGTGCCCAGCCGGCGCAGGTTGTGGTTCAGCTCGTCGATCTGCTCGTTGTGCGTCGAGACCCGGAACCGCCCCTTCTCCAGGTCCATCATGATCTGGTCGAGCTGGAGCGGCAGATCGCGGGCCGCCGAGATCGCCTGCACGCCGAGGGACAGCGCGTCCCCGCCGAGGCGAGACGGATCGGACTGGCGCGTGGCGAGCTGCACGGCGTACGGCCGCAGCGTCTCGAACATGTTCCACTCGGGCACCGACTGCCGCGCCACGCCGTCGAGGGTCACCCCCGCCCGGGCGAGCATCGCGTACTCCTGGGGCAGCTTGAGCTTGTGGCGGGTGGAGAGCTGGACCAGATCGGTGAAGATCGTGCCCATGTTCTCCTGCTGCTCCTGCATCGACATGCCGCCGTACTGGGCGAACAGCCCGTCGCACTCCCGGGCGAAGGCGCGCAGGTCGAGGCGTTCGTCGGCACCACCGGCGCGGTAGCACGCCCGCGCCACCGCCTCGGAGTCCTTGAACAGGATCGCGACGAACAGGTCGACGAGCAGGTCCTGCTGCTTGCGGGTCAGCTGGCCCATCAGCCCGAAGTCGACGTAGCACAGCGCGCCGTCCTCCCCGATCAGCAGGTTGCCGGGGTGGGGGTCGGCGTGGAAGAAGCCGTCGACGAAGATCTGCTGGTAGGTCGAGGCGATGATGCGGTCCATGAACGCCTGGGGATCCAGGGAGCCCTCCTCGACGTCGGCGACCTTGACCGCGTCGAGCCACTCCTCGGTCAGCACCCGCCGCGAGGTGTAGCGCCGCAGCACCTCGGGGACCCGGACGCCCTCGACGCCGGCGAGGTTGCGGCGCAGCGTCTCGCCGTTGAGCGCCTCCTGCTGGAAGTCGAGCTCCACGGAGACGGCGCGCTCGAACTCGGCGAGGATCGCCGCCGGCGAGTACATCCCGACGTCCTCCAGCGAGCCGGCCGCCGCCTCGGCGAGGCGGTACAGGATGTTGATGTCGGCGCGGATCTGCTCCTCGATGTCGGGGCGCTGGACCTTGACCGCCACCTCCCGGCCGTCGACCAGCCGGGCGCGGTGGACCTGGGCGATCGACGCCGAGGCGACCGGCTCGTCGCCGAACTCGACGAACAGCTCCTCCACCGGGGCGCCGAGCTCGGCGGCGACGATGTCCCGCGCGACGGCGGTCGGGAACGGCGGCACGGCGTCCTGCAGGCGGGCGAACGCCTCGAGGTACTCGGTGGGCAGGATGTCGGGGCGGGTGGACAGGATCTGGCCCAGCTTGACGAACGTCGGTCCCAGCTCCTCGATCACCCGCAGCGCCCGCTCGGCGTCGCTCAGCGGACGGACCTCGGGGTCCTGGGACGGGATGTCCTCGCCCGGCTGCAGGCGCTTGGGTACCGAGCCCAGCGCGCCGCCGAAGCCGTGGCGGAACAGCACCGCGAGGATCTCGCGGGCGCGGCCCAGGTCCTTCAGCGGGAGGGGGCGGGCCATCGCGGGGCTCCCTACGGGAACGGGGGTGGATCGGCGAGGAAGCGGCGGAGCAGGCCGATGCGCAGCTGGTAGCCCTCGCCCTGCCGCGGGGTGACGAGCGTGGAGCGGGACAGGTCGTCGAGCAGCGCCTCGGTCTCGGCGGCGTAGCCGGTGTCGGCCAGCGCGGCGGCGACCGCCGCGGCGTCGAGCACGCCCTCCTCGGCGGCGGCGAACGCGCGGGTCACCGCCCGGGCCCCCGGCGAGAGGTCGGACCACAGCGCCCAGGCCAGGCGCTCGAAGGCGTTCTGCCGCAGGACGCGCTGGAGCAGCTCCTCGGCGTCGCCGGTGGTCAGGGGTTCGGTCAGCCGCGCGCGCCGCCGGGCGGCCTCGTCGACCACGCGCCACAGCATCGCCGGGTGGCCCCCGGTCGCCTCGTCGAGCTCGGCCAGCGCGTCGCTCTCGGCGGCGATCCCGAGGTCGTGGAGCAGGCGGTCGAGGGCGGTCCGGCCGCTCCCGTCGTCGAGCAGCCCGAGGACCAGCTCGTCGGTGGACTCGGGCAGCGCCAGGGGGTGGCCCCCGACGGCGCCGCGGAAGACACACCCGATGTCGCGGCTGATCAGCAGGAGCGTCAGCTCACCGGCCGCGGCGAGCTGCACCAGGGCCTCGAGCAGGGTCTCGGCGCCCTCGGCGCGGTGCCCGTCCTCCGCCAGCGGGTCCTCCAGCGGGATCAGCCGGTCCACGGGATCGATCACCGCCACGGGGGGCGCGCCCCCGTCGAGCACGAGGTGCTCGCGCAGGGCCCGGAAGGCGGAGACGTACCGGGACGCGGGCGATCCGGGCTCGACCACCAGGGCGCGCTCCGGGAACACCCGCCCCGGCCGCACGCGGCCCTTGTGGCGGGCGTCCTGGTACAGCGAGCCGATCAGGTCGAGCCACGCCGCGGGCGTGTACAGCTCCGGGTCGGGGCGGGGCACCAGCCAGCCGGCCGGCGGCAGGGTGGGGGGGCGCAGGGTGGTCTGCACCAGGGTGCTCTTGCCCACGCCGCGCAGCCCGCTGATCACCCGCACCCGCGCCGCGTCGGGGTCGAGCACCGCGGCGCGCAGGCCGGCCCGCGGCTGGCCCCGGCCGAACAGCTGGTCCTCGTCGAGATCGACGGAGGGGGTGGGACGGGACAGCGGGTACGGCGAGCGGTCGGCGATCACGCGCCGCATCGTCTCTCGCGCGTGTCCCGCGGTCAGCGAGGCCTGGATCTCGCCCCAGTCGATCACGATCACCGGCGGCCCCTGCTCGCCGGCGGCCTGCCGGACATCGTCCGGGAACGGGGCGACGCCGACGAGCAACGCGAGGTACGGGTTCATCACGCCGGAGCGTGCCCGGTAGGCCAGCTTCTGGACGTCCTCGCGGTGGAGCGGACGGTCGCCGATCACCTCGACCAGCGTGCTCATCTCCTCGGGGAACAGCTCGGAGAACGGGGGCCGCAGATCGGTGGGGACGACGAGCAAGCCGCCGTCCACCGGGTGCGGCTCGAGGCCGCAGCAGTACAGGAACAGCGACGCTGCGCCAGGGTAGTTGCCCACCGACCAGAGCAGCTCCGCGAGGGTGGCGTCGAGCGGCAGCAGGTGCTCGCTGTTGGCCTGGTACAGCTCGGCGAACAGGTCGAGCCGCTCCCGCACGTCGGGGCGGTGACAGGCCTCCACGGTCAGCGAGGCCAGCCGGCGCTGGGCCAGCGCCAGCAGCGTCAGCCCGGGGAACTCCCCGGAGTCGGCGCCGACGTGGTCCGCCCGGGCGCGCAGGTTCCGCGTCGCGGCCAGCATGTACGCCGTGGCGACCTTGACCGTGAGGGCCGCGTCGGCCTCCTCGTCGTCGGGGGGGAACAGCGCCTCGATCGCCTCGATCCCGCGGTCGTAGGCCTCGATGTCGGCCGACACCTGCATCAGGCCGTCGAGCAGGAACGGCTCCGCGCGGAACCGCCGCAGCAGCTCGCGGTGGAGCTCGAACAGCGCCTCGCCCTGGTCGGCCTCCCACATCAGGCGGGACAGGTCGGCCAGGATCACGCGCGCCCGATGGGCCCGCGGACCCACCATCCGGTGGCCGGCCCCGCGGTGCGGCTCGCGCCGGTCCACCGACTCGAGGTACGCGCGGCGCAGCGCCACGGCGTCCTCGCCCTTCAGCCCCGCCTCCTGGTAGGCCGGCAGCAGGCGATCGACCAGCGCGGCCCGCCGCTCGCCCAGCGCGTCGTCGCGCCCGGCCACCTGGAGCGCCTGGGGCAGGGCCCTGCGCAGCTGCTCGTCGGGCTCGCCCCCGTCGTACTGCTCGACGACCAGCAGCAGCCGCTCCGGGGTCGGGCGGTCCGCGGCGATCAGCTTCTTGGCGACGCTCAGCCGCCCCTCGAGGTCGTCCTCCGCGGTGCAGCGCTCCAGCGCCTCGAACAGCACCGGGTCGTCGTCGTGCTCGGTGGCCAGCCGGTAGAGCCGCGCGGCGCCGTCCCCCTCGATCCCGCGCTGGGCGTAGAGCTTGGCCAGCCGGACCGTCGTCTCCGGCGGGAGCGCCTGGCCGATCGCCCGGTCGTAGGTCTGGCGCGCCTCGTCGTCGAAGCGCTCCAGGGCCAGCAGGCACTCGACCTGGGCGTGGCGGATCTCCGGCGTGATCCCGCCGCGGCGCTCGACCACCCCGTACAGCGCCAGCGCGCCGCCCTGCGACCCCGCCGAGTGCAGCGCCCCGGCGAGCCCCGCGAGCACGGGCGTGCGGGTGCCGATCACCCCCAGCGCGACCACGCCGAGCAGCGCCAGCAGCCACCCCCAGGGCGTCCTCGCGCCGGTGCCCGTGGCGCCGCCGCCCGAGGTGGAGCCGTGGGTCCCGTTGGTGTCCACCCCGGCGACCCCGTCGTCGGCGGTGGTGGGCTCCGGGCCGGTCTCGGCCTCGGCCGCGGTCTCGGCCTCGGCCGGATCGCCGGACCGCTCGGGCTCGGTCTCGGCCGGATCGCCGGACCGCTCGGTCTCGGCCGGATCGCCGGACCGCTCGGGCTCGGTCTCGGCCTCGGGCTCCGGTGTCGACGGCTCCGGTGTCGACGGCTCCGGTGTCGCCGGCTCGGGTGTCGCCGGCTCGGGGGTCGCCGGCTCCGGCGTCGCGGGCTCCACGGCAGCCAGCGCGTCCTGCGCCTGCTGGAGCTTGCCGCGCGTCGCGCCGTCGTCGAAGTAGCGCAGGGACTCCTCGTACTTGCGGACCGCGGTCTTGTAGTCCCCCGCGTTCATCGCCTGATCGGCACGGGTCCGCGCCTTGCCAGCCTTGGCCTCGTTGCGCGCCGCCTTCACGTCGCCGAGCCTGGCGTCGCCCTCGGGGAAGTACCAGGTGGCCTCCTCGAGCGCCACCAGCGCCGCGTCCCACTCCCCGTCCTGCAGGAAGATGCGCGCGTCGGCGAGCCGCTGCTCGCCCATCTGCTCCACCGAGTCCTGGGACCACGCGGGCGCGGAGCCCAGGGCCCACACCGCGATCAGCAGCAGTCCGATTCGTGTACGCCGGAGCACGCGCGCGACACCCCCCGCCTGGGGCTCGAGGTCGAGCCGGTCCACCCACCCCCGTGTTCTCAGATCATCCAAAGTACGGGAAGGGGGGGCGCTTTGCAATTTGCGACGGGTCGGTCGGATTCCCCACGCGCGTTGTGTCCGCGCCGCGACAGAACGTACAATTTTGCTCGATCGCCGCCGACCGCGCCGGCGCCGCGTGCCCAGACGCGACCGGGCGACGAACGGCCGGGTCCCGGGGAACCATGCAGATCCTGCAGCTGCTGCTCGCGTTGGACGTCCAGACCCCGCCGGGCGGCCGTCCGGCCGATCTCGACGAGCGCCTCGCGGCCGTGGTCGTGCCGCTGCTGGAGCAGCTCGACGCCCACCCGGAGGCGCGCTGCGCCCTGCACGTCGGCGGTCTGCTGCTGCGCCGCCTGCGGGATCGGCACCCCACCGCGCTGGGCCAGCTGCGCCTGCTCGCCGAGCGCGGGCGCGTCGAGCTGCTCGGCGGTGGTTTCTTCGATCCCCTGCTGGTGGCGATCCCCGAGCGCGACGCCACGGGCCAGCTGCAGCTGATGAGCGGCACGCTCGGCGAGCTGCTGGCGGTCAAGCCCTCGGGCGTGTGGCTCACCGGCCGCACCTGGGACCCCGCGCTGCCGGGGCTGCTCAACCGCGCCGGCTACCAGTACACGCTGGTGGACGAGGAGCACTTCCTGGCCACCGAGCTGGGCGACGACGACCTGGACGGCCATCGCATCACCGAGCGGGAGGGCTTCCCGCTGGCCGTGTTCCCGATCCGCACCGCGCTGCAGCGGCGCCTGCTCGCCGCGGAGCCCGGACGCCGGGCCCGGGTGCTGCGCAGGTTCCTCGGCGAGCGGGAGCAACGGAGCGCGTTGCTGGCGTTCGACGACCTGCGGACCGCGGAGCAGGTCGAGGCGCTGGGTGGGCTGCTCGACGAGCTGGGCGAGCAGGGCCACTGGATCAAGCTCCGCACCTGCCGCCGCGCGATGGAGAAGGAGCCCTCCGCGGGGCGGGTGTACCTGCCGGCGGTGCACCGCGCCGAGGGGCTCGACGACACCTACGAGGGGCTGGGCTGGGTGCGGTTCCTCGTCGAGTACCCCGAGGCCAACACGCTCCACAAGCGCATGCTGATGGCGAGCTACCGGGTCCAGCGGATGCGCGCCGCGGTGCAGGAGCAGGCCCGGGGGGCCGATCCCGCCGAGCGCGAGGAGCTGCGCGTCGCGCTGCAGCAGGCCTGCACCCAGCTGTGGCGGGCCCAGCACCACAGCGTCTACTGGCACGGCGCCCCGGAGCTGGGGATCTACGACCCGGTGCTCCGCGGCGACGCGTACCGGCGCCTGCTGATCGCGGAGCGCCTGGCCAACGAGCTGCTCGAGGAGCGGGACGACGGCGAGTTCGTCACCCGCGAGGTCGACTTCGACTGCGACGGCCACCGCGAGCTGCTCGTCGAGGCCGGCGCGGTGGGTGCGATCATCTCGCCGCGGCGGGGCGGTGGCCTGGTGGCCCTCGACCTGCTCGAGCACGACGCGGGGCTGGCCAACGTGCTGCACCGCCACGAGGAGCCCTACCACTTCTGGGGCGCGGGCCAGGAGGTCCAGCTGGTGGTCGAGGGCACGCCACCCGTGACGCAGGCGGGGGCCCCGATCTACACCCCCGAGCAGGCCGCGCGGCTGTGGTTCGACGACCAGCCGCGGCTGAGCTTCGTCGATCGGTTCCTGTCCGCCGACACCACGCTGCAGAACTGGTACCGCGGCCGCTACCGCGACGTCGGCGACTTCTCGAACGGGGAGTACGAGGTGGCCAAGACGCTGCGCGTCCCGGAGGAGGGGGCCGGCGAGGTCCACCTCGGCCGCAGCGGCAACGTCGAGGTGGCGGGGCGACGGGCGCTGGTGCGGATCGAGAAGAGCTACGTCTTCACGCTCGCCGATCCGCGGCTGCGGCTGGACTACCACCTGATCAACCGCTACTTCGAACCGGTCCGCGCGTGGTTCGCCGTCGAGATCAACCTGATGCTCCCGGGCACCGGCCGGGGCCTGCCGTGCGGGTTCCGCGCCGTGGGCGCCGGCGGGGAGCGGCAGGGCGACGTCGCGGGCCCGCTGGACCTGCCCCGCGTCGGCTACCTCGAGCTGACCGATCCGGCCCGGGACCTGGCCGCCAGCGTCTACCTCGAGGAGCCCCGGGACGCGTGGCTGATGCCGGTGGAGACGGTCAACCGGGTGGGCGGGGAGGTGTCCACCTGGAACCAGGGGATCGCCCTGTTGCTCCACGGCGACCAGGACCTCTGGGGGGCCGAGGAGCAGCACTTCAGCGTGCGCCTGGATTTCCTCGAGCTGTAGACGAGGACTACTTCCAGTAGTTCGCGATTTTGTTGATGTTCTTCAGGTTTTGGATATTCAGCAGCTTCCCGCTCGCGGCGTAGCGCGCGACCCGGCCGAGCTTGCGGCCGTTCTCCCCCAGCCGGACCAGCGCGCCGAACAGCTCGTCGAACTCCTCGCGAGACAGCGCGTCCAGCAGCGGCTTGCTCGCCAGCGCCTCGACGACGCCCTTGGGGAAGCGGTTGAAGATCGACAGCCAGAACAGGAAGTTGACGTAGCTGCCGTGCGGGGTCGTGAAGTGCTTGCGGTGGATCTCGGCGAACTCGTCGGTCACCAGCCCCTCGGCCCTGGCCCGCTCGTAGAACGCCGTCCCCGGGTAGAACACCAGCGAGGACGGCAGCAGGTTGTACGGGTGGGGCAGCTGCCAGATCAGCCGCAGCGTGTCGACCACGTCGTCGGGGGTCTCCCACGGGCAGTCGAGGATCACGTGGTAGTCGGGGGTGTTGAGCTCGTCCCGGTGCTTGGTGATGATCTCGGTGGCGCGCAGCAGGTGCTCGTTGGTCATCCCGCGGTTGTACAGCGCCATCGTGCGCTCGTTGCCGGTCTGCAGCCCCAGCTCGGTGAAGCACAGCCCGGCGTCGATCATCGCGGCGAACTTGCGCTCGTTGATCACGGTGGGGGACATCTGCGCGCGGATCGGCAGCCCGATCTCCCGCCGGTAGACCTCCGCGAACTCCTCGATGCGCCTCGTCGACGCCGAGAAGAACACGTCGTCCTGCATGTGGACCATCTCGTAGAACGGGTAGCGCTCGAGGACCTCCTTCAGCTCGGCGATCAGGTGGCCGATCGAGCGCCGCCGCAGCACGCGCTGCCCGGCGTACAGCTCGTGGGCGTGCGCCGCGCCGCAGTACGCGCAGTGGTGCGGGCAGCCGCGGGTCCACATCGTCTTGTAGGTCTTGCGCAGGATCCGGTCGCGGTCGGGGTACTGCGCGGCGTTGCGCTCCAGCTCGCGGGCGTCCAGCGGGATCAGCCGCCGCCGGGGCTTGTCGTAGACCCAGTGGTCCTCGCACGAGTAGTCCAGGAACGGCAGCGAGTCCAGGTCGCGGATCAGCGGCCGCGGCGGGTTGATCCGGACCTCGTCGCCCCGGCGCACCGCCAGGTTGGCGATCGCCGCGGGGTCACCGCCGCCCTCGATCGTCTCGGCCAGCTCGAGGATCGCCCCCTCGCCCTCGCCGACGCAGACCAGGTCGACGTAGTCGAGGCACGCCTCGGGGGCCACCGTGGCGTGGTGCCCGCCCCACACCACCGGCTTGCCGGGGTGGGCCCGCTGCACCGCGCGGGTGGCCTGCAGCGCCACGTCGAAGTTGCCGGTCATGAACCCGACGCTGACCAGGTCGCAGTCGGCCACCAGCCGCACCAGATCGTCCACCATCGCGCGGGGCAGCTGGTAGATGTAGTTGGCCCGGTACTGGTACTTGCCGGTCTCGCCCGGGACGAGGATCAGCCGCGTGTCGTGGCCCTGGGCCCGCAGGTAGGCCGAGAGCGCCCGCGGTCCGGTGGCGAACAGGTCGTAGGGCGTGGGGTGGACGAGGGCGACCCGCATGGGTCTACCGTAACGACGGCCGGGGACGAGGGAAAGAGCCGGGCTGCGGTTCAGCCGCCGAGGATCTCCAGGAGCCGCTCCTCGCTGAGGCGCGCCGGGTGGTTGCGCCACACCACGGCGCCGTCGCGGTCGATCACCACCCCGGCGGGCACGCCGGACACGCCGTAGTCCCTGGTGGTCTGGTAGCCCGCGGACTCCACGGCGCAGGGGAACGTGATGTTGTTGCTGTCGAGGAACGCCTGGACCTTCTCGTCGGTCTGGTTCTTGGTGTGCTTCGTCACCGCGATCACGACCAGCCCCTGGCCGGCGTACTTCTCGTGCAGCTGCTGCATCTTGGGCATCTCGCGGCGGCAGTGCGGGCACCACTCGTTCCAGAACGTCAGCACGACGACCTTGCCGCGGTTGGCGGCGAGGGTCTCCTGGTCGCCCAGCCAGTGATCGACGACCAGCTCCTTGGCGGGCTTGCCGATGATCTCCAGCGCATCGATGTTCTTCTTGGCCCGCTGGCTCTCCCGGGCGCTGGGGTAGTCGGTGGCCAGCTTGCGGAAGTACTTCTCGGCGGTCTCGATGTCCTCCTCGGCCCACGCCGAGTTGGCCACCGAGTACAGCGCCTTGGACGCCAGGCGGTGCTGCGGGTACTTCTCGACCAGCGTGTCGTAGGTCTGCAGCGACTGGTCCGTCTGCCCGAGGTTCTTGTAGATCGCGGCCAGGTTGTACAGCGCCTCGCCGTTGGCCTCGGCGTCGTCCGGGTACTTCCTGGCGATCCCGAGGAACACGTCGCGGGCGCTCTCGTACTCGGCGCGGGCCTGGCCGGTGGCCGTGCCCTGGGTGGGGTTGAGGCTCTTGGCCTTGACCAGGTGGGCCTTGCCCTCGATCAGCGACGACTGCGCCATCAGCCGGCTGTCGGGGTAGGCCTTGCGCCACGCCGCCACGGCGTCCAGGCCCTCCTGGGGCAGGTTCTGGTTGACCTTGTTGGAGGCCTGCAGCAGCGCGACCTCCTCCTGGTAGGCGGCGTCGGCGTCGCCGGACGCGAGGCGATCGAGGATCGGCCCGGCGGCGCGCGCGTTGCGGCGATCGACGAAGCTGACCGCCTTCTTGTAGTCGGTGAGCTGCTGATCGGCGCCCTCGAACTTGGCCACCGCGGCGGCGTCGAGGAACGGCGAGTCGGTCTCGCTCACCGCGGGCGGCGGGGTCCGGGGCTGGGTCGGCTTCTTGGGGGTCGGCGTCGCCGTGTCGCGGGAGCCACCGCCGCCGGCGACCGCGGCGGGCGTCTCGTCGGCTCCGGGCTTGTCCTTGCTGCCCGCGCCGACCACGTAGCCGACGATCAGCCCGATCAGCAGGGAGACCCCCATCAGGGCCATCGTCACCGGCGTGAACTGCGCGCCCTGCGGTGGGGGCGCTTGCTGCTTCTTCTTGGCCATGTCGGCACCTCGCAATTGCGGAAGAGTTCGGTAAGGATAAGGACCCGTCCGAAACGGGGTCAAGGCGACGGCCGGCGCCCCGGGGGAGGTACCGAGGATGGGCTCCCGCTCCGACAGAACCGAGGTCGCACTGGTGATCCCGGCGTACCGCGAGGCGGCGCGCTTGCCGCGCACCGTCGAGGGCATCCTCGCCCACGCCCACCGCGAGCGGCTGGACTGGGAGGTCCGGATCGTCGACGACGGCAGCGACGACGACACGCTCGCCGTGGCGCGACGGCTCGCCGAGCGGGACCCGCGGGTGGTGGCCCAGGCCGAGCCCCACCGCGGCAAGGGCGGCGCGGTGCGCGCCGGGATGCTCGCCACCCGGGCCCGCCAGCGGGTGATGTGCGACGCGGACATGGCGATGCCCGTCGAGCAGGTCCAGCGGCTGCTCGATCGGCTGGACGCCGGCGCCGATGTCGCGGTGGCCTCCCGCGAGGCCCCCGGCGCCCGCCGCTTCGGCGAGCCCCACCACCGGCACTGGATGGGCCGCGCGTTCAACGCCGCGGTGCGATTCGCCGCGGTGCCGGGCGTGCACGACACCCAGTGCGGCTTCAAGGCCTTCACCGCCCCCGCCGCCGAGCGCCTGTTCCGCTGCGCCCGGCTGGACGGCTTCGCCTTCGACGTGGAGATCCTGTTCCTCGCCCGCCGCGCCGGCCTGCGGGTCGAGGAGGTCGCCATCGACTGGTACCACGACCCCGACAGCCGCGTGCACCCGGTGCGCGACAGCCGCCGGATGCTGGCCGAGATCGCCCGCATCCGGCTCAACGACGTGCTGGGGATCTACGAGGGGATCTAGCGCGGCGTCATTCCCCGTTGGTCGTCCCGGCCGGCGCGCCGCACGATCGATGCGTGCACCACCGGCCCGACCGGCTCCGCCCCGTGGCTCCGCTGGCCCTGATCGCCGCGATCGCGGCGCTGGCCTGCGGCGGCTGCACGACCCACGTCGACCAGATGGGCGACGACGACACCACCACCTCCGACGACGACACCAGCGCCTCCGACGACGACACCGGGGACGACGACACCGCCCCGGTGGACGCCGACGGCGATGGCTACGATGACTTCCTCGTGGGCCACGACTGGGAGGACGAGGCATTCCTGGTTCGGGGCCCCGTCTCGGGGACCATGCCGATCCAGGACGCCGCGGACGTGGTGTTCCACGGCGGTTCGGACAGCGTCTACGCGGGCTCCTCCCTCGCCTCCGCCGGCGACGTGGACGGCGACGGCTGGGTCGACCTGCCGATCGGCTCGTGGTACCCCGCCTGGGGCTTCCTCGTGTACGGGCCGTTCGGCGGCTCGTACGACCTGTCCACGGACGCGGTCGAGTTCTGGGGCGAGAACGGGGACATCGGAGAGATGGGGATCGGCTGGAGCGTCGCGGGCCCCGGGGACGTGGACGGCGACGGGTACGACGACCTGTTGCTCGCGGGATCGTGGAACTCGGCGCCCGAGGGAGCCGGCGTGGCGTACTACGTTCGTTGGGGGGGGGCTGGCGGGCGGCGAGTTCCTACTCGCTGACGCCGATGCGCGCGTTTTCGGCGAGCATGCCGGGGATATCCAAGCAGTCGTCGCGAGTGCGGGTGACGTGAATGGGGATGGTTCTCCGGATGTCCTGCTCGGCGCCGGGGGCGAGGGTACCGGAGGATATCTCGCCGGAGCAGCCTATCTGTCATACGGAGTGCCCCAGGCTCCCATGACGCTTCGATGGCCGATGCGAAGTTCACCGGCGAGGCATCAGAAGACACTGCCGGTGTATCCGTGAATGGAGCGGGCGACGTCGACGCCGACGGCTACGACGACGTCCTGATCGGGGCCCCTGGAAACGACGAAGGCGGAGACGACGCCGGCGCGCTCTACCCGTTCTACGGCGGCGCCGGGATGTGACCGCTTCGCCGGCGCCCCACCCCGCGACCGTGCTGGCGCCTGACTCCCAGAAAATGTCTCGAATGGAGTCAAGCGGTCGGACTCGGGTGCCTGACTCCGACAAATTGGCGCGGATCGCGCCATGAAATCGGAGTCAGGCGGGGGAGGACAGGGGCTCTGGTGGAAGGTGACGATTCCCTCGCGGCAACACCGCGGTCCCAACTTCCGGGCGAGGTGGTCGTCATCGCGGGCGCAAGTCGTGCTGGGGTTCCACGAGGACTGACCTCCGTCGCCGTCCGCCGTCTCCGTCAGCGTTGCCGTTGCCGCTGGCGTTGCCGTTGCCGATCCCCTGACCGTGCCCGTGCTGTCCTGGTCCAGACACGGACACGGAAACGGAAACGTCGAGGGAGCACGACTGCGGCGACGGCGACGGCGACGGCAGCGGCAGCAGGCTCGGCCCTGCGGGCCTCGATTCACGAAGGGGATTCAGCGCTCCAGCCACCCCGCGATCCGCGGGTAGACCCAGTGCCGCCCGTTCTCCGAGGCGATCAGGTCGTTGTGGCCCAGCGGGGGCGCGTCGTCGCCCTCGCCGCCGACGATCCACAGCTCCTTGTCGTCCACCGGCGCGCGCTCGTAGGCGGGGATCGCGGCCTTGGGGGAGACCAGGCGGTCGCCGGCGCCGGCGATCACGAGCAGCGGCACGTCGATGTCGTCGGGGGCGTCGTCGATCGCCGCCGAGCCGTCGTCGAGCTCCATCCGGCCCAGCTCCTGCCAGCGGGCGAACTGGCGCAGCAGGCGGCCGGAGATGCTCTCGACGCCGACGGTGAACAGCTGGGCGACCTCGGCGGTGCGGGTGTGGCGCACGGCGTAGAACCGGCCGAGGAACACGTCCTTGAGGTAGACGGAGTAGGGCAGCGTCAGCTGGGTGAACGGCCGCAGCGGGAAGCGCGGGCCGGCCAGCGCCAGGCCGGTCAGCCACGCCGGCGCCGGCAGGTGGGCGCCCCTCTTCATCCGGCAAGGGCTGCCGACGGTCACCAGCCGGTGCAGCCGCGAGGTGCCGAACGCCTGGACGTAGCCGTACAGGATGATCCCGCCCATCGAGTGGCCGACCCAGCTGACCCGCTCGGCGCCGGTCAGGCCGCAGACGTGCTCGATCATCTCGGGGGCGTCCTCGAGCACGTGGTGGTCGAGGGAGAAGTCGTAGGGGCGGCCGCCCCCGTCGTGGCGGGCGGTCCCGTCGCCGCGGTACTCGGCGATCCACACGTCGTGGCCGCGGCGGGCCAGGTGGCGGGCCAGCGAGATCGCCGGCGTCATGTCCCAGAACCGGCGGTTCATCGCGATCCCGTGCGCGAGGATCACCGGGACCGGCCGCGGGTCGGTCCCCGGGCGCGGGCGGACGCGGTGGAGGGCCAGCTCCCAGCCGCCGCCGGTGCGCACGTGGTGCAGCTCGTCGGCGCGCAGCCAGCGGCCGTGGGTCGCGAACAGCGCGGCGATCACGACACCATGGCCCACCGCGCAGGCGACGAGGACGAAGATCAGGGTCGTGACGAAGGGGCTCACGGCCGCTATGGTACAACGGCAGCCAAGGGAGAATCGCGGTGCAGTCCAAGAAGATCCTGCTGGGTGTCACCGGGAGCATCGGCGCCTACAAGGCCTGCCTGCTGCTGCGGCGGATGCGCGAGCGCGGCGCGGACGTCAAGGTCGCCGTCACCGAGTCCGGGGCGAAGATGGTGGGGACGGCCACCTTCCACGCGCTGTCGGGCCACCCGGTGATCACCGACCTGTGGGACCTGGAGAAGACCTCCAGCGGCGAGATCCACATCGAGCTGACCGACTGGGCCGACGCGGTGGTGGTCTACCCCTGCACCGCGGACCTCCTGGCCTCGGTGGCGACCGGCAAGGCCGGGGACCCGCTGGAGCTGGCGGCGATGGCCAGCCGCGGCCCGGTGGTGCTGGTCCCGGCGATGCACCACCGGATGTGGTCCAGCCCGGCCACGGCGGCGAACGTCGGCCTGCTGCGCTCCCGCGGCTACCTCGTGATGGAGCCCGAGGTGGGCCCGCTGGCCGACGGCTCGGTGGGGCCCGGGCGGCTGCCCGAGCCGGAGACCGCGCTGGAGGCGGTGTGGGCCGCGCTGACGCCCCAGGACCTGGCCGGGCGGACCGTGCTGGTCACCGCCGGGCCGACCCGCGAGCCGCTGGACGCGGTGCGGTTCCTGAGCAACCCGAGCAGCGGCCGGATGGGCTTCGCCGTGGCCCGCGTCGCCGTCCGCCGCGGGGCGCGCGTGGTGCTGGTCCACGGGCCGGTGGCGCTGGACGTGCCCCCCGGCGTCGAGGCGATCCCGGTGACCACCGCGGCACAGATGAAGGCCGCGGTCGACGCCCGCTTCGAGGACGCCGACGCGGTGGTGATGGCCGCCGCGGTGGCCGACTTCCGCCCCGCCGAGGTGGCCGAGGGCAAGGTCGCCAAGGGCGACGCCCCCGACTCCGTGGCGCTGGCCCGCACCGACGACATCCTCGCCGGTCTCGGGCAGCGCAAGGGCGACCGCGTGCTGGTCGGCTTCGCGATGGAGACCGGCGAGCTGGAGCGCAAGGCCGCGGCCAAGCTCGCCGCCAAGAACCTCGACCTGATCGTCGGAAACGACCTGACCGCCCCCGGCGCGGGCTTCGGGCACGACACAAACGAGGTCGTGGTCCTGGCCCCCGGCGCCGAGCCGGAGCGGGTCCCGCTGCAGTCCAAGGAGGCCGTCGCCGGGCGGATCCTCGACCGGCTCGCGGCGCTGCTGGAGGATGCCCGATGACCGAGCCCGCCCGACCGCTCGCGATCTTCTCCCTGGCCCTGCTGCTGCTCGCCACCGGCTGCCCCGACGAGGACGACGACGACACCACCGCGGGCGAACCCGAGTGGGAGGAGATCGAGCCCGCCGCGCTGCAGGCCGGCGCCGCCGACGGCACGCTGGACCTGCCGATCGGGCTGCCGCTGACCTGCTACACCGACCGCTGCACGCTGTTCGGCGGCTCCGACGGCCACGACGGACGCGACTCGGCGTACACCGTGGGGTTCGATCCAAGCCAGGGGATCCAGACGCGGGTCCCGATCCACACCGTGTGGCTGCAGTCCGGCGATCGGCACGCGGTGCTGATCAAGGTCGACCTGGGCTACTCGTTCGACGGGTGGACCACCGCGATGGAGCAGGCGCTGGGGGAGGCCACCGGTGTGGACCTCACCGACCGCGTGTTCACGATGACGAGCCACACGCACAACTCGTACGGCGACTACAGCCAGGCCCACTTCCTGTACCTCGGCCACGACCGCTTCAACGTGGAGATCTTCGAGCGCCTCGTCGAGCAGGTCGCCGCCGTGGCCGTCGAGGCCCACGACGCGCTGCAGCCGGCCGCCGTGGGGGTGGGCGTCGGCAGCGACCCCGACGACCTGATCTTCCGCAGCCGCCGGGGCGAGGACGAGGGGCTGGTGGACGCCTACGGGACCGTCGTCACCGACGGCTACAAGGACCCCGCGATCCACCTGATCCGCGTGGACGCCAGCCAGGGCACCGCGGACCCCACCGACGACGAGCCGATGGCGATCCTGTTCGGCTGGGGGATGCACGGCACGATCATGGGCGGCGGCAACGCGATGGTCAGCACCGAGGCCAGCGGGCACATCGAGCTCAAGCTCGAGCGCGCGTTCGAGCAGCCGCTGACGCTGATGCACTTCCAGACCAACGGCGGCGACATGAGCCCCGCCGGGGTGCAGAGCGACTTCGCGCGGATGGAGTCGGTGGGGGAGCGCGCCGCGCCGGTGATCCTCGACCTGTGGGCCGCCACCGAGACCACCACCGAGCCGGTGCGCCTCGAGGCGCTGGTGCGCACCGTGCCGATGGGGCGCGACATCAACGTCACCCGCGACGGCACGGTGGACTGGTCCTACCCGCCCTACGAGGAGGGCTACCTCCCCGACGGCGAGGTGTTCGCCGCGCCGGACGTGCCGATCAGCCCGTTCGACGAGTTCATCGCGCCCTACGGCGCGGGGCTGTGCGGCGACGACTCGATCGAGATCCCGTTCGTCGGGATGGGCGTCGACGTGTGGCCGTACAACTCGTGCGCCGACGTCGAGAAGGTCTCGGCGCTGTTCCCGATCACGTTCCGCACCGACGACTTCTACGAGCTCGAGATGCCCCTGTGGGAGACCCGCTCGACGATGATCGGGATCCTCGGGATCGAGGACCTGCCGGTGACGCGGCTGGGGGAGGGGACCACCGTCGAGCCGGTGGTGCTGGGGTTCATGCCCGGCGAGCCGTGCACGCTGTACGGGCGCGCGTTCCAGAAGGGGCTCGAGGACCTGCTCGGCGTCACCGAGGCGATCCCCGTGGGCTACGCGATGGATCACGAGGGCTACCTGATGACCGTCGAGAGCTGGATGCGCGGCGGCTACGAGGCCCAGATCAACATCTGGGGGCCGCTGCAGGGCGAGTACATCCTCGAGCAGATGTTCGAGCTCGCGGGGCTGCTGCAGACCACCGTCGGCGAGGACCCGGCGTGGCCCGACTACGCCGACCAGGACTACCCCGACGTGCCGCGGCTGCCGGTGGCCCCCGACGCCGCGCCCGGGTGCGGCACCGCCGCGGACCACCTCTACGAGTACCTGTGGCACTACGACGGCTGGACCCCGCCCCAGCCCCAGCCCGACCCCGTCGTGCGCCGCGTCTCGGGCATCGCCCACTTCCTGTTCTGGGGCGGCGACCCGGTGATCGACCTGCCGGTCGTGACGCTGCAGCGCGAGCAGACCCCGGGACAGGGGGACTTCGCCGACGTGCTCGCCCCGGACGGGCGCCCGCTGACCGAACGCGGCTACGAGATGGTGGTGTCGTACACCCCCGACCCGCTGATCGAGCTGCCCGACGAGGTGATCGATCGCCACCACAACTGGCTGGTGGAGTGGCAGGCGGTCACCGACGTGCCGGCGCTGTCCCACGTGGCCGGCGTGCCGGTCGGCACCTACCGGTTCAAGGCCGAGGGGCTGTGCCCCGACCCGGGGGACGACGAGTACCCCTACGGTGGCGTGCCGTACGAGCTGTTCAGCGACCCGTTCGAGGTCACCGGCGAGGACGCCCTGGCGGTGACCGTCGCGAGCCAGGCCGGCACCGCGCTGATCCTCTCGGTGGCGTACCACGCCAGCCCGCGCGGCTTCCGGCTGCTGCACCTGGACAGCGACTACCGCAGCCCGACCCCGCTGGTCGGCGGGGACGACGCCCCGCTGGCGACCGTCGAGCTGCTCCCCGCCAGCGGCCAGGGAGCGCCGCTGCAGACCTGGGCCGATCTCCCGGCCCCGGCCAGCGGCGACGCCAGCGAGGTGGCGGTCGACCTCGCCGGGCACCCGGCGGGCGACTACCGGATCCGGGTCTCGGACACCTTCGGCAACACCGGCACCGCGGCCGTGACGCTGCCCTGAGGGACCCGGCGATGACCACCCAGGACGACCCCCGCGCCGAGCTGCTCGGGCTGGCGCGCGATCTGCGGGCCCACCTGCAGTACCAGGCCGCCGCCGCGGCCACCGTCCCCGAGGCCGACGCGCCCGCGCTGCCGTCGGCGCCGCAGGCCTCCGCCGGGGGCGGCGCCGGCGAGAGCCTCGACGAGATCCGCCGCGACCTCGGCGAGTGCACCCGCTGCGACCTGGCCGAGCACCGCACCAAGCTGGTCTTCGGCGCCGGCAGCGAGCGGGCCCGGATCGTGTTCGTCGGCGAGGCCCCCGGGGCCGACGAGGATCGCTCCGGCGTGCCGTTCGTCGGCAAGGCCGGCCGGATGCTGACCGACATGATCACCAACGTGCTGCGCACCGAGCGCGGCAAGGTCTACATCTGCAACGTGCTGAAGTGCCGGCCGCCGGGCAACCGCAACCCGCTGCCCACCGAGGTGATGACCTGCACGCCGTACCTGGAGCGCCAGCTGGCGTCGATCCGCCCGCTGGTGATCGTCGCGCTGGGGCGCTTCGCGGCCCAGCACCTGCTGCACAGCGACGCCCCGGTGGGGCGCCTGCGCGGGCGCGTGCACGAGCTCGGCGACGCCCGCCTGATCGTCACCTACCACCCGGCGTACCTGCTGCGGAACCCCGAGGAGAAGCGCAAGGCGATGGACGACCTGATGCTGATCCGCGCGACGCTCGAGGAGTGCACCGGCGAGCCCCTGCCGCCGGTGATCCGGGGCCGGCGGAGGGCCTGAACAGGACGTTCTGCGGAGCGCGTCACTTTCCGGGTTCGGTTTTTCGGATTTTCGTTCTATATTGTCAGGCGAGGGGCGGCGCGGGGTCCCTGCGCCGTTAGGTGAGACGGCTTCGGGAGCGAGAAAGCACAGGTCCAGTATGCTCGTACTGACCCAGAAAGAAGGGGAAGTCCTCCAGATCGGGGACGACATCAAGATCTACATCAAGCGGGTCAAGGGGAACTGGGTGCGTCTGTGCATCGACGCCCCGCGCGAGATCCCGCTACTGCGCATCCCGGTGGAGCGCAACAGCCAGCGCGGCCGCGGCGACGGCAACCGCCCCAACTACAAGCAGGCCGGCAACGAACGGTAGTCCGTTCGGCGACCGCCCTGCCCGCCCCTACAACCTCTTGAAATAGCTTCCCTTTTCTGTTGCCCAGGCGTTGACACCGTCCGGGACGCCCATTACCCTTCCCCGACCTCCGGAGCGGGGGTCGCGGGAATCGTTGACTCGTGTCGGACGCCAGGACTATAAGGGGCCACCCTGACGGGGCCCGGGCCGATCACGATCGCCTGGGTCCCGCGTCGTTCTTTGGCACCAACATGCTGGACGAGCTCATCGACGCCTACGACTACGAGCTCCCCCCGGAGCGGATCGCCCAGCGTCCCGCCCAGCGCCGGGACGACAGCCGCCTGCTGGTCCACGCGCGCGCCACCGGTCGCACCGAGCACCGGCGGTTCGCCGATCTGCCGCGGCTGCTGCGCCCCGGCGATCTGCTGGTGGTCAACGACACGCGCGTGCTGCCCGCGCGGATCCCGGCGCGCAAGTCCACCGGCGGCCAGGCCGAGGTGCTGCTGCTGCAGCCGCGGCCGGAGCCGGGCTGGTGGGAGGCCCTGGTGCGCCCCTCGGCGCGGGTCGCCCCCGGCACGACGCTGACCACCGTCCGCGGGGACGAGACGATCGAGGTCGGCGAGGTCCTGGCCGGGGGCCACCGCTGCGTGCGGCTGCCCGACGGGATCGATCTCGAGCGGATCGGCGAGCCGCCGCTGCCCCCCTACATCCGGCGCCCCGACGGCGCCAGCGAGGAGGACCGGCGGCGCTACCAGACGGTGTACGCCGAGCACGACGGCGCGGTGGCCGCGCCCACCGCCGGGCTGCACTTCACCGACGCGCTGCTGGACGAGCTGGCCGCGGCCGGCGTGCAGCGGGCGAGCGTCACGCTCCACGTCGGGACCGGGACCTTCGAGCCGGTCCGCGCGGCGCGCCTCGACGACCACGAGATGCACGCGGAGCGCTACTGCGTGCCGGGCGAGACGGTCGCGGCGCTGGAGCAGGCGCGGGCCCGCGGCGGCCGCGTCGTGGCGGTCGGCACCACCGTGGTCCGGACCCTGGAGGCCTGGGTCCGCGAGGGCTGCCCGGTGGACCGGTTCTGCTCCACCGCGCTGTTCATCCGCCCCGGGTTCGAGTTCCGGGTCGTGGACGCGATGATCACCAACTTCCACCTGCCCCGGTCGACCCTGCTGGTGCTGGTCGGCGCCTGGCTCGGGCGCACGCCGACGCTGGCGCTGTACCGCGACGCGGTCGAGCGGGGGTACCGGTTCTACAGCTATGGCGACGCGACCCTTCTCGTTTGAGACGGTCGCCGCCGAGGGCGACCACGGCGCCCGCTGCGGGCGCCTGACGACCGGCCACGGGGTGGTCGAGACGCCGGCGTTCATGACCGTCGGGACCTACGGCGCGGTGCGGGGCGTGGCCCCGTGGGAGCTGGAGCAGCTCGGCGCGCAGATCGTGCTGAGCAACGCCTACCACCTCGAGATGCGGCCCGGCTCGGAGGCCATCGAGGCGCGGGGCGGGCTGCACCGCTTCATGGGGTGGTCGGGGCCGATCCTGACCGACTCCGGCGGGTACCAGGTGTTCAGCCTCGAGGGGCTGCGCCGGGTGGACGACGGCGGCGTGGACTTCCGCTCCCACGTGGACGGCAGCCAGCGCCGGTTCACCCCCGAGGGGGTGGTCGCGATCCAGCGGCGGCTGGGCGTCGACATCGCGATGCCGCTGGATGTCTGCCCCCCCTACGGCGCGCCGCGGGCCGAGGTCGAGGAGGCGGCGCGGCGCACGCTGGACTGGGCCCGCCGCTCGCTCGAGGCCCGCGGCGACGGGCCGATGGCGCTGTTCGGGATCGTGCAGGGCGGGTTCGACGACGAGCTGCGGGCGCGCTGCGCCGAGGCGCTGGCCGCGCAGCCGTTCGACGGCCTGGCGCTGGGCGGGCTGAGCGTGGGAGAACCGCAGCACGAGCTGCACCGCGCGGTGCGGTCGTGGGCTCCGCTGCTGCCGGCCGGGCGGCCCCGCTACCTGATGGGCGTGGGCTACCCGGAGGACCTGGTCGAGGCGGTGGCCGCCGGGGTCGACCTGTTCGACTGCGTGCTGCCGACGCGGAACGCCCGCAACGGGATGGTGTTCACCCGGGCGGGCCGGTTGGTGATCAAGAACGCGCGTCATCGGGATGACGACGCGCCGCTCGAGGAAGGCTGTGAGTGTCCCTGCTGCCAGCGGTTCTCCCGCGCCTACGTGCGGCACCTGTTCCTGAACGGGGAGATGCTGGCGGGCAGGCTGATGACGTTGCACAACCTCCACCACTACCTGCGCTGGATGCAGGAGATCCGCGGCGCGATCGCCGCGGGGACCTTCGGCGCGCTGCTGGCCGAGTCGCGGGCACGCCGTGACGCGGCCGCCGGGAGTGGGGGAGACGGAAGGACGAAGTGATGGACTGGTGGAGCCCCGTGGCCTACGCCCAGGAGGGCGGTGGCGGCGCGACCGGCGGCAACCCGATGACGCTGATCCTGATGTTCGGGCTGATCGCCGTGGTGTGGTGGTGGCTGATGTTCCGCCCGCAGCAGAAGCGGGAGAAGGAGCGCAAGGAGATGATCGCGGCGTTGCGCAAGGGCGACAACGTGGTCACCGTCGGGGGGCTCCACGCGCGGGTCTACGCCGTCGAGGAGACCGCGGTGACGCTGGAGCTCGGCCGCGACGTGCGCTTCAAGTGCGAGAAGAACGCCATCGTCGGCAAGGTCGGGGACCCGCCGGCGAGCGGCGACAAGGGCGACAAGGGCGACAAGGGCGACAAGAAGTAGTTCGTCGCCGGGGGTCCTCCGACCTGCCGGCGACCGGAGTGGGGTAGCGATGATAGGCAACTGGCGGATTACGGCGGTGGTCGTGGCGTTGGTGGTGCTGATCGGGGCGTACTTCCTGGTCTACACCACCGGCGGCTGGGACACCGAGGACGAGATCGCCCAGAAGGAGAAGACCCGCGCCCGCGGCGAGGAGACGGAGCCGGACAAGCCGGCGCCCGGCTTCGTGCAGAAGGTCTTCCCGCAGAAGAAGATCAACCTCGGCCTGGATCTGCAGGGCGGCATCGACCTCGTGCTCGGGGTGGGCGTCGCCGAGGCCGTCGAGGTCTCCTCGGACCGCTCGATCGAGAGCGTCGTCGAGGGGCTGCGCCGCGAGGGTGTCGCCGAGCCCAACGTGTTCCGCTACAGCGAGTGCGCGTCGCCCCCCTGCAGCGAGCTCGGGATCGTGATCGAGGACGGCGTCGACGCCGGCGTGGTGCGCGACTACTTCCTCAAGAAGCACAGCGCGTTCCAGTACCAGGAGACCCGGCGCAAGGAGGGCAACGAGGTCGTCGTCGTCGACTACACGCCCGACTACAAGGAGCACATCCAGCGCAACGCGGTCGACCAGGTGATCGAGACGATCCGCAACCGGATCGACGAGTTCGGCGTCAACGAGCCGGTGATCGCGCCCAAGGGCACCGACCAGGTCACCGTCCAGCTGCCGGGCATCACCGACCAGGACCGCGCGGTGAAGCTGATCGGGCAGACGGCGCAGCTGGAGTTCCGGATGGTCGACGACTCGATCGGCCCGGGCAACCTCGAGAGCCTCGTGGCCCGTACCGTCTCCGAGAACGGCTGGCCGGACAACTACAGCGACCTGCAGCTGAACCAGGCCCTCGAGGGTCAGATCCCGGACGACACCGAGGTGCTGTTCGAGAAGGAGCGCGACGACCTGACCGGCGAGGCCTCGCGGATCCAGCCGCTGCTGCTCAAGAAGAACGCCGAGCTGACCGGCGACCTGATCGACGACGCGTTCGTCGCCTACGACCAGTTCCAGATGCCGTACGTCTCGCTGAAGTTCAACGGCGAGGGGCAGGGGCTGTTCTGCGACGTGACGACCCAGAACACCGGCGAGACGATGGCGATCGTGCTCGACGGCGTGGTGCGCAGCTACCCGCGCATCGAGGAGCCGATCTGCGGGGGCCTCGGGGCCCGCATCACCCTGGGCTCGGGCGACGCCAACTACCTGACCCAGGAGGCCTCCGACCTGGTGATCGTGCTGCAGGCCGGCGCGCTGCCGGCGCCGGTGGAGATCCAGCAGAACCGCACGGTGGGCGCCACGCTGGGCGCCGACTCGGTGCGCAAGGGCGTGCTCTCGCTGCTCGTCGGGGGCGCGCTGGTGATCGTGCTGATGCTGGTCTACTACCGGGGCGGCGGGGTCGTCGCCAACGTGGCGCTGGCGACCAACGTGGTGCTGATCCTGGCGGCGCTGTCGGCGTTCGGCGCGACGCTGACGCTGCCGGGCATCGCGGGCATCATCCTCACGATCGGCATGGCCGTCGATGCGAACATCATCATCTTCGAGCGCATCCGCGAGGAGCTGCGGCTGGGCAAGTCGCCCCGCGTCGCCGCCGCGGCCGGGTTCGACAAGGCCTGGTCGACGATCATCGACGCCAACGTCACGACCTTCATCGCCGGCGTGGTGCTGTACACCTACGGCACCGGCCCGGTGAAGGGGTTCGCCGTCACCCTGATGATCGGCATCCTGACCACCCTGTTCTCCGCCCTCGTCGTGGCACGCCTGCTGTTCACGATCTGGACCGAGACGCGCGAGCTGAAGCGGCTGAGCATCTGAGCGGAGGGCGTCATGGAGATCATCCGACCGGGTACCAACATCAACTTCACGGGCGGCCGCAAGATCGCCTTCATCGTCTCCACCACCCTGGTGGTCTGCTCCGTGCTGGCCTACCTGTTCCTCGCCAAGTTCGGCGTGGACTTCGCCGGCGGCACCGAGATCCACGTGGCGTTCGAGGACCCCTCGACCAACATCGCCGACGTCCGCAAGGCCGTGGCCTCGCTGGGGCTCAGCGACGACTCGGTGCAGTCGTTCGGCGGCACCCAGAGCGGCGAGTTCCTCGTCCGCGTCGAGCGGATCAACTTCGGCGCCGCCGACTCGTACCACCAGATGCGCGAGGTACTCGAGGGCCACTACGGCGCCGACGCGTTCTCGGAGTGGGTCTTCGACGAGCAGCAGGACCTGAAGTTCACCGTCGTGCCGGCCCAGCGGATGGACCCGCTCGAGGTCGAGCGGGTGCTGATCGCCGCCGGCGCGCTGCCGGCGCCCGAGGGGGTCGACGTCACCGCGCCGCCCAAGCCGGCCGAGGACGCCGCGGCGGACGGGGACGACGACTCGGCGAGCGGGGACGACGACTCGGCGCGGGGCGACGACGACTCGGCCCGGGACGACGCAGCGGCGCCCGCGGCCGCCGCGGAGGAGCCCCCGCCGTCCGCGGCCGAGGACGCCGTGGCCGAGGAAGCCGAGTGGGTCGTGCGCGACGCGCGCTACACCAACGGCCTGACCGTCGCGCTGCCGGCGATCGCCGAGCAGATCGAGGAGCTGTTCGCCGGCAGCGACGTGCTGGCCGGCAAGTCCTTCGAGATCGTGCAGGTCGACTCCATCGGCGAGAAGGTCGGCAAGCAGCTGCGGACCAACGGGATGCTGGCGATCCTGGTGATGCTGGGGCTGATCCTGGTCTACATCGCGTTCCGCTTCGAGCTGAGCTTCGCCCCCGGCGCGGTGGTCGCGCTGCTGCACGACGTGCTGATCGTCGCCGGGGTGTTCTCGCTGGGTTGCGTGCTGTTCGGGTTCGAGTTCAACGTGCCCGTGATCGGCGCGCTGATGACCATCGTCGGGTACTCGCTCAACGACACGATCGTGGTCTACGACCGGATCCGCGAGAACCTGCGGCGCTACAAGCGCAAGGATCTGGAGTGGGTGGTCAACACCAGCATCAACGAGTGCCTCAGCCGCACGCTGCTGACCTCGGCGACGACCTTCATCGTGGTGCTGATCATGGCGATCTTCGGCGGCCCGATCCTGCGCGGCTTCGCGGTGGCGCTGATGGCCGGGATCATCGTCGGGACCTACTCGTCGATCTACGTCGCCAGCCCGGTGATCCTGCTCCTGCAGCGCTGGCTGCCGGTCCAGGTCAAGCAGAGCAGCTGATCGCGGCGCCTCCGTGATCTCCGCCACCGACCCCGCCTCGCCGTCCGTCCGGCGCGCGTGGAGCGTGCGCGAGCCGCCCACGGTGGACCTCGCCGCGCTGCACGACGACCCGCTGCTGGCGCGGCTGCTGGCGCTGCGGGGCGTGGCGGACCGGGAGGGGGCCCGCCGGTTCCTCGCCGCCGGGCTCGGCGATCTGGCCGATCCCACCGAGCTGACCGATCTGGGGCGCGCCGCGGGGCGCATCGCCGCGGCGTGCCAGCGCGGGGAGCGGGTCGCGGTCCACGGCGACTACGACGTCGACGGCGTCGTCTCCGCCGCGCTGCTGACCGACTTCCTGCGGAGGATCGGCGTCGCGGTCGAGCCCGTGCTCCCGGAGCGCCAGGGGGAGGGCTACGGCGTGGCGCCGGCGGCGGTGGACCGCGTGGCCGACCGCGGCGCGTCGCTGCTGGTCACCGCGGACTGCGGGATCGCGGCCCACGAGGCCCTGGAGCGGGCCGCCGCGCGGGGGCTCGACGCGATCGTGCTCGACCACCACCAGCTCGAGGAGGGGCTGCCGCCCGCGGTGGCGGTCGTCGACCCGCTGCGGGACGGCCCGGACGGTGGCGTGCACGGTCCACTGTGTGCCTCCGGGATCGTCTTCCTGACGCTGATCGATGTCCGTAGGAGACTCAGAGAACAGAAGTATTTCCGAGAACTCGAGGAGCCCAACCTCAAGCAGTACATGGATCTCGTCGCCCTGGGCACGGTGGCGGACATGGTCCCGCTGGTGGGCACCAACCGGCTGCTGGTCCGCCACGGCCTGCTGGAGCTCGCGCGCCGGCACCGGGTGGGGCTCGCCGCGCTGCTGCAGGTGGCCGGGGTCCACCCCGGGGATCCCGTCGACGCCAGCACCTGCGGGTTCCGCCTCGGGCCGCGGATCAACGCCGCGGGCCGGCTGGCCAGCGCCACGGCCGCGCTGTCACTGCTGCTCGAGCAGGACCGCGCCGCCGCGCTTCGGCAGGCCGAGGAGCTGGACCAGCTGAACCGCCGCCGCCGGGAGCTCGAGGACCGGGTCCTGGGCGAGTCGCTGGCGCGGCTGGAGGCCGAGCCGGCGCTGCTCGACGGCCGGGGCATCGCGCTGTACGACCCGGGCTGGCACGTCGGGGTGGTGGGGATCGTGGCCAGCCGGCTGGTGCAGCGCTTCCACCGCCCGGTGGTGCTGCTGGCCGGACCCGAGGACGAGGTGGTGGGCTCGGCGCGCTCGGTGGCCGGCGTCGACCTCGTCGCCGGGCTGGCCCGCGGGGCAGAGCACCTGACGCGCTTCGGGGGCCACGCCGCGGCCGCCGGCCTCGCCGTGCGGCGCGCGGACATCGACCGGTTCTGTGCGTGGTTCGGCCGCGAGGCGTTCGCCGGCCTGCCGGACGAGCTCTTCGTCCCGCGGCTGTCGATCGACGCGGCGTGGCCGGTGGCCGAGGTCGACCGCGACCTCGTGCTGCGGCTCGAGGCGCTGGAGCCCCACGGCAAGGGCAACGCCCGCCCGCGGTTCGTCGACCACGACGTGCCGGTGCGGGGGGTACGCGCCGTGCGGCGCGGCGCGATCCAGCTGCGCGTCGGCCCCAGCCCGGGCCTCGAGGCGGTCGCGTTCCGCTCGCCGCTGGCGGCGGAGCGCATCGGACGGCGGCTCGACGTGGTCTACACCGTGGCGCGCCGCCGGTTCCGCGGCACGGAATCGATCCAGCTGCAGATCGAGGATCTGCGCAACCACGGAGATCCGGCCCCGGCGTGACATGGCGCCCCCAGATGTGAGATTATGGAATGAAACCGGGGAGTTACCGGTTGACTCGTCCCTGGTCCCTTGGAATAATGGGCCGCGTTGCCGAGGAGGCGCCATGACGAAGTCCGAGCTGATCGACGCCGTCACGGCAAAGGCGAACATACCGCGCAAGCGTGCCGAAGAGGTCGTGAACCTGATCTTCGACTCGATGAAGGAGGCGTTGATCCAGGGTGACCGCATCGAGATCCGGGGGTTCGGCAGCTTCAAGACCAAGCAATACGAGCCGTACATGGGGCGCAACCCCAAGACGGGCCGCCTGATCGAGGTCCGGGAGAAGGTCCTCCCGGTCTTCAAGGTGGGCAAGGAGCTCAAGAACCGCGTGAACGCTGGATCTCCGTCGAGCTCGCCCGAGGACGGGCGCTGAACCGTCCCCGCGAGCGTTCTTTGCTTGATTGATCGGGTGAATTCCCTTATCAGTGTGACCCGCTCCGCGACCGACGCGGTGGCGCGCCACCCAGGACCAGACCATTGACCGATCCGTCCACCGAAGCTCGCAGCCACAAGCACAAGATCTACGTCTTCGACACCAACGTCCTGCTCCACGATCCCAACGCGATCTTCAAGTTCGCGGACAACGAGGTGGTGATCCCGATCGTCGTGATCGAGGAGCTCGACCAGTTCAAGAAGGACCAGAACGAGAACGGCCGAAACGCCCGGACCCTGAGCCGCTACCTCGACGAGCTCCGCGCGCGCAACAACCTGGCCAACGGCGTCGAGCTCGACGAGGGCGGGCTGCTGCGCATCGACCTGACCCAGGAGGACCTCGTCGACTTCCGCAGCATCAACGGCCACAAGGCCGACAACCAGATCCTCAGCGTGGCGCTGTCGCTCAACCGCAAGGCCGACACCCAGGTGATCCTGGTCTCCAAGGACACCAACCTGCGGCTCAAGGCCGACGCGATGGGCCTGCGCGCCGAGGACTACGAGCACGGCAAGGTCCGCATCGAGGAGCTGTTCAGTGGACAGGAGGAGGTCACCGTCCCGCGGGAGACGATCGAGACGCTGTACCGCACCGGCGAGGTGGAGCTCGACACCGGCGAGCTGTCGGCCAACCTGTTCCTCGTGCTGCGCAACGAGGAGCGGCCGCAGCACACGGTGCTGGCGCGGGTCAAGGCCGGCGGCACGGTCGGCCTGGTGCGGCGGATCAAGGAAGGCGTGTGGGGCATCTTCCCCCGCAACAAGGAGCAGACCTTCGCCTTCGACCTGCTGCTCGACGACGACCTGAAGCTGGTCACGCTGGTGGGCAAGGCCGGGACCGGCAAGACCCTGCTGGCGATCGCCGCGGGGCTGTTCAAGGCCAGCGACGAGAACCGCTACCAGCGCCTGCTGGTCAGCCGCCCGATCTTCCCGCTGGGGCGGGACATCGGGTTCCTGCCGGGGGATATCGAGGAGAAGCTCAACCCCTGGATGAAGCCGGTCTACGACAACGTCGAGTTCATCCTCGACCTGGCCCGCGAGCACGTCCGCGACAAGAAGCGCGGCTACCAGGAGCTGATCGATCTCGGGCTGCTCGAGATCGAGCCGCTGACCTACATCCGCGGCCGCTCGATCCCGCACCAGTACCTGATCATCGACGAGGCCCAGAACCTCACGCCCCACGAGATCAAGACGATCATCACGCGGGCGGGGGAGGGCACCAAGATCGTGCTGACGGGCGACCCCTACCAGATCGACAACCCGTACGTGGACTCCACGAGCAACGGCCTGACCTACGTCGTGCACAAGTTCCAGGGCGAGCCCGTGGCCGGCCACATCACCCTGTTCAAGGGAGAGCGCAGCGAGCTGGCCGAGCGCGCCGCGGAGCTGCTGTGAACCCCGAGGGACGCCCGCGGAGGCCGATGATCCGCGGCGCCGAGCCCCCCTACGTGAGACCGGAGCTGGACCAGATCGAGGGACGCAACTCGGTGCTCGAGGCCCTGCGCGCCTCGGATCGCGTGCAGCGCCTGCTGGTCGACGAGGGGGCCCGCCCCGAGGAGCGCCTCGACGAGATCCTGCTGCGCGCCGCGGAGCGCGAGCTGGAGATCGAGCGGGTGCCTCGGATCGAGCTGGATCGCATCGCGGACGGGCGGATCCACAACGGCGTGATCGCGCGGGGGCGGCCGCTGCCCGAGCGCGCGCTGCCCGAGCTGATCGACGAGGCGCTCGAGGACCCGCAGAGCGCGCTGTTCCTGCTGCTCGACGAGGTGCAGTACGAGCAGAACCTGGGGGCGATCCTGCGGACCAGCGACGCCGCCGGGGTCAAGGCGATCGTGGTGCCCAAGCGGCGTGGCGCCGCCGTTTCCCCGGTGGTGGTGCGGATCGCGATGGGGGCGGCGGAGTACGTCCCGGTGGTGCGGCTGGCGATCCTCGAGGCGATGTCGATGCTGCGCAAGGCCGGGGTGCCGGTGGTGGGGGCGTCGGAGCATGGGGAAGTGGCGTACCACCAGGCGCGGCTGACGGGGGCGCTGGGGCTGGTGATGGGGGGCGAGGACAAGGGGCTGACGCCGCCGGTGCGGAAGAAGTGCGATCAGCTGGTGCGGCTGCCGATGCGGGGGCACGTGCCGAGCCTGAACGTGAGTGTCTCGGCGGCGGTGTTGTTGTATGAGCGGGTGAGGCAGGAGGAGAGCGGGTAGGGGGGCGAGTCAGGGTCAGGGTCAGGGTCAGGGCAGCTTCGCTTCAGCTTCGCTTTCGCTTCAGCTTCTGCTTCAGAGTCAGGATCAGCTTCGCTTGGGGTGGGGTCGCCTCTCCTGGCTCGTGTGTTCCTGCGCCGAGGAGTGTCCCTCCCTCCAGGCCCGTGCCGAGAAGGGGCCCCGGATTGCTCCGGGGCCCCTCTCACAGAACCGGACTCGTGGGCCTCACATCCGGCTCTTCAGGTTGGGTTCTCGAGGCCAGGCAGGGACATCTGGCCGGAGACCGTCGCGGGACGGTTGGCCTGGTTCCAGCGTTCCCACAGGCCGGTCATTCGCCAGATCGATGCCATGACCTGGAAGTTGTCCAGGGGGTAGGAGATCTCAGGTCCTGGGGTGGACCAGGCGGTAGGTCAGGGCGTTGACCCGGTCGAGCTGGGCCAGGGTGTGGGTGGCGAGCTGAGGGTTCAGGATGCCCATGGCCTGGAGGAGCTGGATGGCGGTGGTGGTCTCCTTCGAGGAGGCGTGGGCGATGCGCCAGTGCTGGACCCGATCTCGGCCCGAGCGGCCAGCTCCTTCCGAGAGATTGAGAGGAATGCTGACACTCGACCGCCGGACCTGATCGACCAGCGCAGAGGCAGCGGGGGGAGCCTTCTCCACGAGTTCATAGACGGATCCAACGACTTCGATCGCGAGATCGAGCGCGAGGAATCGCCTGGTGGGGAGTACCGGATAGTTGGAATCGGACACGAAGTACCTCCTGGTTCGCGGGTTCATGCGCCCTCCCCGGCCCTTCGGGGCGATGCCGTCAACCACCTTCGTCCCAGCCTCCCCAGCCCGGACATCCGCCCCCGCCCAGAAGGTGGTTGACGGCATCGCCCCGAAGGGCCCTCCTGGCGCATGAACCCTCGAACCAGGAGGTGCGGAGTGACGTCCCACGACCAGCCCCAAACTGCCCCAGCGACAGCGTCAGCGACAGCTGTCAGCGACAGCTGTCAGCGACAGCGTCAGCGGCGGCCACGGCGACGGCCACGGCGACGGCCACCGCGACGGCCACGGCGACGGCCACGGCGACGGCCACGGCGACGGCCACGGCGACGG
>CAZOYV010000043.1:0-37242 GCA_964584075.1 uncultured Rickettsiales bacterium | reverse complement strand
CCTGGGCCCGTCCCGCCCCCCTCCCCCGCCCGATCCCGGCCTCGATCGTGGTGCTCGCCGTGGCGGACGGCGCGATCGGCGAGGTGGCCGCGCAGCTCGCGGCGCCGGGCTCGCTGCGGGACGACGCCGTGCTGCTGCACCTCAGCGGTGCCCTGCCGTCCGACGTGCTGCGCGCCTGCCCCGGCCACCCGGTGGCGGCCGCGCACCCGCTGCAGAGCCTCGTCGGGGACGGCGCCGTGCCCCGGCCGTTCCCGTGGGTCCTGGAGGGCGACGCCGAGGCGGTCTCGGCCGCCAGGGCGCTGGTCGCGGCCCTGGGGTGCACGGCCGTCGAGCTGGATCCCGCGGGCAAGGTCCGCTACCACGTCGCCGCGACGGTCGCCTCGAACCTGCTGGTCGCGCTGGCCGACCTCGCCGCGCGCCAGGCGTCCGGGGCCGGCATCCCCGACGACGCCCTCCCGGCGCTGTTCGCGCCGCTGATGCACGCCACGGTGGACCACCTCGCGGCCCGCGGCCCCGCGGCGGCCCTCACCGGGCCCGTGGCGCGCGGCGACGTCGACACCGTCGCCGCCCACCTCGACGCGCTCGCCTCGTCGCCCGCCGACCGCCGGATCTACCAGCTGCTCTCGCAGCAGCTGGTCTCCCTCGCCGAGCGCCACGGGCTCGACGCCGAGCGCGCCCGCGCGCTGCGCTCGTTGCTCACCCGGGGTCCCGATTGCACGGCGTCCGAAGGTGACTAGCTTGATCTCGCGCGAGCGCCTCGCGGACCGGCTCCAGAAGCCGACGGAGCGCGTGGGGCGTGCTACAATCGTGGTGGTGGGTACCGAGCAATCGGACCCGGAGTGATCGATGCTGGACGCCTACATCATCGACAAGATCCGGAAGGAGCGGGAGGGCGACGATCCGCACCCGCCGATCCGGATCGAGGTGCCCTACGATCCCCGGCCCCCGGACGAGGTCGAACGCGACGACGACGAGGACGACGCCTCCGATCGAGGCGTGACGATCATCGACTACACCGTCTGACGCGGTTCTCCTCTTCCCGGCCGATGGGAAGAGCTGTGGGCGCGTGCCCCGACCGCACGGATCGCCACGCGATCAGCGCAGGTAGAGCGTCTCCCCCTCGCGCGCGCCGCTGACCTGGAGTCCGGCGGACTGGGCCCGCGCGGACGCCACGCGCGAGTCGATCTCCTCGTCGGAGCAGTCGGGGTTGTGGTGGAACATCACCAGGTGCGAGACCTCCGCCTCGCGACAGATCTCCAGCGCCTCGGCGGCCGAGGAGTGGCCCCAGTCGGGGTGCTCGGACAGCTCGGCCTGGTCGAACATCGTGTCGTAGATCACGAGCTTGCAGCCGCGCAGCAGCGCCAGGAACTCCTCCCGCAGCTGCGCCAGGATTGCGGCGCCGTCCCCCGCGGGGCGGGCGTCCTCGGGCAGCAGCAGCGCCCCGCGGAACGGCCCGGTGTCGGTGGCGTAGGCGATCGACGTCCCGTCGGCGTCGATCCGGTAAGCGTTGGCCACCGTGGTGTGGTTGACGGCCGCGACGCGCACGCGGGCCCCGCCGACCTCCACCCGGGAGCCGCCGTTGATCCCGTTGAACTCGACGCGGGCATGCAGCGCCTCGAGCGGCGCCGGGTGGTACGCCGAGGCCATCCAGCCCTCGACCACGCTCTCCAGCGACGCACCCGGCAGATCGGGGCCGTGGATCGTGATGCGGTTGCCCGCGACGTACAGCGGCTCGAAGAACGGCAGGCCGTTGAGGTGGTCGTGGTGGGTGTGGGACAGCAGCAGGTGGGCGACGCCCTCCCCACGGCCGAACTCCTCGCGCTGCAGCGCGCCGCCCAGCGCGCGGATCCCGGTCCCGGCGTCGAGGATCAGCAGCGTGCCGTCCTCGCAGCGCACCTCGACACACGGCGTGTTCCCGCCGTACCGCACGGTCCGCGGACCGGGAACGGGGCACGAGCCCCGCACGCCCCAGAAGGTCACCCGCATGTCGCGGATTGTACCCCAAGTGGGCCAGACGGCGCTCAGTCCCCCACCCGCTCGACGCGGCCGCCGCTGCGCAGCCGCAGCTCGCGCCCCCGCCAGCGGACGCGGCGCACGAACAGCGCGTGCACGTAGGCGACCAGCATCACCCCCTCGAGCAGCGGCTCGCCCCACAGCAGGTCGAGGGTGAACGGCCGGCGGTTGATCGCCACGAGCAGGATCGCGGCGTAGGCCCAGCGGGAGAGCACCAGCGCCGCCCCGAGGATCAGGTACTCGACGATCTTCTCCGGATACGCCAGCCACGCCGGGATCAGGGTCAGCGGCGCCAGCGCGAGGCTGCACATCACCATCGGGTAGTGCACCCGCAGCGGCTCGCGGTACTGCCACATGATCACGCACCAGCGGTGGATCCGGCCGTAGAATTCGCGGAACGTGGTCGACGCCACGTTCTGCACCACCGGCACCGGGGAGACGACAACCTGCCAGCCGGCCTCCTCGACCCGGCGCCCCATCTCGAGGTCCTCGGCGAGCTGGTCGGCGAAGACCTCGAACTCCCCGATCGCGTGCAGCGCCTCGCGCCGCGCGGCGAACAGCGCGCCGGAGAGGAACGACCGGCCGAGCACGCGGTGCAGCGCCGCGATCACGTGGAAGCTCAGCGTGCTGGTCGAGATCGCCAGGTGCGACAGCCGCGCGCCCAGCGCCCCGCGCCCCGACGAGGTGCTCGGCGCCCATGCGATCCCCCGGCCGGGTTCGGCGATCAGGGTCGCGACCAGCGCCTGCAGCTCGTCGCCGCCGAGCACGGTCCCGCTGTCGCCGCTGACGATCCACTCGTGGCGCGCGGCGTGCAGCCCGCGCTGGAGGTGCCAGACCTTGCGGTTGACCGGGGGCGACTCGTCCTCGCCGGGCAGCAGCAGCGCGGCCTCGACGCCCTCGCGGGGGTCGTCCTCGAGGCGCGCGAGCAGGCCCTCGACCAGGGAGATCCCGGCGGCGTTGTCCCGCCCGGTGCAGAACAGCACCTGGCGCGGCGCGGGGTACGGCGCCGCGAGGGTCGACCAGAAGTTGCCCTCCAGGTCGCGGTCGATGCCGTCGAACGGCTTCAGCACCGTGATCGCGGGCAGCTCCGCCGGGAGCGGTCGCCGACCCCGCGGGCGGAACCACAGCACCAGCGCCGCGAGGATCGCCGCCGCGGTGATCCCGGTGGTGCAGACCGCCCAGAACGCGAAGTGGAAGACGTAGTACGGGTTCACCGCCGTGGCCGTTCCAGCGCCCGCCTGCCGTGCGCTGGCCGTTCTGTACCAGCTGCTCCCGGGTGTGGCAATCTGCCCGCCGATGGATGCCCTCGCCCGCTCCCTGTGTCGCCTCGCCCGCTGGTGGTGCCGTGCCCTGCAGCGGCGCGGACGTCCGCCCCTCGTCGTCCGCGCCGCGCTGGCCGCGCTGGGCCTGGTCGCCTACAGCTGGATCGCCCCGCCGCTGTGGCTCCTGCACCGCCTCGGGGCGCGCCTCGGGGGCGAGGCCGACGCGCACTTCGGGGCGCGCTTCGACTGCGATGCCGCCGACCTGATCCAGGGCTACATCTACTTCTTCGGCGTCTGGGAGCCGGACGTCAGCGCCTACCTGCAGCGGGCCCTCCGCCCGGGGGACACGGTCGTCGACGTGGGCGCCAACGTGGGCTACGACACGCTGCTCGCGGCGTCCCTCGTCGGCGAGCGCGGGCGCGTGGTGGCGATCGAGGCCTCCCCCGCGATCCACGGCCGGCTGGAGGCCAACCTGGCGCTCAACGGTCTGCCGCCGCAGGTCCGCACCGTGCAGGCCGCCGCGGCCGGCGACGAGGGCACGCTCACCGTGCACCGCGGCCCGGGCTCCAACCTGGGCCAGACCACCACCGCGGGGCACCTCGGGCGGCCGGTCGAGGCCGAGGTCCGCGCGGCGCCGCTGGGCGCCCTGGTCGACCGCGACGAGCTGGCCTCGGCACGCGTGATCAAGATCGACGTGGAGGGCACCGAGCGGGAGATCCTGGCCGGCCTGGTCCCCGAGCTGGACCGGCTCGCCCCGGAGGCGGAGCTCGTGGTGGAGCTGTCACCCGGGCTGTGGCCCACCCCGTCGCCCGACGCCGGGCAGGTCCTGGCGCCGTTCGTCGAGCGCGGCTTCCAGGTCTACCGCGTGCCCAACTCCTACTGGTTCTGGCACGCGCTGTGGCCGGACGCGGCCCACCCCCCGCGGCGCGTGCGCGGGCCGCTGGACCCCGCCGCGCGGCAGCTCGACCTGGTGCTGTCGCGGCGAGATGCCGAGACGCTGTGACGTGCTCCTGTATGCTTGAATTAGGTTTGGCTATGCACACCGATTCTTGACCAACCATCCGCCGAAAAACTACGTTCTATCGCTCGGTGCGGGCGTGCGATCGCCCGCGCGCGTTGCCACGACGGCGTCAGAAAGGGCCGACCACGCATGCCACAGTATCCCTGTTTCGAGGTCACCGAGTTCATCGAGGCCACCGGCGGCGAGCAGCTGCATAAGTGTTATCAGTGCGGCACCTGCAGCGCGCTGTGTCCCTGGGGCGGCCTGACCGGCTACAGCAACCGCAAGCTGATGATGCTGTCGCAGCTCGGCGGCGAGGGTATCGAGAACCTGATCTGGGAGTGCAGCACCTGCGGGCTGTGCGTCGAGCGCTGCCCCCGCGGGGTGGCCAGCATCGAGGTGGTCCAGGCGGCCCGGCGCGCCTTCGGCGAGGGCGGGATGCTGCCGCCTCCGCTGCGGACCTTCGTGGGCAGCATGAAGGCCAACGGCAACCCGTGGTCCGGCGAGAGGGACGAGCGCACCGCGTGGGCCGCGGACCTCGAGCTGCCCGCCTACGAGGGCCAGGAGTACAGCTGGTTCCCCTGCTGCACCCTGTCCTACGACCCGCGCAACCGCGAGGTGGCCAAGGCCCAGCTGAAGCTGCTGCACGCGATGGGCCTGGACTTCGGCGCCTACGGCAACGAGATCGTCTGCTGCGCCGAGAGCCTCAGCAAGATCGGCGAGGACGAGCTGGTGGACTCGATGCGCCAGACCAACCGAAGCCAGTTCGTCGACAAGGGCGCGCGCAACATCCTGGTCAGCTCGCCCCATTGTCTCGACACCTTCAAGAAGGACTACTCGCTGGCGACCATCGAGCCGACGCACCTGGTGGAGCTGCTGGCCGAGAAGCTGGCCGACGGCACGCTGAAGCCCAGCAAGGACCTCGGCGACCTCAAGGTCACCTACCACGATCCCTGCTACCTGGGCCGCCACAACGGTGTCTACGACGCGCCGCGCGAGGCGCTGAAGGCCCTGGGCGTGGAGCTGGTGGAGATGCCCCGCAACCGCAACCTCTCGTTCTGCTGCGGCGGCGGCGGCGGCAAGATGTGGGTCGAGGTCGAGAAGGGCCAGCGCCCCAGCGACCACCGCGTGCTGGAGGCCAAGTCCACCGGCGCCACCGTGATGGCCACGGCCTGCCCTTACTGCATCTCGATGTTCGAGGACGCCACCAAGACCCTGGGCGTCGAGGACGACATCCAGGTCCTGGACGTCTCCGAGCTCGTCGCGCAGGCCTGCGAGCTCTAGTCTTCTGCGGGCTCCATCGGCACCACCAGCACCGGCACATCCCGCGCCGCGATGATCCGCCCCGGCAGGTCCTCCGAGCGCCATCGGCCCAGGCCCGTCAGCCGCTTCGCGCCCACCACCAGCAGGCCGTAGTCGTCCGCGAGGACCTCCTCCCGCAGCTGCTCGAGGGGCTCCCCCCGCCGCACCCGGAACTCCAGAACGACGCCCTGTTCCGCCGCCGCCCGCTCCAAGCCCGCCCGGATCGCCGCCGAGGCATCTGCCAGGCAGGCGTCCACGTGGTCGAGGTACTCCTTCCTCCCCTGGGCGTAGATCTCGGTGTGGAACTGCTTGAGGTAGGGGTCCTCGACGTGCAGCGCCACGACGCGGCGGCCGGCGCCGGCGGCCAGCCGCAGGGCGCAGCGAACGGCGTCCCTGGTGTGGGGCTCGCCATCGACCGCGAGCAGGATCGCTCCCCGGGGGAGGCCGTCGTCCAGATCAGCCACTGGCAACTCGGAGCAGCTCGGTGCCCACGATCAGTACCACCACCAGCCCGAGCATCATCTTGGCCGTGGCGGTGCCCGAGCCGATCAAGAACGCGATGCCGCCGGCCTTCTTCATGTCGTCGATGGAGATCGACAGCCCGATCCCGGCGAAGCCCAGGGCGAAGAACCACTTGTAGACCGCGTTCATCGCCCAGAACGGGGTTCCGTCGACGCCGGGACCGCCGAACACCGAGAGATTCAGGCTGTTGAGCAGGATCAGCGCGAAGAACCCGAGGATGAAGATCGGGAACTTGTTGCGCAGCGTGGTCCAGAAGCCGACCTTGGCGCCGTCCTTGCCCTTCAGGCCGTAGAACCACACCGCGAACAGCACGATGAACGGGATCAGCATGATCCGCGCGGCGTTGATCAGCACCGCCGTGTCCCGGGCCTCCTCGCCGTACCACTCGGCCGCCGCGATCAGCTGCGCGGTGTTGAGGATCGCCAGGGCGGCCCACGCCCCGAACTGGGGCTCCGAGATCCCCAGCGCCGAGCCGATGTAGGGCATCGTGAACAGCATCAGCGTGCCGAACAGCAGGATCGTGCCGATGGCGTAGGCCATGTCCCGGGGCTTGGCCCTGACCACCGGCGCGGTGGCGATGATCGCCGAGACCCCGCAGACCCCGGTGCCGGCCCCGAGGATGCCGCCCAGCCCATCCTCGACGCCGAAGCGGCGGCACAGCGCCATGACGACGATCGCGGTGCCGAAGATGAACACCGCGGCCATGATCAGCCCGGCCCCGCCCACCTTCAGCACGTCGGACCAGATGTAGTGCACCCCGAGGATGATGATCCCCGGCTTGATCAGCGGCCGCGCCACCGCCACGCCGGGCTTGAGCAGCTCGGGGACGCCGATCGTGTTGCGGATGATGATGCCACCGATCAGCAGCATCGCCACGTACTTGAACTGCAGGGTCTCGTACATGAACGTCGCCCAGCCCCAGCGGTCCCCGGGCTCGCCGCCGACCTTGTCCAGGTCCTTGCGGTACTTGGCGATCTTGCCTTCGAGCCTGGCGATCGCCTCGGCGTCGCCGCCGGCGGCGGCGAGCTCGGCCAGCTCCGCCTCCAGCGCGACGATCTGCTCCGAGGCCACGTCGGCCTTCTGGTACTTCCCCAGCAGGTGGTCCACGTTCATGATCACCCAGGCGAACAGCGCACAGACCAGCAGACCCGGGATGATCTTCGTCCAGCCTGGCACGATCAGGGAGCGGATGACGGACACGCGACCCTCCTCCTCGTCCCGCCTCTTCGCGCGCGCCGCGTCAGAAGAGGTAAAGGACGTTCTTGAAGAAGTTGTGGATCGCCTCGGGGAACGCCATCGCCGCTCCGAGCACCAGCGCCGCGATCATCAGCGCCCAGATGTCCTCTCGCTTCTCCGAGGAGAGGCCCGACCGGGTCGGTTCGCCCTCCGGTACTCCCGTTTCCATGCAACCTCCTGCATCGTCTCGCCGCGGTGGAGCTCTCCCCCGAGCACCCCGAGGCGACGGCGGGAGACTATCACAGACCCTCGCGGTGCAAGCCTGGCGGTGCGGACCGCTGCTCTGACTCGACCATCTGGATCCGTCGGCGGGTGATCGCGCCGGCCTTATTGCTAGTATGTCGCTTGCCTATATTAATTTCCTTATCCTTATTCTCTCATTATTTCTGGTGTTTTTTATTGCACCTTAATCCTATCGGAGCTAGTGTATTTATCGCCTTCCGTCGAAGGGCGACGGACACTCGAATGGGCGGGGTTCGATCGTGGGGGCGGGCGAGGCACGGAATGTACCGTGAAGGTCTCTTCCCGCACAAGATATTGCCTGCGCTTCCTGATCCACCTGGCCCGCCTCGGGTCGGGCGGTGAGCCCGTCCCCCTGACGCTGATCAGCGATCGCACCGGGATCTCCCGGCGCTACCTGGAGCAGCTGGCGATCCTGCTCAAGACCGCAGGCCTGATCCGGGGCATCAGCGGGCGCAACGGCGGCTACGTGCTGTCGCGCCCGAGCGACGACATCACGGTCGGGGACATCGTCACCGCCGCCACCGGACCGATCCGGTTCGCCGACTGCATCGGCGATCCGCACAGCTGCATCCGCCACGAGTTCTGCGAGTGCCGGCCGATCTGGGTGCTCGTCAACCGGGAGATCGAGAAGGTCCTCGGGCGCTACTCGCTGGCCGACCTGGCGGACGACCCCTCGCTGCAGCGGCTGCGGGAGAACGCAGCGATGGCCGAGAGCATGGCCGGCGGCTGAGAAGAACACGACGCCGGCGGGGCCCCTCCCCGACCGGCGCGAGGAGGAATCGAAGATGGCAGAGCGGAAGATCGGAGAACGGACGATTCGCCTCGAGGTCGGTGACATCACCGAGTTCGAAGGCGACGCGTTCGTGTTCGACATCACGGAGGACGCCAAGATCGGCTCGGGCTACGGCACCGCCATCGCCAACCGCGCCGGCAAGGTCGTCCAGGACGAGCTCGACGAGATCGGCACCGTCCCCACCGGCGAGGCCGTGGTGACCTCGGCCGGCCGGCTCAAGGTCGAGTACATCATCCACACCAACGGCCCCAAGTTCTTCGAGGCCGACACCGAGGGCAAGCTGCGGCGGGCCACCGAGGCGTGCCTGCAGCGCGCCGACGAGAAGGGCATGAAGCGCATCGCGTTCCCGCCGATCGGCACCGGCATGTACCAGGTCGACCTCGGCCTGTGCGCCAGCGTGATGGTCGACGCGATCGCCGCCCACCTGCAGGGCGAGACCTCGCTCGAGGAGGTGGTCATGGTGGCGCTGAACAGCCGCGAGTGGCAGCCCCTCGAGGCCGAGATCGGAGGAGCCTGAGATGGGACACGGTGAAGACGGAAACAGCCTGCTGATGATCGCCGAGGTGGTCCACTGGGTGGCCCTGGCCGTGATGGGCCTGGTCTACACGCTGCGGATCGTCTGGCTGCTGCGCTTCAAGAACGCCCGGGACAAGTCGCAGCCGGGGGTTCGCGGGAACACCGGCGTCGGCCCGGCGCTGTACTCGCTGGGCAACGTGGCGATGCCGTGGGCGATGGAGAGCACCCGCAAGGGGTTCGGGTTCTACCTGTCGTTCGTGCTGTTCCACATCGGCGTGACGGTCGGCATCTTCGTGGCGTTCGTCAGCTCGCTGTACATGCCGCTGCTGGAGATCTCGATCGTCAGCTACGCGTTCATCGCGAGCATGGGCCTGGCGTTCCTGATCTCGCTGATCCGCATCGCGCGCCGCCTGGTGGTGCCGCACATGAAGCTGATCAGCACCCCGGACGACTACTTCGCGCTGCTGACCCTGACGGTGTGGTTCGGCCTCGGCGTCCTGGCCCAGGCCCACTTCGGGCACCTGGTGGACAACGTGGCGTTCCACATCGCGTACCTGTTCATGACGAGCTTCTTCCTGATCTACGTCCCGTTCTCGAAGATCTCGCACTACCTGTACTACCCGTTCACCCGCTGGTGGATCGGCAAGGCCCTGGGGCATCGCGGCAGCATGCCCGTGGTCCGCGGCTGAGGAGGTCGAAATGGCGAGCACCGCAAAAGTCGACAAGATGGTCGAGCTGCTCGAGCCCAAGCTGTCCCGTCAGGTGGTGGGCTCGATCGTCGGGTGCATCCACTGCGGGATGTGCAACGACTCGTGCCACTACGTCCAGACGCACCCCGACGACCCCAAGATGACGCCGTCGTACAAGGCCGATCAGCTGCGCAAGCTGTTCAAGCGGCACTACGACTGGACGGGCCGCGTGGTCCCGTGGTGGGTCAAGGCCGACCGGTTCACCGACGAGGACCTCGACCGGCTCAAGGACATCGCGTTCGGGACCTGCACCAACTGCCGGCGCTGCACGTTCAACTGCCCGATGGGCGTCGACACCGCGACGCTCAACCGCATCATGCGTGGCCTGCTGACCCGCGTCGGCGTGATGCCCGAGGGCGTCCGGGTCGTCTCCAAGGACACCTGGGAGCTCGGCAACCAGATGGGCGTGCTCAAGGAGGACTACCTCGACACCCTGGAGTGGATGGTCGAGGAGCTCCAGATGGAGTACGACGACGAGACGATCGAGATCCCGGTGGACAAGGTCGGCGCCCACATCATGTACACGATCAACCCGCGGGAGGCGAAGTACGACCCGCGCTCGATCGCCAACGCCGCGCTGATCTTCCACGCCGCCGGCGAGGACTGGATGATGCCCAGCTGGGGCTGGGACCAGACCAACTTCGGCCTGTTCTCCGGCGACGACGCCCTCGGCGGGGTGACCTACCGGCACCTGTACGAGAAGGCCAAGGAGATGAAGGTCGACAAGGTCGTGATCTCCGAGTGCGGCCACGGGTTCCGCAGCACCCGCTGCGAGGGCCCCAACTGGTCGGGCATCGACCAGGACGTCCCGATGGAGTCCTCGGTGATGACGATGCTGGACTACATCAAGACGGGCCGGATCAAGGTCGACAAGACCAAGAACGACGTGCCGGTGACATTCCATGATTCATGCAACAACGCGCGGTCGTGCGGGTTCTTCGAGGAGCCCCGCGAGCTGCTCGACCTGGTGTGCACCGACTTCCGCGAGATGACCCCCAACCGGGCCGAGAACTACTGCTGCACCGGCGGCGGGGGCGCGATGTCGATGTCGGAGTACACCCCGCGGCGGCTCAAGTCCGCCAAGGTCAAGGCCGACCAGCTGGTGGCCACGGGGGCCAAGATCGTCGTGACCTCTTGCCACAACTGCGTCGACGGGCTCAGCGACCTGATCAAGCACTACGAGCTCGACATGGAGGTCAAGCAGCTGGTGGACCTGGTGTCCGAGGCGCTGATCCTCGACAAGGCCGAGCAGAAGCCGGCCGAGGACGAGGCCAAGTCCGCCTGATCTCCACCATCGTCGCATTTCCTGCGACACCCCTGCAGCATCCGCGAAGCTCTCCCGCCGGCGCCGCCCTCGCCGCTGCGCCGGTCCGTTCTCCCGACGCCAAAGTCCACTAATACTGGTCGGATTTCAGGGTGTTCGACGCAATAGGAAGACCTCCATTCCTAAGTTAGTTATTACTAACGTTGTATGTTTCCAATATGCTATGAAAATAATTGACGTCATGTAGAAACCGGACTATGAATAGCCCTGCGAAAACAGAACCAATGTACTGGTATTTGTTCTGATTCTCACATGAGGGAGAGCACATGGACATCGTCACCTTCTTGATCGGGAGGGTCCTCCCCTACATCACCATCCTGGTCCTGGTGGTGGGGCTGACCTTCCGCATCGCCCGATGGCTGCGTGCCCCCGCCGGCAAGATGACCATCTTCCCCGGCGCCAAGAACGCCGGAGAGATGGTCCGGGAGGTCGCCAAGGAGGTGTTCATCTTCCGCAGCCTGTTCCAGGGCAACCGCTCGCTGTGGGCGGGCAGCTGGGTGTTCCACGCCATGCTGGCCCTGATCGCGATGGGCCACATCCGCGTGATCCTCGAGCCGTGGTTCCTGTGGAACCTCTTCGGGCTCGACCAGGAGGGCGTGAACATGGTCTCGTCGCTCACCGGCGGGACCTTCGGGATCGTCGTGCTCGCGGCGTGCCTGTATCTGCTGGTCCGGCGGCTGGTCGTGGTCCGGGCCCGCGAGATCAGCGACGTGGAGGACTACGCCGCCCTGCTGCTGATCATCGCCATCGTCGCCACCGGCAACGGGATGCGCTTCATCTCCCACTTCGAGATCGTCGAGGCGCGAACCTACTTCGCCTCGCTGGTGACCGTCAGCGGGGCCGCGGTGCCGACGCACCCGTGGTTCCTGGCACACTACCTGCTCGCGATGGTGCTGTTCCTGTACCTGCCGTTCAGCAAGTTCCTGCACATCCCGGGCGTGTTCGTCAGCCAGCCCCTGATCCAGAAGGTCTGAGGAGGTCGCCATGGCAGAGTTCGCACACAAGGACAAGGTCGTCGAATCCGTCAAGGCCATCAAGAAGGGCCCCCGCTCGATGCAGGTCTACATGGACATCTGCGCCAAGTGCGGGACCTGTGCCGAGAACTGCCACGTGGCCTACGCGTTCGAGGGCAAGCAGTTCAACCCCGCGGCCCGCTCGGACCTGATCCGCAAGATGTACAAGCGGGAGACCACGCTGACCGGCAAGCTGTTCCGCAAGGGCGAGCTCACCGACGAGGACTTCGACCAGTGGGTACGCTCGTTCTACGAGTGCAGCGGGTGCCGCCGCTGCGCCGTGTTCTGCCCCTACGGCATCGACAACTCGGTGCTGACCCGCAAGGGGCGCGCGATCATCCACGCGCTGGGGATGTCCCCGACGCGGATGGCCGACACCCAGAAGATCTCCGACGAGTTCGGCAACGACGAGGCCCAGCCCCCCAAGGCGATCCGGGCGGCGCTGGAGTTCCTCGAGGAGGAGATCGAGGAGGAGACCGGCGTCAAGGTCCAGATCCCCGTGGACCAGGAGGCGGACATCCTGTTCGTCCCGGCCTCGGCCGACCTGATCTCGTTCCCCGAGACCCAGATGGGCGTCGCCTACTTCTTCCACCTCGCCGGGCTGTCGTGGACGATGGCCACCGACGCCATCGACGGCGCCAACTTCGGACTGTTCACCGGCGACGACGCCCACATGAAGCGCAAGAACAAGCTGCTCCACGACGCGTGCCTCAAGTACAAGTGCAAGCAGCTGATCATCGGCGAGTGCGGGCACGCCTACCGCATCGCCAAGCGCATCGGCGGCGAGAACTACTGGAAGAACGGCAACGCCGAGCTGCCGTACACCATCGACAACATCTTCCCGCTGGCGCAGCGGATCCTCGAGCAAGGCAAGATCAAGCTCGACCGGTCCAAGTTCGGCAAGAAGGTCACCTACCACGATCCCTGCAACTTCGCGCGCAGCACCGGCATCGTCGAGGAGCCGCGCTACGTGCTGAGCCAGCTCTCCGACGACTTCGTCGAGATGTGGCCCAACCGCGAGCACAACTGGTGCTGCGGCGGCGGCGGCGGCCTCGCGGTGATGGACGGCAAGGAGAAGGTCGCCGCGTGGAACGAGGAGGAGGACTTCCTCGGCTATCGCATGCAGGCGGGCAAGAAGAAGGTGGAGCAGATCGCCGAGACCGAGGCCACCTACCTCGCCGCACCGTGCGCCAACTGCAAGCGCCACCTGCAGCAGCTGATGGAGCACCACGAGACCGGCGTCGAGGTCGGCGGGGTCTTCGACCTGTTGCTCAAGGCTGCCGTGGTGGACTGAGCGATCAACCCGGCCCGGGGCGATCCCCGGGCCTTGGAGAGAGGGAGGGGCGATGAGCGAAGAGACGCGCAAGGCGGTCGTCATCGACGACGAGCCCGATCTGTGCAACTACATCGCGTCGATCCTGATGGACCACGGCTTCGAGACGCGGACGGCCAACGAGGCCCGGACCGGCGAGGACCTGATCCGCGAGGAGCCACCGGACCTGATCTGCCTCGACCTGATGATGCCGGGCCGCTCCGGGATCCAGCTGTTCGCGCGGCTGAAGAGGGACGAGCAGACCTCCGCGATCCCGCTGGTGATGATCACCGGGATCAAGGAGCAGCTGAACATCGACTGGGGCGAGATCTCGCAGGGACTGCACGCCCGCAAGCCCGACGGCTTCGTCGAGAAGCCCGTCGATCCGGGCCGGCTGATGCGCGTGGTCGAGGACGTCCTCGAGCACGACAAGGAGGGCGTCCAGTTCGGGTAGCGCGCCCCGGGGCGTGGGCCCGCGGGGCGGGGCGCCGGCAGCGGCGTCCCCTCCCCGGCTTCTACCGGCTCGGGCTGGCCAACAAGATCCTGGCCTCCACCCTGGTCTTGCTGGTCGGCCTCGGCGCCGCCGGGGCGTTCGTCCACGCCCAGCTGCTGCGCGCCGAGCTCGGCCACGCCAGCGCCGAGCTCGACCTGGTGTTCCTGGCGATCCTCGGCGGCCTCGCGGCCGCGATGCTGATCGCCGCACACTCCTACTACCGCTATGTCACCGGTCCCATCCGGGAGCTGACGCGGCTGGCCGACGAGGTCAGCACGGGCAACCTCGAGGTGCGGTTCGATGCGGGCGTCGACGTGCGCTGCTGGGAGATCAAGGACTGCCGGCGCGACGACTGCGTCGCCTACGGCAACACCGAGCTGCAGTGCTGGTTCGTGGACGGCACGCCCTGCGAGGGCTACGACCCCAACTTCCCCGAGAAGCTGGTCGGCTGCCGAAGCTGCGAGGTCTACCAGGCACACCGCGGCGACGAGATCGTGCAGCTCACCGACTCGTTCCGCCACATGACGCGCGTGCTCCACGAGCACCAGCAGGAGCTGGAGCGCTCCGCAGAGTTCCAGCGCAGCCTGATCCACAACTCGTTCGACGGCATCATCGCCACCGACGACACCAACGTGGTGCGGGTGTTCAACCGCGTCGCGCAGAACCTCAGCGGCTACCGCGAGGACGAGGTCGTGGGGCGGCGGACGTGGATGGGGCTGTTCGACCCCGACGTGGCGCGGCAGCTGCACCACCCCGTGCTCGAGGACGGCGCCGGCGTGGTGTTCGGGTTCTACCGCAAGGAGACCGCGCTACTGGCCCATGACGGCAAGCGCGTCGACGTGCTGGCGTCGGGGATCACGATGCGCGAGCAGGGGCGCCAGGTGGGGATGGTGTTCTTCTTCAAGGACATGCGCGAGATCATGAAGCTCCGCCGGGAGCTGGTGCGCTCCGAGCGCCTCGCCGCCGCGGGGCAGACCGTGGCCTCGATCAGCCACGGTGTGAAGAACATCCTCGACGGGCTACGGGGCGGCGCCTACATCTACAAGCGCGGCCTGCGCATCGAGGACCCCGAGGTCCGCACCCAGGGCTGGGAGATGGTCGAGCGCAACATCGACCACATCTCCGAGCTGGTGGCGGACCTGCTCAACTTCGCCAAGGAGCGGGTCCCCCAGCGGGAGGAGTGCGATCCGTCGGTGCTGGTCCAGGACGTGCTGTTCACGCTGCAGCCCAAGGCCGACGCGCAGGGCACCACGCTGGCCGCGCAGCTGGACCCGTCCACCGCTCCGTTCGACCTGGACGCGCACAGCATGATGCAGCTGCTGGCCAACCTGGTCTCCAACGCGCTGGACGCGACCCGGGAGGTGGAGGGCGGGCGGGTCTCGATCCGGACGGCGCTGACCGAGGACGATCGCCTCGAGATCGTCGTCGAGGACAACGGCCCCGGCGTGGCACCGGAGATCCGCGACGAGCTGTTCAGCAGCCTGGTCAGCACCAAGGGGTCCAAGGGCACCGGGCTGGGCCTGATGGTCGTCGAGAAGATCACCGCGGAGCACGGCGGGACCGTGGCGTGCCTCTCGGAGAGTACCGCGGGGGCGGTGTTCCGCGTACGAATCCCGCGTCAGGACGCGTTGTCGACGCGCAGGTCGCCGTTCTCCGAGGCCAGGTCGGCCAGGGTGATCGAGTCGAAGTAGTTCTCGAGCACCCGGGTGGCCTCGGACCACAGGTCCCGCGTGCGGCAGGCCTCGACCCGGTCGCAGATGTGATCGTGGCGCACGCACTCCACCAGCGCCAGGTCTCCCTCGAGGGCGCGCAGGATGTCTCCCACCCGGATCTGGTCCGGGGGCCGGGCGATCATGAAGCCACCCTTGAAGCCCTTGACGACGTGCACCAGCCCGGCCCGGCGTAGCCCGGCCATCAGCTGTTGCAGGTATTTCCGCGAGATGTCCTGATTCTCCGCGATCTGGCTCAGCGGGATCGGCTTGCCCGTGTCGTGGGCCGCCAGCTCGACCATTGCCCGCGTCGCGTACCTTCCTCGGCACGAAAGCTCCATGGTTTCCTCACTCCGGCGGGCGAAAGGCCCGCTCCTCGACGAACTTGAAGGCCCACGTCATCCACACCAGCCGCGCCAGCTCGGTGCGGGCGGTGTACTCGCGGGCGATGGACATCGGTGTGTAGCACACCACGATCACCTGCGTCGTGTCGTCCACGATCCTTGCCTCTCCGTGATAGGTGCACGGCGAGGCGACGATCCCGTTGCCGTCGCACAGCAACGGCACGTTCTCCAGCGACACCTCGATCCCGCGGTCGCGGTCCGCCTCGCCCGGCTCCCCCAGCCGGTACATCATCGGCAGCAGGACCTTGCGGGCGTCGAACACGCTCCACGGCAGCCGGGTGCGGGCCAGCAGCAGATCGCGGAACACCAGCGCCGGGTGGCGTCGTGGGATCACCGAGCCGCCCAGGATCTCGCCGATGAACTGCTCGCTGGTGGCAGGCAGCGGGGCCGGCCCACCCGCGTGCACCTCGAGCGCCGTCCGCACCGCGTCGAGGGTCGCGTCAGGCGCGATCGCGCCTGCGGGGAAGCGCCGCCGGATGCTGGCCAGCGTGCCCTTGATCGCCACGTCGAAGACCCGCTCGTGGTCCCCGGGTTCCAGCGACAGGTGGGCCATGTGCAGCCGCCATCCGGGCACACGGTTGAACAGGTCGAGCCCGTCGACCACCTGGAACTCGGCTTCTGGATGCCTCCGCATCGGTCAAGAGACCTTTCGTCCTAGCTAGGTTCTGCGCCGCGCCGATGCAACCGTTGCGGCGGCAGAGAGCCACGTCAACGACCACTATTGTAGTCGACCCTGTGCGGTTTGGCCGGGTCGGGCTGCGGTCGCGCTGCGCGAGGCCAGAACGAAGCGGGCCCGGCGCGCGATGCACCGGGCCCGCAGGGTCCGTGGACCCGATCGGTGCCGGACCGACTCAGCCCTTGGCGGCCTCCGCCTGGTAGTACTCCATCAGGATCTTGGCCACCTCGGGGCGCGCGAACTCGGGCGGCAGCTCCTCGCCGTTGGCCAGCATCGTGCGGACCTTGGTGCCGGACAGGAACAGCCAGTCCTCCTTGGTGTGGTCCGGGGCGTCGCGCATCATCACGATCTTCTTGAGCTTGTGGCTCCAGCAGGTGTGGTCCGCCTCGAAGATCTTGATCTCCAGCTCGCCGTCCGCGACCTCGTCATGGAAGATCGTCTGCGCGTCGAACGGCCCGTAGTAGGAGCCGACGCCCGCGTGGTCGCGGCCGACGATCAGGTGCGAGCAGCCGCAGTTCTGCCGGAACACGGCGTGCAGCACGGCCTCGCGCGGACCGGCGTACAGCATGTCGAAGCCGTAGCCGGTGACCATCACGGTGTTGGCCGGGAAGTACAGCTCGACCATCTTGCGGATCGCGGCGTCGCGCACGTCGGCGGGGATGTCGCCGGCCTTGAGCTTGCCGAGCAGCATGTGGATCAGGATGCCGTCCGCGCTCTCGCGCTCCCAGCCCATGCGGCACACCTCTTCGTGGGCGCGGTGCATCGGGTTGCGGGTCTGGAACGCCACGACCTTCTTCCAGCCGCGGATCTGGATCTCGTCGCGGATCTGGTAGGCGGTGCGGAAGGTGTCGGGGAACTCCTGGGCGAAGTACGAGAAGTTCAGCACCTGGATCGGACCGGCGATCGCGAAGCGGCCCTGGCCGTTGAACGCCGCGACCCCGGGGTGCTCGGTGTCGTCGGTGCGGTAGACCTGCTCGGTCATGTACGCCATCTGCTCGTCGGTGATCTCCTCGATCGACTCGACGTCCTGGATCGCCAGGATCGGGTTGCCCTCGACGTTGGGGTCGCGCAGGGCGATGCGCTTGGCGTCACCGATGCTGCTGGCGTCGGGCACCAGGTTGAGCACCGGGGTGGGCCAGAACAGGCCGCTGGTGGTGTGCATGTCCTTGGCGACGCCCATCGCGTCGTCGACGGTCATGTAGCCGGTCAGGGGGTTGAAGTACCCGCTGCCCAGCATCACGGCGTTGGCCGCGGCGGCGGAGCTGACGACGATCGAGGGCAGGCCGGCGGCCTCCTCGATCAGCGCCTCGCGCTTGGCGTCGTCACGGACGAAGAGGGGGTTCAGCGTCTCGGAACCGTGGGGCTTGATCATGCCTTTTCTCCTTGAGATCCGTTGCTCTATCGGCGCCGCAAGCGCCGGGTTTTCCTGGCGAAAGGGACACCCGTCCTACCAGGGTCGAACAACGCCGTCAAGGAGCGCCCGGGCGCGGGTTGGCGGGCTACCGGGCGGGGGGAAGCGCGCGGCCGATGTGGCGGGCGAACGCCATCGCCAGATATCGATAGAACGCGTGGGCGAACTTGCTGTAGGGGAAGAAGATCAGCAGCCAGAACACCGATATCAGGTGCAGCAGGTACACCGGGGTCCCCAGCGACGGCGGCAGCGGGGTCAGCCGCACGAACTCCGCAGCGAATCCGGTGAGCCCCACGGCGAGCAGGACGCCGAGGAAGAACCAGTCGGTGTAGGTCGACTGCCCGGCCTCGGCGGGGCGCCTCAGGCGGAAGGTGATCACGTACAGCGAGCCGCCGACCATCAGCACGCCGGTCAGGTTGCCCAGGATCTTCAGCGGGTGCAGCCAGTCCAGCGGGTACAGGTGGGGGTTGTCCAGCGGGTGCTCGAGCACGGCGAGCACCGTCACCATGCCGGTGACGAACAGCAGCCCCATGAACCCGTAGAACACCATCAGGTGGCCCGACCAGCGCGGCCTGTTCGACTCGCAGCGGTGGAACCGGTCGTGCTTGGCCAGGTCGACGATCGCCCCGACGAACGAGCCGACCAGCCCCTGCCCGGGCTGCGTGCCCCAGTCGCTGGCGGTGTCCTCCATCGCCCGCCAGAACCGCACCCCACCCGCCAGCGCGAAGCCGAGGGCGGCGAAGAACGCCAGCGGGAACAGCGTGTTGATCACGCGGTGCGCCAGGAACTCCTCGTACTCGAACTCGACGCTGGTGAACATCAGCGGGGTGTCGCCGACCCACACCTGCTGCCACAGCACCAGCAGCACGATGAACGCCGCCGAGATCAGCACCAGCACGGGCAGGTAGCGCGGCTCCCGCACCAGCGTGCCCATGAACGACGGCACCGCGAAGTGCTGGATCGCCTTGCTCCGCAGCCCGGCGAGCACGTCGCTGGGCAGCGCCCCGCGGGTGCACTCCGTGGCGCAGTCGCCGCACTGGTGGCACAGCCAGATGTCGGGGTCCCCCATCAGCGCGTCGCGCACGCCCCACGCGGCCCACATCATCTCCTTGCGCGGGTAGGGGTGCAGCGCGGGGGACAGCGGGCACGCCACCGAGCAGGTGGCGCACTGCTGGCAGAGCTTGGCGTCGGACCCACCGTGCTTGGTGACGTCGGCCACGAACTCGAGGTCGGGGTTGACTCTCATGGTCGCCAGGGCCTTCCTGGATGAACGGCGCTCACCGCAGAGCGCGGGACTCTAGTAACCGAGTCGATGGCGGAACGCAAGCCGGTGGGCGCGAGGAAGGTGGAGGACCACCCCCGCGCCGTGCACGCCGGCGCGGGGGTGGAGAGCCTACATCCCCTTGAAGGGGTTCATCCCGATGGTCTCGATCAGCTCGTCGAACTCGTTGATCGCGTCGACCACGGTCTGGTAGTCGGTGTGCTCGACCTGGTGCAGCTGCACCCGCTCGTTCTCCATCGACATCGACTGCAGGGTCTCCTTGACGTTGCCACCCCGCACGTCCATCAGCTCGCTGCCCTTGATCATGTGGCACTGGTAGTCGTCGCCCCACTTGCAGCCGAACATCAGCACGCCGTCGAAGCCCTTGGAGATCGCCTCCTTGATGAAGACGACGTTGACCGACCCGATGCAGCGCACCGGGATCACCCGGATCCACTGGCTCAGCTGGATGCCCTTCGAGGCGGCGAGCTCCAGCGCCGGGATGGCGTCGTTCTCGCATGCGAGCACCAGGATCCGCGGCTTCTCGTCCCACTCGTCCGGGACCTCGACCGCCTTGATTACGTTGGCGGTGGCGCCGACGGCGTAGTCCGGGAAGTTGATGATCCGCTCCGGGCACGCGCCCAGGCAGATGCCGCAGCGGCGGCAGCGGGTCGGGTTGTACTGCGGGGTCCCCTTGGCATCCTCGTTGATCGCGCCGAACGGGCACTCCTCGGTGCACCGCTTGCACTGGGTGCAGCGCTGCAGCGCGAAGTCGGGGTACGAGATGTCCCCGGACCGCGGGTGCGGAGCCTCCCCGCGGGACAGCATCTCGACGCACTGGATCGCCTTGAGCGCGGCGCCCATGCCGTCCTCCACCGCGGACATCCCGTCCATCGGGGAGCGGACGCAGCCGGCGGCGTAGATGCCGGTGCGGCGGGTCTCGTACGGGAAGCAGATGAAGTGGCTGTCCGGGTAGCCGTGCAGCAGCGCCGGCATGTCCGGGCCCTGCCGGTAGTTCAGGTGCAGGATCGCGGTGCCCTCGTGGTCCTTGAGCTTCTCGACCTTCTGCACCGACTCGTCGTACTTGGCGTTGTCCTCGGGGCCCTGGGCCACGATCGCCTTGGCGTCGGTCAGCTGCCGGATCGCCTCGCCGTCCGCGGAGTTGGGCTTCATCCCGGCGTTGAGCACCAGCAGGTCGGCCTCGACCTGGATCTGGTCGCCGAGCATCGTGTCGTCGACGTCGAGGACCATGGCTCCACCGGCGGCCTCGACCTTGCTGACCATCCCGCGGGTCAGGAAGACGCCGTTGTCCTCCTGGGCGCGCCGGTAGAAGTCCTCGTGCTGCCCCGGGGTGCGGATGTGCTCGTAGAACACGTAGGCCCGCGCCTCGGGATCGGCCTCGCGGAGCATCAGCGCCTGCTTCAGCGCGTTGAGCGACATGATCGCCGAGGCGTAGGAGAAGCTCTCCGGATCGCGGGAGTCACCGCACTGGACGAACGCCACGTTCTTGGCCGGCGAGCCGTCGGCCTTCACGATGCCGCCGTTGGACGCCATCTCCTCGAACCGGGCGTTGGTGATCACGTCCGGGTTGGTCCCGAAGCCGAAGCGCTCGAAGCCGGTGGGGTCGACCGGGGTGAACCCGGTGGCCTGCACGATCGCGCCGATGCGCAGCTCGGTGCCGTCGCTCAGCTTGACGTCGAACAGCCCCGGGGCGCCGTCGATCGACTCGATCGTGGTCGCGGTGTGGACCGTGATCCTGTCGTGGCCCTGGACCGCCTCGACCCTGGCGCCGATGCCGGTGTCCTCCAGGTCGCGGTAGGGGGGCTTGTGCGGGATCGACCGGGCCAGCTTGGTGTAGAACCCGCCGAGGGTGTCGGCCTTCTCCACCAGGACCACGTCGTAGCCGGCCTCGGCGGCCTCGTGCGCCGCGGTCAGGCCAGAGATGCCGCCGCCGACGACCAGGATCGTCTTGTCGATCTGGGCGTGCTCCTCGAACTTCTCGATCGGCTTGGTCTGCTGCAGCGAGGTGATCGCCATGCGCAGGTAGTCCTGCGCCATCATGTCGGTGTCCTCGTCGTTGGCCGGGTGGGTCTTGACCACCCAGTCGCGGAGGTTGACCACCTGCACGGCGCAGTCGGGCAGCTCGCTGCGGCTGAGGTTGCGGAGCGACGGGCCGGCGATCACGACCCCGTCGAGGCCGTCGCTGGCGACCTTGTCGCGCACGGCGGTCAGGTCGTGCGTGGCGCAGACGTCGAGGTTCTCGCACACCGCCACGGAGAACTCGCCGGTGGCGACCTCCGCGAGGGCATCGAGGTCGAGGGCGTCGCCGAGGCACTCGGCGCAGATGAAGACTCCGATGTTGTCCGCCATCGCCCTACCTCCTCACGTCCTGCATGGCCCGCAGCACGGCCGCGGTGGCGTCCTTGACCGAGCGGCTGACGTCGGTGGGTCGACGCGCGCAGCCCACGGCGTAGATCCCGTTGCGCTCCTCGCCACCGACGATGAAGCCGTAGTCGTCGGTGACCACGTCGGCGCCGGGGACCGGGTCGTCCTCCCAGTTGGGCACGACGCCGGTGGCCAGCACCACCATGTCGAACTTCTCGTCGAGCAGCGCCCCGGCGAGGGTGTCCTCGACGTGCAGCCTCAGCCCGTCGCCCTCGGGGGTGATGCGGGCGACCTTGCCCTTGACGAAGCGCACGTTCTCGTCGGCGTTGAGCTCGTAGTAGAACTCCTCGTGCCGCCCGATGGTGCGGATGTCGATGTAGAAGATCGAGACGCTGGCCTCGGGGGCCAGCTCCCGGACGTAGCGCGCCTGCTTCAGCGAGCCCATGCAGCACACGCCCGAGCAGTAGGCCCGGTGGTTGGTGTCGCGGGACCCGGCGCACTGCACGAACGCCACGCTCTTGGGCGCCTCGCCGGTGGAGGGGCGGACCAGCTTGCCATCGCGAACGTGCTGCTCGAAGTCGACGTTGGCCATCACGTCGGCGTGATCCGGCGCCAGCGTGTCGAGGTTGGCGGCGTCGTACGGCTTCCAGCCGGTGGCGATGATGATCGCGCCCGCCTGGGCCTGGACCGTCTGCGCCTCGGCGCCGGGGGCCACGGCCGGCTTGGGCTCGGCCGCCGCGAGCAGCGACTGCTCGCCCTCGGCGAGCTCCACCGCCGGGTCGATCCGGATCGTGACCGCGTACTCGCCCCGCTGCCCCGAGATGCTCTCGACCTCGGCGTTGGTGTAGACCTGGATGCGGGGGTTGTTGCGGATGCGGCGGAAGTTGATCTCCAGCCCGCAGGTCGGAGGACAGAGCTTGGGGAAGTACGAGTTCATCGCCAGCACGCGGCCGCCCAGGTAGGGCGCCTTCTCGACCAGGATGACCTCGTGACCCACTTCCGCCGCCTCGACGGCCGCGGACAGCCCTGCGATGCCCCCTCCGATCACCAGGATGGCATCGTTGGCAGCCATTCGTTCGTCTCCTTCCGTGGAATACCGTTCAAACCGTGTTCACGGACCTGTTCTCATGAAGTGCGGCAGGATACCGCTCGCCAACCTTCCTGGGTAGGTCCCTGCGTTCTTTTCGAGAGGGCGAGCGTGCGCAGGCAGGACGCCCTGTATTCTTTTATTCGTCTTCGTTTCCGTTGTTCGTGTCCGCTTCCTTCAGCTGCGAGAAGAAGTCCCGCTCCCGCTTCTGCACGTCGGTGAACATCGGGTGCAGCTTCATCGTCGGCTCCTGGAACAGCGCGAAGCGGATCCAGGCGAAGCCGAACTTCATCATCTCCACGTCGTCGGTGCGGATCCGCTCCTTGACCTCGTCCTCGACCACGAACTTGTCGAAGAACGTCGAGCCGAACACGAACCGCCGGAAGCGGTCGATGTCGTAGGCGACCATGAAGAACATGTCCATCTTGGCCGGGGACAGATCGCCGCTGTCGAAGAACGGGTGCAGCGATATGGGCTTGAACAGCTCGCCCATCTCGTTGTACTCGGCGATGCCCTGGTCCTCGATCCACTCGCGGATCGACAGCTCGGTCTCCTCGGCGAAGCCCTTGCAGTGGCCCTCCTCCAGCAGGAAGTAGAACGGGTCCCCCTGCTCGCCGATGTCCCGCGGGGAGGCGAGGCCGACCGGGTACATCCGGCAGGCCCACGGCCGGTCCTCGTAGACCGTGCAGCCCGCGGGCCCGACGAACGGGCAGGCCTTGCCGTGCTCCTCGTCGCCCATCTTGAGGATCGGCGACGGCTGGCTGATGTGCTTGTTGAACGGGATCACCGTGTAGTCGTCGAGGAACTTCCCCGAGCGGATCTGCAGCCGGTTCTTCAGCCGGATCACGCAGTACGGGGTCAGGACGATGTTGATGTCCCTGCAGCAATCGTTGAAACAGGGCACGCCGGGGTGGCAACCGAAGCGGAACTTGTCGTCGAGGTCGAAGCGCGGGGCCTCCTCGAGGATCCGGCGCTTGAACTCCTTGGCGTCTCCGGTCATGGGGCGTGTTCCTCTCCTCCCCCGGGTTCTTCGACGATGAAGTTGCGGTGCGCCTCGGGCGACCACACGGGTAGCGGCTTGGCGTTCCCCGTCTTGGGGTCGACCATGTAGCGGTACGAGGCCTTGACCTCGTAGTTCTCCATCATGTGATCCCAGCCCGCCACGTAGTACGGGCAGTCGTCGTCGAAGCAGACGCGGTGGACCGCGCCGCCCCAGCTCGAGTCGGGCGGGCTCTCCCACAGGAGCATCGTGGAACCACAGTGCGGACAGGTACTAGCGGGTATGTCGGACATGGGACTTCCAGGGCCCGAGACAGCACCCCCCGGGCACCGGACGGCACCCGGGGGGTGGTCTCGACCCATCCGTGGGTCAGGTCATCAGTCGATGATCGAGTAGATCGGCCGCTTGATGACTTCCCACTCCCCGTTCTCGGGGCTGTACTTGACGTTGACGAAGAGCTTCCAGTTCTCGTCGTCCATCTTGGGCGAGTCGGACCGGAAGTAGTAGCCCGGCCACCGGGTCTCTTCCCGCGCCATGATGGTGCGGACGTGGGACTCGGCCTGCCACATGCGGTGCATGTTCTCCCAGCAACGCTCCAGCTCGTAGCGGGTCTCGGCGGCCAGCTTGTCGCTGTCTTCCTTCAGGAAGGCGAGCAGCTCCATGGCCCGGTTCAGCATCGGCGTGTTGGTCGAGAAGGCGGCGCTGACGCCACCGGCGTACTCGTCCATGATCTTCTGGAGGCGGAACATGAACTGCCGCGGACGGATGTAGTGCGGGTTCACGTCGGGGTCCGTGGTGGCACCCTTGTGCTCCTGGAAGATGCCCAGCGGCGCCAGGGTCTTGTCGATCAGGCCCTGGACGGTCGCGTCGGACACGGTCGGCAGCTCGTTGTTGTCGAGGACGTACTTGACCATCGCCTTGCCGACGATGCGGCCCTCGGCGTGCGAGCCGGAGCTGAACTTGTGGCTGGAGGCGCCGGAGGCGTCGCCGGCCGCGAACAGCCGCTTGGTGGTGCACAGGCCGTAGCCACCCCAGAAGTACTCGCCCTTGGTCTGGTCGGTCTGCAGGTCCTCGGACCCGGAGATCCACGCACCGGACGCGCCGGAGTGGGAGCCGATGAAGTAGGGCTCGCAGGCCGCGATCTCGGAGGGCTTCTCCTCGGGCTTGACGTTCGTGCTGGCCCACAGGTGGGCCTGCGAGATCGTCATGTCCAGGAAGTCCTCCCACGCCTCGCTCTCGAGCTCCTTCATCTTCTTCTTGTAGGCCTTGGGATCATCCTTGTACTCGTCGGCGATCCGGGCCAGGGCTTCCTCGGTCCGCATGTAGATCGGACCCTTGCCCTCGAAGATGTCGAGCATGCCGAGCCAGTTGCGGAGGTTCGCCGGGATCGGCTTGACCATCCCGTACGGCTTCCAGTTCTCGAGCTCGGAGCGGCGCTCCTGCATGTACTCGCCGCCGAACGCGTTGGTCGCCCGCGACTTGAAGAGCAGGAACCACGCACCCACCGGGCCGTAGGCGTCCTTGAACCGGATCGGGATGAACCGCACTTCCTGGCAGGTCATCTCGGCGCCGGCGGTCAGCGTGAAGTACGCGCTGGAGCCGGTGTTGAACGGCGGGTACCAGGAGCGGCCGAAGCCCTCACCGGTGCTCCGCGGCTTGAACACGTGGACCGCGCCACCCATCGCCGCCAGCGTGGCCTTGGCCTTGAAGACGTAGACCTTGTCCTCGCGGGTGGAGAAGCCGACGGCGCCCTTGCACTCGCCGTCCTCGACGATCGGGTTGGTGATGAACACGCGCTCGAAGTACTCGCCCGCGTCGCCCATCTCGGCCAGCGCGTTCTTGGCGGCCTCGGCCACGATGATCTTGTAGCTCTCGCCGTTGATCATCAGCTGCCAGCGACCCTCGTGCACGTAGGTGCCCTCGGCGTCCTTCCAGATCGGCAGGCCCCACTTCTCGAAGAGATGGACGGTGCTGTCGACGTGGCGCGCGATGTCGAACACGAGGTCCTCGCGGGTGACGCCCATGAGGTCCTGGCGGACGTACTTGACGTAGTCCTCGGCCGTGTTGTCGCCGTTGGCGATGCCCACGTACTGGTTGATGGCGGACAGGCCCATCGCCACGGCGCCGGAGCGGTCCATGGCGGCCTTGTCGACCAGGGTGACCTTCAGGCCATTCTGCTTGGCCCAGTAGGCAGCCTCGACGGCCGCGCCGCAGGCGGCCATGCCACCGCCCAGGATGAGGAGGTCGGTCTCGACAGTAACGGTCTCCCAGCTCATTTCGTCCTCCTCACTTCTTCAGGGTGGCGATGGAGCCACCCGCCGACTCGGGCTCGGTGTACAGCGCGGGGCTGCTCAGGTCGTCGTGGGTCGCGTAGCCACCATCCGGCTTGGCCTCACCCTCGGGGGTGGTGCGGATCGGGAACTTGAACCGCTTGACCATGCCGTCACGGAACTTGATGGTCCACATGATGGAGTCGGTGCTCCGCATGGGAACCACGCTGGCCCCGAGGGGCATGAAGTCCGCATAGCCGCGCACGTCCATCGCCTGGTTGGGGCAGATCTTGACGCAGCACTGGCACTCCCAGCACATGTCCGGGTCCTGGTTGTAGGCCTTCTCGGTGGCCTTGTTCAGGACCATCAGGTCGTTCGGACAGATGTACTGGCAGGCGGTCTTGTCCAGCGCCTTGCACCCGTCGCACTTATCGGGAATCACGTAACTGGGCATATTTGACCTCCTTGTAGCCCGTAAGACAGAACCGAATTCAGACGACCGGCCCGGTGGAGCACCGGGTCCGTCGAGTCCACACGGTTTGCGAGGTTCGTCGGGGGGGTCGTCGCGGCCCGGGGCCGTGGCTCGACACGGGCGCGCTCGGTCACGAACGCATCGCCCGCGGAGCGGGGCTGGTGGATGCTCTCTCGCCGATGCAGAGGTGCCAGCGCCATGGACGACCTTCTACCCCTTCGCGAGGGGAGGGTCATCATACGGCGCGGACAAGGGGAGTCAAGGCGCGCAGGGGCTTTTTTTTCCGAGAGCTTTCGAGGGGTTGGATGCTATGCCAGACGGTCGCAGTGATCCATTCTTTTGTTCGCCTTGACTATCCATTGCGACCCCGCCCAGTTCGTGCCGGAGAAGTCTTCAACTCTTTGTTTTCTCTGAACTTTTATCCTATTCGGCGAGAGACCCGAGAAGACGGCCTTCCCGGGTTCCGTCGATCGCCGTCACGGTGCCGTCACCGTGCGCGAGGTCAGGGACCGTCGCGGAACGCTCGACCGGTCGCAGGGGCTCGCGTCAATTCCGCGATCACGGCCTCGACGAGCGACACCAGCGTGGGCCTGGCGGGGACCAGCAGATCGCGCAGCCCGCGTTCCGCCGCGACGGCCGCGGTCTTTCTCCCGATCGCAGCGAACAGCAGCTCCTCGTCGCCCTCCGCGGCGACCTCCGGGACGGCGTCGAGCACCGAGTGCACGCAGGTGCCCGAGAGGAACAGCACGGCGTCGACGCGCCGCTCGCGCAGCATCGACCGGACATCCAGCGCCAGCGGCACCGGGACGGTGTCGTAGAGCACCACCGGACGCGGGTCGTAGCCCGCCTCGGCCAGCCGCTCGGGGAGCTCCCGATCGGCGGCCGCGGCGCGCGGGAGCCACACCACGGTCCCCTCCTCGATGCCCTCCTCCCGCATCGCCCGCAGCACGTTGCCGGCCCCCATCTCGGGCGGCGCGGCGCAGGCGGCGATCCCCTCCCGCTCCATCGCGTCGACGAACGCCGGGCTGGCCGAGACGAACCGCGGCGGCGTCGCTCGCCGCGGCGCTCGCGCGCGCCACAGCTCGGCGAAGTAGCGCACCGCCAGGGCGCTGGTGAAGGCGACCGCGTGGTCGGGCCGCAGGTCGGCCAGCATCGCGGCGACGTCGGGATCTTCCCGGCGCGGGACGCAGCGGATCCCCGGGACGTCGACGACCCGCGCACCCGCCTCCCGCAGGCGCTGCATCTCCCCGTAGTGGCGCTCCTCGGCGCGGACCAGCACGACGGTCTTGCCGGCCAGCGGCCGGGGCTCCTGTGCCCCGATGCGGGCGCCGAGCCCGACCACGTCTCCGACCACCGTCAGCGCCGGAGGCCGCAGACCGGCCTCGCGGACCCGCTCCACCAGGGTCCCGAGCGTCGCCACCACCTGGCGCTGCCCCGGCAGCGTGCCCTCCTGGACCGTCATCGCGGACGTCGCCGGGTCCATCCCGTGGGACCGCAGCTGATCGACGATCGCGGGCAGCGTCCCGAGCCCCATGTAGAACACCGTGGTGAACCCGGACCGCGCCAGCTCCCGCCACGGCAGGTCGGGGACCCCGCCCCGGGCGGCGTGGCCGGTGACGAAGGTCACGCCGCGGCTGATCGCCCGGTGGGTCACCGGGACCCCGGCGTAGGCCGCGGCCGCGACCCCGGAGGTGACCCCCGGGACGACCTCGACGTGGACACCCGCCTCGATGCAGGCGATCGCCTCCTCCCCGCCCCGGCCGAAGACGTAGGGATCGCCGCCCTTGAGGCGCACGATCCGCCGCGGAGGCCCGTCGGCGGTGGCCAGCTCGATCAGCAGCGCGGTGATCTCCTCCTGGCGCATCGCGTGCCCACCGGCGGTCTTGCCGACGTAGATCTGCTCGGGCGCCCGGCAGCGGTCGACGATCTCGGCGGGGACCAGGCTGTCGTAGAGCAGCACGTCGCAGCGGTCGAGCAGGTCCAGCCCCTTGACCGTGATCAGGTCGGGATCGCCGGGGCCCGCGCCCACCAGGTAGACCACCGAGCTCGTCAGGTTGTCGTGGCTCACGCCCCGCCTCCCTCGTCCCCCTCGTCGGGCCCGTCGACGATCCGCTGCAGCCGCTGCCTCGCCTCGTCGTCGCGCCCCTGCTCGACCAGCTGCCGCGTCCCGGCCCGCGCCAGCGCCCGGCCCCGCTCGTGGCGCCGGGCCGGATCGTCGGGGTAGCGCTCCCGCAGCCGCGCGCGCGCCTCCGCCAGCAGCTCGGCGTGGCGCGCCAGCGAGTCCGGCAGGGTCCGGCCGAGCTCGCGCACCAGCTGCCCGGCCAGCGCCGGCGACGCCCCCCCGCTGCTGACCGCCACCACGACGGGCCCGCGGCGCTCCACGGCGGGCAGGTAGAAGTCGCACAGGTCCGGCACGTCCGCGACGTTGATCAGCAGACCGCGGGCGTGCGCGGCGTTCGCCGCCGCGACGTTGACCGCGCGGTCGTCGGTGGCGGCCATCACCAGCGCGGCGCGATCCAGATCGCCGGGCTCGAACGACCGCGGCTCCCAGCGCAGCCGCCCCTCCCCCGCCAGCGCCCGGATCTCGTCGACCGCCTCGGGGGCGACGACCGTCACCGCGGCCCCGCAGGCCAGCAGGTCCCGGACCTTGCGCGCCGCCACGGCGCCCGCGCCGATCACGCACACCGGTCGGCCCGACAGCTTCAGCGCGATGGGATAGAGGGGATCAGGCACCGCGGCCCGCCAGGACGTCCATCGCCCCGGCCGCGCACGGGTGCGCGAGCGGGGCCGATGGGTCGGAGGGTCCACCGCCCGCCGCGAACGGGCGGGCGGGGATCCCGGATCGGATCAGACGCAGCCCGTGGGCTTGGGGAGGCCCGCCAGCTTGCAGGCGCCCTTGGCCGGGCCACTCGGGAACAGCTCGTAGATCTTCTTGAGCGGGAATCCGGTCTCCTTGCAGAGCTTGCGGATCATCGGCGCCACACCGAACTCGAGGTAGTAGTTCCGGAGGTAGTTCATCACCTTCCAGTGCTCTTCGCTGAGCTCGTTGATACCCTCGGTCGAGGCCAGCGCCAGCGCGACGTCGTCGTTCCAGTGCTCGGGATCCTGGATGAATCCGTCCTCGTCGACCTCCAGCTTGATGTCACCGTGCTCGAAGATTGGCATCCCGTATCTCCTCGTTTCTCGTGCGTCCGTTCACGGACGAGTTGTACCGATGTAGCCCCACCCCACGTCTGGGGGAGTGCTACGTCTTACCTCACCCGGGCCTCGGGGACAAGGTCGGCCCGGATCATTCCAGCCTAGAGCAGATCGATGTACCCGCAGGGGCACTCCTCTGCGCACTTCTTGCAGCCATCACAGGTATCGAGCTTGAACGTGTAGGGCTCGCCCAGCTCGCCCTTCTGCACGCAGCTGCTCTGGCAGTACATCCAGCACTTCTCGCACCAGAAGCACTGCCCACAGCTCATGCAGCGGTTGGCCTCCGCGATGAACTGCTCCTGGGTGATCCCCAGGTCGACCTCGAGCTCCAGCGCGTTGTCGCCGAAGCGCTCTGCGTGGGGCACCCAGGCGCGGTCGTTGCGCGGCAGCTCGTCGTAGTGGTCGAGCCGCATCTTGTCGTGGGTGATGATCGGCAGCGGGTCGGGGTGCCGCGGATCGATCCCCTGCAGGTAGTCGTCCATGTACTCGGCGGCCTTGCGGCCGTGGCCGATCGCGGTGGTCACCAGGTCGAGGTTGACCGCGTCGCCGCCGGCGAACACGCCGTCGGCCAGCGCCCAGTGGTCGTTGGGCTGGAACCAGTTGCGGCCCTCGACGAACCGCTCGGCGTCGAGCCACTCCGGCCGCTGGCTGATCGCCGGGATCAGGGCGGAGCAGGGCACGTCGAACTCGGAGCCCTCGACCGGCACCGGCCGGCGGCGGCCGGAGTCGTCGGGCTCGCCGAGCTCCATCCGGATGCAGCGCACGCCCGTGGCCTTGCCGCCCTCGGTGAGGATCCCCACCGGCGCGGTCAGCATCTGGATGTCGATGCCCTCGGCCAGCGCCTCGTCGATCTCGTGGGCGATCGCCGGCATCTCGTCGCGCGTGCGGCGGTACAGGATCGTGACGTTCTGGGCGCCGAGGCGCTTGGAGACGCGGGCCGCGTCGATGGCGCTGTTGCCACCGCCGATGACCGCCACGTCGTTGCCGATCTCCGGGGCGTCGCCGGAGTTGACCGCCTTGAGGAACTCGACGCCGGTCCAGACGTTCTCGGCGTCCTCGCCCTCGATGCGCAGCTGGATGCCCTGGTGGGCACCGATGCCGAGGTAGACGGCGTCGTACTCGGCCTGGATGTCGTCGAGGCTCTGGTCCTTGCCGATCACCGTGTTGCACCGCAGGTCGACGCCCATGTCGACGATCTTCTGGATCTCGGCGTCGAGCACGTTGCGCGGCAGGCGGTACGGCGGGATCCCGTAGCGCAGCATGCCGCCGGCGTGCGGGTAGGCCTCGAAGACCGTGACCGGGTAGCCGCGGCGCGCCAGCTGCTGGGCGCAGGTCAGCCCCGCCGGGCCGGCGCCGATCACGGCGACCTTCTTGGTCTGGACCTCGTCGGTCAGCTTCTTGTGGGCGAACCCGTGCTCGATGCCCCAGTCGCCGATGAAGCGCTCGAAGCAGTTGATGCTGACCGCCTCGTCCTTCTCCTTGCGGTTGCAGGCGCTCTCGCAGGGGTGGGGGCAGACGCGGCCGCAGGCCGCCGGGAACGGGGTGGTCTCGCTCGCCGCGTGCCACGCCAGCTCCATCGACTGCTCGAACGTCCGCTCGAGCTTCTCGGTGTGCTGGACGATGGTCAGCCACGACCGGATCTGGTTGCCGGCCGGGCAGGTGTCGACGCACGGGGGCGTCTTGGGCGAGTACCGGGGTCGCAGATCGGAGACGCCAGAGCCCCCACCGCCGCCGCGTGGGCCCTTGGCGACCTTCTTGACCGTCTTCTTCTTCTTCTTGAGCTTCTTGAGATCCGCCAGGGACATCGTGTTCTCCCTCACGTGATGGGGGTTCGAGGTCGCGCTTCGAGTGCGACGTTATAGATCGAATCCCCCGCTGTTTCGAGTGGCATCGTCATCGTCCCGTCCCGGGGGACGACTCCTCCCCGCCCGCGCGGCGCTCCCGCCGGTGGACGCGCGCGCGCCCGACGAGCCCGGGGGCCCACTCCGGGGTGCCCCGCGCGTGCAGATGGACATAGCTCGCGAATACGTTGTCGGTCACGATCCCGTCGCGCCCGGGGACGCTCCCGGTGCCCCGCCGCAGCGCCAGGGTGGTCTCCACGCGCTCCGCGCCCGCGACGACGCGCGAGTAGTGGAACTCGTGGCCCCGCAGCGCGGTGCCCACGGCGAAGATCGGGTTGGGGCGGTCGACCGTCGCCTCGACGTAGCCGTGGCCCTGGGGCCGGTCCTCGACCGCCAACCGGACCGGCAGCACGCCCGCCATCGGGTGGGTCCGGTCGCGGAACTCGATCGCCTCGGCGAGGAACATCAGCCCGCCACACTCGGCGTAGATTGGTAGTCCCGCCTGTGCAGCGCGTCGCACCGAACTCAGCAATACCCGGTTGCGGGCCAGCGCCGCGCCGTGGGTCTCGGGGAAGCCACCGCCGATGAACAGCGCATCGATCTCGGGGAGCGCGGCGTCCTCGAGGGCCGAGACCGGCACCAGCCGGGCGCCCTCGGCCTCGAGCGCCTCGAGGTTCTCCGGATAGTAGAACGTGAACGCCGAGTCACGCAGGACGCCGATCGTCACGGGCTCGCGCCCGGGGCCGGCGGCCGGGGCCGGCGCCGGAGCCAGCGGCGGCGCCCCCCGCGCGACGGCGGCCAGCGCCGCGAGATCGAGGTCCTCGCGGACGGCCCGCAGGCGCGCGCGGACGTCCTCGAGGCCGCCGTGCTCCTCGACGGTGACCAGTCCCAGGTGGCGGCCGGGGAGCGGGTCCCCGCCCCGCTGCTTGCGCAGCGCGCCCAGCACCGGGATCCCCGCGTAGCGCTCGATCGCCTCGCGCGCCACGTGCTCGTGACGCGGCCCGGCGACCCGGTTGAGGATCACGCCGGCCAGGTCCAGCTCGGGGTCCAGCCGACGGCAGCCGAGCACCACCGCCGCGGCGGTGCGGGTCTGCTTGGTGACGTCGAGCACCAGCACCACCGGCGCCGCCAGCAGCCGGGCCAGCGCCGCGGTGCTGTGGGTGCCCTCGACCCCGGCCCCGTCGAACAGGCCGCGGTTGCCCTCGATGACGCTGAAGCCGCGCTCCACCGCGTGCGCGGCGAAGCCGTCCCGCACCGCCGCGGGCTCCATCAGGAACGTGTCGAGGTTGCGGGCCTGCACGCCGCCGGCCCACGCGAGCCAGGCCGCGTCGATGTAGTCCGGGCCCTTCTTGAATACGGAGAGCGGGTGCCCCTCGTCTCGCCAGGCCTGGATCAGGCCCAGCGAGACGAGGGTCTTGCCCGAGTCACCGCCGGTCCCGGCGATGACGAGGCGGGGGGACGATCGGGTCGCCAAGGTGCTCGCCGACCGTCCCGAGGGTTCGCCGATGACGGTCCCTACTTCGCCAGCTTCAGGTAGCTTCCGCCGGCGTACTCGTAGACACAGCGACCGTCGGTGGTGATGACCTGCAGCGCCTTCTTGCAGTCGGAGCGGCTCGCGCCCTTGGCCTGCAGCATCTTCATCACGTCCATCGGCTTGAGCAGCTTCTTGCCGTCGTACTGCTTGACGATCTCGAACATCTCGTCGGCAATCTGCTCCACGGTCATGTCAGCCATGCTTGCTCCTAGCGGCCGGTGAAGTGCGTCGACCGCTCGTACTTCAGACCCGCGTGGGTGAAGTCGTCGATGTGGTACTTCGTGAACTCGAAGCCGGTCCGCTGGAAGAACTCGTTCCAGCCGATCCGCTCGATCCACTCGCCCACCCGCTCGTACTTGCGGGCGTCCTTGCGCCACTCGTCGACGATCTTCTTGACCGCTTCGACGACCTCTTCCCACCGCGGCGGGTCGTTGTCGATGAAGTGCACGGCCATCTTCGAGAAGGTCGGCTTCGAGCGCGCGTTGCTGACCTTACCACCGACCCACAGGGCGATGCCGTCGTTCAACGGGTTGTTGATCGGCATCTCCGGGCAGACCGTGTAGCAGTTCGCGCAGTACATGCACTGATCCTCGACGACCTCCACGCTGGGGAAGCCGTCGACCGTCGCCGGGCGGATCGCACCCGTCGGGCAAGAGGCCACGAGGTTCGGGATCTCGCAGACCTTGTCCAGAGCCGCGTGGTTGATCTTGGGCGGACGGCGATGCACGCCGAGGATCGCGATGTCGGAGCAATGCACGGCGCCGCACATATTGAGGCAGCAGGCCAGCGCGATCTTGCACTTGGCCGGCAGCTTCATCTCGGTGAAGTACTCGTACAGCTCGTCCATGCACGCCTTGACGATGCCGGAGGCATCGGTCGCCGAGGAGTGGCAGTGGACCCACCCCTGGGTGTGCACGATGTTGGAGATCGCGGGGCCGGTGCCGCCGATCGGGAACCCGTACGCGGTGACCTCCTCGATGAGGGGATCGATGTTGTCGGGGTTCGTGACCAGGAACTCGACGTTGTTGCGGCTCGTCCACCGCAGGTAGCCGTCGGTGTACTTCTCGGCGAGCTCGGCGAACTTGCGGATGCTGGCGGTGGCCAGCAGGCGCGGCGAGCCGACGCGCACCGAGTACAGCTTGTCACCGGACTCCGCGACATGAAGGAGCACGCCGGGACGCAGCACCTCGTGGTACTTCCACTTCCCGTAGTTCTCCTTGATGATCGGGGGCAGGAACTTGCTGTAGTGCGGCGGGCCAATGTCGGTGAGGCCCTTTTCAAGAGCGGTGACCATCTAGCTATCTCCTCCCGAGGTCTCGACCTCGAATTTCGTTTCTACCAACCCGGCACGTGCCGACGGGACGGGGGACTACTCGTCCTCCTCCTCGTCCTCGTCGTCCTCCTCGTAGTACTCCTCGTAGAAGATGTACGGGTTGTCGCGAGGTGCGTTGATCATGCGCGGATCGGGATCGACCTCGATGGCCTCGAGGAACGTCCCCATGCCCATGCGCTGGATCAGCTCGCCGACGCGCTCGCGGTTCTTGCCGTGCTCGCCCCACCAGTCCCAGATCTTCTCGGTGAGCTCCTTGAGCTCGTCGAAGGGGGGCTCCATCTTCATGAACGGCACGATCACGGAGCCGAGCAGGGCGCCCTGGATGATGGGAGCCTTGGCGCCGATCAGGATCGTGGCGCCGCGGTCCTTGCCGGGGGCGAGGGCCTTGGGCATCACGTTGATGCAGTGCATGCAGCGGAAGCACTGGTCGTTGTGGATCGTCAGCTTGGTGCCGTCCCACTCCATGCACTTGGCCGGGCAGCGGGTGACGACGTCTTCGAGCATGTCGACGCCGGCCTCGACGTACTTGGTGATCTCGGCGTCATCCTGCTGGATGTCGTCCCGCCAGGTCCCGATCACCGAGCAGTCCGAGCGCGCGATGGACGCCACGCAGTCGTTGGCGCAGCCCGAGAACTTGAACTTGTACTTGTAGGGGAAGAACGGGCGGTGGAGCTCGTCCTGGAACGTCATCGTGATGTCGTAGCAGGCCTCCAGCGTGTCGTAGCACGCCCACTCGCAGCGGGCCGGGCCGCAGCAGCAGCTCGGGGTCCGCATGTTGGAGCCGGAGCCGCCGAGGTCGAAGCCGTTCTCGGCCAGCTCGAGGAACATCGGCTCGAGGTCCTCGGTGCGCGCGCCGAGGAACACGATGTCGCCGGTGGACCCGTGCATGTTGGTCAGCGCGGAGCCGTGCTTCTCGCAGATGTCGCACAGCGTCTTCAGCGCGTCCGCGGTGTAGAACCACGCCGAGGGCTGGTTCACGCGGATGGTGTGGAAGTGGGCGACATCCGGGAACTCCTCGGACAGGGCCGAGTAGCGGCCGATGACGCCGCCGCCGTAGCCCATCACGCCGACGATCCCGCCGTGCTTCCAGTAGCCCATTCCGTCCTCGTAGGACTTCTCGAGCTGCTCGATCAGCGCGGCGACCATCGGCTTCTCGTCCGCGGCCTTCTTCATCTCGTTGATGAAGCTTGGCCACGGTCCCGTGGTCAACTCATCCAGATAGGGAGTTTCGGCCATTGAGCTTGCCTCCTGTTGCTCGGTCTAGCTATGCCTAGAACTATTCGTCCGGCCTACTTCCTACGTGGAGCAGGCCGCGTCTTCCGTCTCGTCATGCTGGAGCTGGCGAACCTGGTGTCGACCAACCGTCCGCTCTCTCTGGATCCGTCGTCGTCCATTCGCCCACCGAGCGCAGAGGGCGCTCGCGGGTGAGTGCGGGATTGTACGCTCCCGACCTTTCGTCTGCAAGGCTGCGCCAGGCCATCTGCAAGACCTCCTCCCGGGTGAGGTCAACCGACTGGAATCACTGTCCTTTTTGCCATTGGTCGGCGATCGCGCCCGGGCGGCCCGCCCGCCGGGAGGGCTGCATCTGCAGCGCATGCCGGAATCGAGGCTCGAGATCGGGGGGGTCGGGAGCTGGCGGGCGTGGCAGGAATCGAACCTGCGGCCCCTGGTTCCGGAGACCAGTGCTCTATCCACTGAGCTACACGCCCGCCGAAGGTGGCGGCTATATAACGGTCCGCGCGCGGCCGTGTCAATCGAGAGGATCGGACACCGTGTCCCCGGCGCCCTCCCCCAGCACCGCCTCCTCCAGCCAGCCCTGGATCCGCGGTGCGATCGCGTCCTCCCAGTCGGGGCCGAGGCGCTGGTCGCAGAACGCGGCGTAGAGGTCGTCGAGGTGCGCGGTGAGCAGGTCGACCTCGGTGAGCCGATCGAGGATCTCGTCCTCGGTCTCCTCGTCCAGGTCGGGGAGCTTGAGCCCGCGAACCGACAGGTCCTCGTGGAGCTCGAACGAGTACTCGCGCTCCTCGTGGCGCAACCCGAAGCGCGCGGCGTGCACGCTGCGCCCCTCCACCACGGCCGTGCGGGCCGTCGCCGACGCGGCGGGGGCGCCGCCGCGCAGGTCGAACCGCTGGGCCTCGTGCCCCTCGCCGCGGATCAGCAGGCGGTCGTCGACCCACAGGTCGACGGCGGTCCCCGAGCGCCCCGCGAGGCGCCCGAACCCGACCTCGCTGCGGTACCACAGCCACAGCAGGAACTCCCGCCCGAGGAACGCCTCCTCGGCGTCGTCGCGGCCGGCGAGGCGGGCCGGTCCCAGCGGCAGCGCGACGCGCGAGAAGCTCGCCGACAGGTGCTTGCGCACGCGATCGACCGCCTTGTCCGACGACGCCATCACCAGCGCCCGGTTGGTCACCAGGTTCCAGCACACCTCGGTGAGCGCCACGGTGGGCAGCTGCCCCGGCAGGTACTCCTCCTCGATGCGCTCGCGGATCTCGTCGCGGGCCCCCGGGGGCAGCCGCTCGAGCCCGGTCTCGTCCAGCAGCGCGCGGATCTCGCGCTCCATCATCGCGCGCATCAGCAGCGGCGGGATCGCCTTGCGGTCGGTGCGCAGCGCGAACACGAGGTACGGCGGCCGGTAGGTGGCGCCGTGCTCGAACGCCGTCCCCAGCAGGTCCTCCACCGGGACCCAGCCGCTGCGCTCCTCGCCGCTGGCGTCCCGCAGCGAGCCACGGAAGCGATCCTGCTCGAGCCGCTCGATCAGGGCCGCGGCGCCGGAGGGCGGCTCGCCCTCGAGCTCGAAGCGCCGGAAGGTCAGGACCCCGCGCAGCAGCGTCACTCGTCCGCCCCCTCCGCCGGGTCCGCGGCCGCGGCTGGTGTCGCGGGCGC
>CAZOYV010000042.1:744-37504 GCA_964584075.1 uncultured Rickettsiales bacterium | reverse complement strand
GCGGCGCCGGCGGCGACCTCGCCGAAGTCCACCGCGGTGGGCTGCAGCTCGAAGGTCGCGGTGGTCGGCAGCGGGTCGTCGTCGAGGCTCATCACCAGCGGATCGCAGCCGGGCGCCAGGCCCAGCCCGATCGCGGCGAACAGTGCGACGAGCGCGGTCGTCCTCGGGTACACCTCTCCTCCGCCGGGCACTCCCGCTTCCATTCTATGACGCGGGCGCGATGTCAGGTCAATGCAAGACTTGGTCCAGGCGGGTGGGAATTCACGGGGTCCGGGAGTGAAGGCGGATCACTGCATCGCGTCGAGCAGCCGGCGGGCGTGCTCGGCCTCGGCGGCGTCGAGCTCGAAGGCGGTGGCGGCGCCCAGCGCGTCGCGGGCCTCATCGAGGCGGCCGGTCTCGTAGGCGCAGACACCCAGGCCGTACATCGCGTCGCCGACCCGCGGGCCGGTGCCGGCGGCCAGCTCGCGGTAGGCGGGCAGCGCGCGGGCGCAGTCGCCCAGCCGGTGGTGCGCCACGCGGGCCTCGATCCAGCGCACCTGGCGGCGGCGGGTGCCCTCGCCGTGGCGCTCGCAGAACGCAGCGGCGGCGTCCAGCGCGGCGCGGTCCTGGCCGGTGTCGGCCAGCGCCTCGACGTGCAGCGCGCGGACCTCCTCGGCGAACGGGCCGTCGGGGTACGCGGCGAGGAACGCCTCGAGGTCCAGCAGGCGATCGGCGGCCGGGACGCCGGCGCCGCGCTCCAGCTGGATCCGGGCGAACAGCGCGGCCTCGTCCTCCACCGGGGGGGCCGCGGCGGCCAGCGCCACCGGCTCGCCGGCCGCCACCTCGGCCGCCGGGGACGGGGCCGGCCCCGGCGCGGCGGGGGGCGCGGTGATGGCGGGCGGGGTCGCGACCACGGGGCTCGCGGGCGACACGTCGGCGGGCGGCACGGACGGCTCCACCGCGCTGACGGGCGGCGCGCCGTCGGCGACGGCGTCCTCCACCGGCCGCGAGCGCCACGTCCCGCCGGCCGCGAGGTCGGCCTCGCCGCCGGGCCAGGCCACCGCCACGCTGCCGCGGTCGACCCACACCTCGACCTGATCCCCGCTGCGGGAGACGCCGAAGCGCGTGCCGGTGACGCGCACGTCCACGTCGCCGGCGGCGACCTGCAGCGGCGGCCCGGCGGGGCCGCGGCGGTAGTCGACGACGACCTCGCCGTCGGCCAGCACCAGCCGCACGCCGGGGTCGCCGGGCAGGACCGTGACCTCGGTCCCGGGGCGGACCTCGACGTCGATCCCGCTCACCGGCGTGATCGCCTGGGTCTGGCCGGCCGCGGTGATCACGACCATCGTCGGGGGCAGCTCGGCCGGGGCGCCGAACAGGGAGCGGTAGGCCACGCGGCCGCCGAGCACCGCCAGCGCCAGGGTCGCGGCCAGCGCCACGGCCCGCAGCGCGGTGCGCTGCCGGGCCTCGCGCCGGGCGCGCTGGATCGCCCGATCGTCGATGCGCTCCAGGCGGGCGAGCAGCCGCTCGCGGTGGGCGGGGTCGACCCGCAGCCGCTGCTGCACGTGCTCCAGCAGCGCCCGCTCGTCCTCGTCGGGCAGCAGCATCAGCACCGAGCCTTGGTCGCGGTCGTCCGTCATCTCACTCTCCCCGGCCTCCCTGGCCGCGATCGCCGCGCCGCGCGCGCTCCGCGGGGGACCGCAGCCCGGCCCGACTCGCGGCACGGCGGAAGCGCCGCCGGGCGTGGTGCAGCCTGGTGTACACCGCGCCCTCGGTGGTGCCGATCAGCGCCGCGACCTCCCGGGCCGAGCGGCCCTCGATGGCACACAGCACCAGCACCTCGCGGTCCTTGCGGGACAGGGCGTCGAGGCAGCGATGGATCGTCGCGACCTCCTCGTCCCGCACGACCTCCTCGAGGGGCCCGGGTCTAGTGGACCGGTGCCGCCCCGAGACGTCCGGGACCAGCCGCTCGCGCAGGCGCCGCGTCCGCACGCGACGCCGCTGGTTGGCCAGCACCCGGCGGGTGACGCCGAACAGCCAGGTCCGCAGCGACGAGTCCCCGCGGAACGAGCCGATCTTGGACAGCGCGACCACGAACACGTCGTGGGCCGCGTCCTCGGGGTCCACGGTGCCGCCGCCGAGGCGCCAGCACCAGCCGATCACGTCGTCGAGGTAGTCCTCGTAGAACCGGGCCCTCGCGCCCGGATCCCCGCGGGCCAGATCCCGCAGCCACGCCGCCTCGTCGACGCTCACCCCGTCACCCTTCTGCCCCGGTGTGTGTTGGAGCCGCCGCAGGTCTTTCGTCCCCGCGCTCGTTTTTCTCCGCCGGGCCGCGCCGCGCGGCGGGCTCGCCGAGGTCCACGGCCAGCTCGAGGCCGACCCGCACGGGCAGCAGCCCGAGGCTGACCCGCTGGCCGCCGGCGGTCCACTCCAGCCCGATCGGGGCGCCGCCCTCGCCGCGCACCAGCTCGACGCTGGCGCCCAGCCGCAGCTCGAGGCGGGCGCCCTCGGCCAGGGACCAGCTGGGCCCGCCGCCGAGCAGCAGCGTCGGCCGCGCGGCGGTCACCGCCGGATCGTCGCGGTCGGTGCGCCGCGCCCGGTAGAACCGCGTCCCGCCCGCCAGCGCGAGCGGGATCTGCACGCGGCGGAACCGCGGGCGGACCTCGAGACCGGCGGCGAGGAAGCCCTCGTCGACCCGCACCGGGACGCCGCCGGCGTCGATCTCGACCACCATCACCTCGGCGCCGCCGGACAGCAGCAGCCGCAGCGGCGGGCGCTCCAGCGGGCCCAGCGCGACCCCGAAGCGGCCGCGGGGGGCCAGCGCCGCGGTGTCCAGCCCGGGGCGGTACGACGGCCCCAGGCCCACCCCCAGCCGCAACCGGGTTCGCCTCGGCGGCGCCTCGACCTCCGCCGCCGCGGCCTCCACGTCGGCCGGGGGCGGGAGCAGCGCGGGCGGCTGGGGATCCTCGGCCACGTCCAGCGGCGCGGCGGTGCTGCGCAGGATCAGCAGCACCGAGCGCATCGCGTCGGGGTCGGAGGCGCCGGGGAACCGCAGCGGCAGGCGCAGGGTCCCCTCCCCCTCCCGGCCGAGCAGCACCAGCACACCGTCCTGGGGGGGCCCCTCGAGGAAGGCGATCTGCACGGAGGGATCGGCGATGTCCTCCAGCGTGGGGGGCCAGGCGCCCTCCCAGCGGCGCACCGACAGCCCGCCGGCCCAGCTCGCCGCCGCCGCCGCGCGCCAGCCGTCCAGATCGCCGTCGGCCGGGATCAGCCAGCGCACGACGGTCTCCTCGTCCCCCGCGGCGAGGACCGGGGCGGACGGCAGCACCAGCCCGATCAGGGCGATCCAGGTCGCGGGCCAGCGGGGTGGGCGGCGGGGCTGCAACGGCGTCCTCCCGCTACAGTGTAGGGGAAAGGCGCCGGCTTCACGGCATGACGACGTCGAGCTGCTCGAGCTGCAGCGTGACCGGCTCGGGGGCGTCGGGGTCGACGTGCAGCGTGCCGACCGCCAGCACCGGCCCCGCGATCACGTCGTGGCTGCGCCCGCCGCCGTCCACGTGGATCCGCTCGCGGCGGGTCGGCGCGCGGTAGCAGAACGGGCAGCGCGGCAGCCGCGGGTTGAGCCCCACGAGGTAGAAGTCCTCGGTGGTGTACGGATCGCCCAGGACGTACATGTAGCCCTGGAGCGAGCGCCGCTGGCCGTCGAGGGCCTCGACCTCGTCCGGCGGCGCGTCGGCGACCCAGCGGGACAGCGCGGCGTAGACCTCGGCCGACTCGGGATCGAGCGGCAGGCTCTCCAGCTCCATGTTGTGCTGGCTCAGCGCCTGGAGCAGGAACGCCGCCACCGCCAGCGGCGCCGCGACGCGCAGCACCCAGCGCAGCCAGGTACCGGTGGTGCGCCCCGAGCCGGGAACGTCGGCGAGGGCGTCGGCGGCCTGGACGCCGTAGGCTGCCAGCACCGGCTGGGCCGCGACCAGCGCCAGGATCAGCGACGTGCCGATCAGGTAGTTCAGCGTGGTCGGGGTCCACAGCGTCACCGTGGCCTCCAGCCCGGCCTGCTGCCGCAGCAGCTGCTCGGCCGAGCCGCCCAGCAGCCCGGCGATCGCGAGGGCCCCGAGCAGTCCAGCCCCGATCACCAGCGCGTGGACCAGCAGCACGACGCCGACCACCTCCCAGCGGCGCGCCCCGAGCACGCGCATCAGCCCCACCTCGCGGGCCTGGGTCAGCGACGATCCGTACATCGCCAGCAGCAGCGACAGGAACGTGACCAGCACCACGCCCGCGACCATCACGCGCACCAGGTCGCCGCCCAGCGAGAGCTGGTCCGCGATGCGGCGCAGCGTCTGCCCGGTGAGCGCGACCTCGACCCCGGGGCGGGCGTCGAGCTCCTCCTGCAGCGCCAGCAGGGCCTCGTCGTCGGCGGGGCGGACGAGGATCGCGGAGATGCGGTCTCCGTGGTCGTGGTGATGCCCGTGGTCGACCTCGTGCTCGTGCTCAAGGCCGCCACCCTCAGCCTGATCACGACTCGCACCAAGAGCCCGATCCGCCTCCGAAGCTCCAGCAGGCACGGGCTGAACTGCCCGATCCGCCCCCGTCGCCCCGTCACTCGGCCGTTCTCCCTGATCGCCCACATCGCCGTGAATCGCCGGATCGTCCCTTTGAAACCCTGAACCAGAGGTCTCGACCTCGTGCTCGTTCTCGATCTCGTTCTCGTGCTCGATCTCGATCTCGGACTCGATCTCGGACTCGTGCTCGTGGTGTGCGTGGTGCGATCGGTGGATCGCCCCGACCGGGCACAGCAGCGTGCGGTCCAGCTCGGACCCGGTGGGGGCCAGGACGCCGACCACGGTCAGCTGGCCCGGGTCCTCGGGGGCGCCGGCGTGGGCGTGCTCGATGGTCACCGCGCCGCCGAAGTCGACGCCGAGGCCGAGGGCGGCGTCGTGGCCCAGCACGACCTCCATCTCGCCCTCGCGGAAGGTGCGGCCGGCGGCCAGCGGGTAGCGCTCGCGGGGCTCGAGGTAGGCCGGCGAGGTGGCCAGCAGCGGGTAGCCCTCGACGGCGTGGCCGCCCAGCAGCGGGATCGCGGCCTCGACGCGCGGGTCGTCGCGCAGCTCCTCGTACAGCGCGCCGTCGATGCCGGCCGAGAGGTCGGTCAACTGGGTCAGCGATCCGAGCACCAGCGGGACCGCCCCGATCTCGGCGCCGACCACCAGCGGGTGGCGCGCCGCGGACGCCGACAGCGCCCCGCGGGTCGCCTCGGCGGTGGCCACCGCGCCCAGCATCAGGCCCAGCCCCAGCGCGACGATCCCCGCGGTCAGCGCGTGGCGCATCCCGCGGGTCGCCAGCAGCCGCCAGGCCAGGCGCAGGTGGGTCACGGCTCGCCCCCCTCGACGCGCGCGGGGGGGAGGGACAGCGTCTCCCAGCCGGAGCCGAGCTCCGCGACCCGGTGGGTGGCGACGATCACGGTCTTGCCCTCCTCACGGCGCAGTCGCTCGAGCTCGTCGGCGACCGAACGCGTGGAGGCCTCGTCGAGGCTGGCCAGCGGCTCGTCAGCGAGGATCAGCGGCGGGTCGCAGGCCAGCGCGCGGGCCAGGGCCACCCGCTGGCGCTCGCCGCCGGACAGAGCGTGGGGAGCGTGGCCGGCCCGCTCCCCGAGCCCGACGCGGTCCAGCAGCCCCTGCGCGCGTTCCCTCGCCTTCCGGCCCCGCTGGCCGGCGAACAGCATCGCCGCCGCGACGTTCTCCCACGCGGAGAGCCCGTCGATCAGCGGCGCCCCCTGGAGCAGGTAGCCGATGTGGCGGGCCCGGAAGCGGTCCAGCTCGTGCTCGCGCCAGCCGCCGAGCTCGTGCCCCGAGACGTGGATCGTGCCGCGATCGGGACGCAGCAACCCCGCGACCAGGTGCAGCAGCGTGGTCTTGCCCGAGCCGTTGGGGCCCACCACCGCGAGCGCACCTCCGGGGGGCACCACCAGGGCGTCGACGTCCACCGCGACCAGGCGGCCACCGCCCGGGGTGCGGTAGCTGCGCTGGACATCGTCCAGGCGGACCATCGCCTGCTCGTCCGTCACGTCGCCCTCCAGCCGTCGGCGGGCATCATACCGCCGGACGCCCGGGACGGCCCGGCGGCCTCGATCCCGCCTGCAATGCCGGCGGCGCAACCGAGGTGTCACGCCATCTCGCGTCACCGCTGTATCACGTTACGTCGGTGTCACGACACCGTCACGGGCTCCCTGTAGACCCCTCGAACATGTCGGGTTTGATACTGATCGTGGACGACGAGCAGGACCTGGTCCGGACCCTCGACTACATCCTCCAGCGGGAGGGGTACCAGACCCGGATCGCCGTCAACGGGACGCAGGCACTCGAGGCGGTACGCCGCGAGCCCGCGCCCGATCTGGTGCTGCTCGACCTGATGCTCCCCGACCTGCCCGGGACCGAGGTCTGCCAGCAGCTGCGCAGCGACGAGCAGACCCGCGAGATCCCGGTCCTGATGCTGACCGCCAAGGACGAGGAGATCGACCGGGTGGTGGGCTTCGAGGTCGGGGCCGACGACTACGTGGTCAAGCCGTTCAGCGTCCGCGAGCTGCTGCTCCGGATCCGCGCGATCCTGCGCCGCATCCAGCCAGAGCGCTCCGACCGCGACGAGATCCACTTCGGGACGCTGACGCTGGACCAGCCCGGCCACCGCACGTGGGTCGACGGCGACGAGGTCAACCTCACGGTGCTGGAGTTCAAGCTGCTGTCGACCCTGCTGGAGCGCAAGGGCCGGGTGCAGTCCCGCGACCGGCTGCTGTCCGACGTGTGGGGCTACCAGGCCGACGTGACCTCCCGCACCGTCGACACCCACGTCAAGCGGCTGCGCGAGAAGCTCGGCGCCGCCGGCGGCTACATCGAGACGGTGCGCGGCGTCGGCTACCGCTTCCGCGCCGAGCCCGAGGATCGCAGCGTCGCGAGCTGAGCACCCCTCCGCATCTCCACGCGACGCCCCCGTATCTACCTGGAACAAGGGCGGTTTCCAGCAACGACTCCGGCACACTCCTTTGCGAGTCCCGGCACGACGACGACATCGGTGCGTCACCGGGGACCGGTACTTCCTGGAGTCATGAGCGACCTGATCCTGATCGCGGACGCCGATCGCGGGCTGGTGCAGACCCTGGAGTACATCCTCCAGCGGGAGGGGTACAGCACCCGCGTCGCCGGCGACGGGCACCGCGCCCGGCGCGACGCGCTGAGCGAGCCGGTGCCGCACCTGATCCTGCTCGACGCCGCGTTGCCGGCGGGCCCCGGTACCGAGGTCTGCCGCCGGATCCGCGACCACGACCGCGGGCGCTCGGTGCCGATCATCCTGCTCAGCGGGCGCGGGGAGGAGGCGGACCGGGTGCGGGGCTTCCGGGCCGGGGCCGACGACGTCGTGGTCAAGCCGTTCAGCGTCCGCGAGCTGCTGCTCCGGATCCGTGCGATCCTGCGCCGCACCCGGGCCCGCGAGGCCGCCCGCGACGAGGCCACCTCCGGCTGCGTGAGCGTCGACGTGCCCGGTCACCGGGTGTGGGTCGACGGCGGCGAGGTCTCGCTGACCGTCCTGGAGTTCAAGCTGCTGACGACCCTGATGTCGCGGCGCGGCCGGGTCCAGAGCCGCGAGCAGCTGCTCTCGGATGTCTGGGGCTACCAGTCGGATGTGACGTCCCGCACGGTGGACACGCACATCAAGCGGCTGCGCGAGAAGCTCGGCGCCGCCGAAGACCACGTCGAGACGGTGCGCGGCGTCGGCTACCGCTTCCGCACCAACGGCCGATCGGCACCGGGCAGCGAACCGGTGTCCGCGGTGGGCGCTCTCCCCGCAGACGCCGCTGTCCAGCTGGATCCCGCCGGCTGAGCCGACGACGAGGTCCCGGACGTCCCGGTCATTTTTCCCCTTTGTGGCCCGGACCTCACCGTCCTGTCACACGCCCTGACGAGACTCCGCGCCAACGAACTTGGCCTGAACCCCCACTTGCTTATTGGAGTTGAAATGGAACGCACGAATTGGGACATGTTGGGACGGTCGTGGTTCGCCCTGGTGGCGGCGATGGCCTTCCTGTTCCTCGGCTGCCCGGCCGACGACGACGACGACGCCTCGGACGACGACGCCGGCGACGACGACGCCGCCGACGACGACGCCGGCGACGACGACACCATCGACGAGGAGTGCCCGGACGGGGTCGTCTACCTCTCCGGGGTCATCACGGACGACCTGACCCTCGACCCCGACTGTGACTGGGTCCTGCGCGGCGGCGTGTTCATCGGCGACGACGTCAGCGAGACCGTGCTGACCATCGAGCCCGGCACCACGGTGTACGGCGAGACCTCGACCAAGGGGATGCTGGTGATCACCCGCAACTCCAAGATCATGGCCGAGGGCACCGCGTCCGAGCCGATCGTGTTCACCAGCTCCAAGGCCCCCGGCGACCGCGCCCGCGGCGACTGGGGCGGCCTGATCATCAACGGCAACGCCGTGACCAACGCCGGCGACGAGGCCTTCGGCGAGGGCGGCACCGGCTGGTACGGCGGCAGCGACGACGGCGACGACAGCGGCGTGCTGTCCTACGTCCGCGTCGAGTTCGCCGGGCAGCTGATCAGCCCCGACAACGAGCTCAACGGCATCGCGTTCCAGGCGGTGGGCAGCGGCACCTCGATCGACCACTGCCAGGTCCACTTCAACGCCGACGACGGCATCGAGTTCTTCGGCGGCGCCGCCGAGGCCAGCTACCTGCTGACCACCGGCATCGGCGACGACAACCTGGACTGGACCGACGGCTGGCGTGGCAAGGTGCAGTACTTCGTCGCCCAGCAGTGGGACGGCGAGGGCGACAACGGCATCGAGGCCGACAACAACGGCGAGGAGAACGACGCCTCCCCGCGCTCGCACCCGACCGTCGCCAACGTCACGCTGATCGGCGTGCCGACCAGCGAGAAGAGCGATCTCGGGATGCTGCTCCGCGAGGGCACCGCGGCCAACCTGTACAACGTCGTGGCGCTGGGCTGGAACGACGCCTGCCTCGACATCGACCACAAGGCCACCTACGACAACGCCTGGGGCGGCAACGACCTCAGCGGCGAGCTGACCCTCGAGGGCTCGCTGCTCGCCTGCGACACGACCTTCAAGGACGACGACGAGGGTGTCGGCGACGACCCGCCGTGGACCCCGCAGTTCACCCTCGAGGAGTTCTTCAACACCTACAACGACGGCAACGAGGTCGGCGCCGACTACGACGCCGTGCTCGAGGACGCGTTCAACGTCACGGCTCCCGACTACGCCCCGGCCGCCGGCGGTGGTGCCGACGCGGGCGGCGTGGACCCGGGCAACGGCCTGGACGCCACCACCTTCCGCGGTGGCGTGGACCCGAGCGACGACTGGACCGCGGACTGGACCGCCTACCCCGAGAACTAGCGTTCCGGGGTGGAGGCCGTCGTCGACATGAGCGACACCCTCTCCACCCTGCCGAGGGCGGCGGCGGGGGCCCTCCCCGTCGCCGTCCTGGCGGTGCTCCTGGCCGGCTGCCCGCAGCCGCGTGTCGAGGAGCTGCCGCCCCCGGCATCCCCCGACTCCCCCGACACCGCCGCGGCTCCTTCCACCGCCTACGAGGACGTCGACCCGCCCGAGGCCCTCGTCCCGCTGTCGGCACAGGCCGGCTACGCTCCCCCCGCCGTGATGCCCGCGGTGGATGCCAGCACCGGCTGGTACGACAGCCCCGAGGCGCTGGCCCGGGCGGTGGTGACCGCCGCCGCCGCCGGCGATCCCGACGCGCTGGGTGCGTTCCGCGTCGGCGAGGTCGAGCACGAGCACCTGCTGTGGCCGTACTTCGACTCCAGCGACCCGTCGCTGAACATCCCGCACGGGTTCGCGTACACGAACCTGGACGGCGGATCCCGCCAGGGCCAGCGTGCCCTGGTCAAGCAGCTCGCGGGGGGCACCTGGACGGTGGCCGAGCTGCGCTTCGAGAAGCCGGAAGACGCGTACCCCGCGTTCGTCCTGCACCAGGGCACCGCGCTCGTCCTGACGTCCGGGGACGGTGCCCGCGTCGAGACCGATCTGCTCGGCAGCGTGGTCGAGCACGGCGGTCGCTACAAACTGCTGAGCTTCCGGGAACCGTGAGGAGCCGACCATGCCGACCCGTGGCATCGCGACGACCGGCGCGCTGCTGATCCTGCTGCTCCATCCGCGCCCCGCCCCCGCCGACGAGGCGCTGGGCAGCCGCGTGGTGGAGCTGCGCGTCCAGGTGGACGAGGTCTCCGCCGACATCTCCGCGCTGCGCGCCGACCTGGCCAACGAGCTGCGCTCGATCGCCGCCCGCGAGGCCGACCTGGAGCTGGAGGTGGCGCGCGCCGAGGCCCGGGTCCGGGCCCAGCAGGCGTCGCTGGACCAGTACCACCAGGAGTCGGACGTGCGGAACGTGCAGGAGGACGAGCTGCGGCCCGTCGTGCTGCGCGCGATCGGCGACCTGGAGACGGCCGTCGAGACCAGCCTGCCCTACAAGCGGGAGGAGCGGCTGGAGTCCCTGGACCAGCTGCGCCGCGACTTCGAGGGCGGCGTGCTGGCCCCGGAGATGGCGCTGTCCCGGCTGTGGCAGTTCGTCGAGGACGAGCTGCGGCTGACCGGGATCGTCGAGCTCAACCAGCAGGTCGTGGTCGTCGACGGCGAGGAGTTCCTGGCCGACGTGGCCCACGTGGGGATGGTCGACCTGTTCTTCGCCACCGAGGGCGGCCGCTGCGGGCGGGCCGTGGGCAGCGGTGGCGGCTACCGCTTCGAGTTCCTCGAGGACAAGGACGACAAGAAGGCGGTCCAGGAGCTGATGGACCGCCTGCGCAAGCAGATCCGCACCGGCTACATCGAGCTTCCGCTGCAGTCCCTGGGGGAGGTGTCGTCATGATCGCGGCACGGAGCATCGCGCTCGTCGCCCTCGGCGCCCTGACCCTGTTCCCCGCGGCGGGCCGCGCGGAGAGCCTCGACCAGGCCTACCAGCGCGAGATCTCGTTCCTGACCACGGAGCTGCGCGCGCTGGAGCGACAGAAGGCGGACCTCGAGGAGGAGTACCGCACCAAGGTCAGCACCGGCCGCGACGAGCTCGAGGCGCTGCAGGCGCGCCTGGAGTACCTCGAGAACCAGGCCGAGGATCTGGACCGCCAGCTCCTGGACCTCGAGATCGCCGAGGAGCAGGCCGTCGAGCGCCAGGACCTGCTGGAGTCGACGCTGGAGCAGGCCCGCATCTCCCTGCGCGATCAGGGCATCGAGACCGGCAGCGAAGAGGTCTCCGCGGCGACCCTGGGCGAGGTCTTCGAGCAGGCCGGGGCGCTGCTCGCCGAGCGCGGCCGGGTGCAGCGCGGCGAGGGCGAGTTCTTCCTCGCCGACGGGACCGTGACCCGCGGCCAGGTGCTGACCATCGGCGGCGTGGCGGCGTTCGGCGTCAGCGACCAGGGCGCCGGTGCGCTGGTGCCCGCCGGCGGGGGCAAGTTCAAGATCAGCAGCTTCGGGCTGGAGGACACCGCCCGGGCCGTGGTCGGCGGCGGCGCCGACGGGCGCGTCGCGATGGTGCTGTACGACAGCAAGGGCGCCAACGCAGAGGAGTCCGAGGGCAAGTCGCTGAAGGAGTTCATCAGCGCCGGCGGGCCCATCGGCTGGATCATCGTGTTCCTCGGGATCGGCGGGATCCTGATGGGCATCGCGCGGGGGGTGCTGCTGCTCCGCGCGCGGACCGACACCGACAAGCTGCTGCGGGAGCTGGAGCCGCTGGTCGAGGAGCACCGGCTCGACGCGGCGGTGGAGCAGGCCAAGCAGTCCTCCGGCGCCGCGGCACGGGTCGTCGAGGCGACGATCCCGGTGCTGGGCGAGGACACCGAGCGGATCGAGAGCGTGGCCAACGAGGCGATCCTGCGGCACCTCCCGGTGCTGGAGCGGTTCGGCGCCGCGCTGACCGTGATCGCCGCGGTGGCCCCGCTGCTGGGGCTGCTCGGGACGGTGACCGGGATGATCTCGACGTTCGAGGTGATCACCGAGTTCGGCACCGGCGACCCCAAGATGCTCTCGGGCGGGATCTCCGAGGCGCTGGTGACCACCGAGCTGGGGCTGATGGTCGCCATCCCGGTGCTGATGTTCGCCACCCTGCTGGGGGCGCAGTCGCAGAAGATGATCAGCGCCATCGAGAAGTCGGTGCTGCGGCTGTCCAACGTGTACGCGGGGAACGAGCCCGCGCCGAAGCCAGACCCCAAGCCGGCCCGGCCGACCAAGGGGGTCTCCCCCGGGCAGCCCGCCCCGGCGGCGGCAAAGGCGCAGAAGGCGTAGGGCGAGGGTCGCGACGTGATCACCGGCTTCTTCCAGGACCTGAACACCTACCTGGACAAGGGCGGACCCGTGATGTGGGTCCTCGCCGTGCTGGCGCTGGTGCTGTGGTACGTGATCGGGCTGCGCGCGGTGACGCTGCGGCGCGGCTCGGCGGCGGGGGTCTCGACCCTGCTGCGGCGCGCCCTCGACGAGGGGCGCACCACCCGGCGCGGGATCGTCGACCGCGCGGCCGCGGCGGCGGCGGAGGCCGTCGGGCGGGGCCAGCCCCGCCTGGGCCGCGCGCTGGACGACGCGCTGTGGGACCTGCGCAGCGAGATGGGCACCGGCCGCGCGCTGGTCCACACCATCGTCGCGGTGGCCCCGCTGCTGGGGCTGCTGGGCACGGTGTCCGGCATGATCGAGACCTTCGAGTCGCTCGGCGGGATGGAGTTCTACAGCGCGTCCGGCGGCGTCGCCGGCGGGATCTCCGAGGCGCTGTTCACCACCCAGATGGGGCTGGCGGTGTCGGTCCCCGGCCTGATCGTCGGCCGGATCCTGGACCGCCGCGAGAACCGCATGAACCAGGAGCTCGACGAGATCCGCGACGCCATGCTGGCGCGCGCCGAGGACGAGGAGGCGGCATGAAGCTGGGCAGCCGCGGCAAGGGCGGCGAGGAGGCCAAGGTCGAGATCACGCCGCTGATCGACATGGTCTTCATCCTGCTGATCTTCTTCATGGTCACCACGACGTTCGTCAAGGACTTCCAGGTGGACCTCGAGCGCCCCAGCGCGGCCAGCGCCGAGCGGGCCTCGACCAAGGCGATCCGCGTCACCGTCGACCGCAACGGGGGGGTGTTCGTCGACGGCGAGCCGGTGCGCCCGTGGATGCTGCAGAGCCGGATGCGGCAGCTGCTGTCGTACAACCCCGACGGCACCGTGCTGGTGATCGCCGACCAGCAGCTGCAGAGCGGCCAGCTGATCGAGGTGGTCGACCAGGTGCGCCTCGCCGGGGCCCAGGACGTGGGGGTCGCCACCGATCGCGAGGCCGCCGCGTTCTGACGGAAGCGGTCACCCGTTCGTCACATTCCGCGATCCGCGGAGAACGCCCTGTCCATCGGCCTCTCGCGCCAACCGCGACCACCCAATCGACACCCAGGATTCGCGCAGCGTTCACGGTCTCGCCATGTGCGTGACACAGGCTGCAGCTAGGGTTCGCTCGACATTTGGGAGGAGAGCCATGCCCGGGGTCCGCTGGTCTCGCCACCTCCTCGCGGCCGCCACGATGGTCGGCGGCTCGCTGCTCGTCGGTGTGTTCGTGATCGGGATGAACGCCCACACGCGCGCCCCGGAGAAGAAGGTCGCCGAGAAGACCACCGAGTTCTTGGTCGAGAAGACCCAGAAGCAGAAGAAGAAGCCACCGCCCAGGCAGCAGCGCAAGCCCAGGACGAACCGGCGCGCGCCCCCGGCGGCGCTGCCCGATCTGGGCGCCTCGATGGCGCTGGCCGGGCTGCCGATGCCCGACATCGACGCCACCGGCCTGCTGGACACCGGCGACGGGCGCCCCGACCCCGGCAGCATGGTGATGACCGAGGACGCGGTGGACTCGCTGCCCAAGCCGATCCGCCGCACCTCCCCGGTCTTCCCCGAGCGCGCCCGGCGGATGGGCCTCGAGGGCACGGTCACGGTGCGGCTGCTGATCGACGCCGACGGCAACGTCAAGCGGGTCCGCCTGGTGGAGGCGCAGCCCGAGGGGGTGTTCGAGGAGGCCGCGATGGCGGCCCTCGACCAGTGGACCTTCGAGCCGGCGACCTACGAGGGCCAGCCGGTCAACGTGTGGGCCCGCCAGACGCTCGACTTCAAGCTCGACTAGGACCTCGATGGACCTCGCGATGCGAGTGGCGCTGCTCACGGCGCTGATGGCTGCCGCTGTCGCCCGGGCCGAGCCGGTCGACGAGGACGTCGATCCCATCGCGCTGGCGGAGCTGATGCTGGCGGACGGCCGCTACGACCGCGCCGCCCGCGTGCTCGACGACGTCGACCCCGAGGCGCTGGAGCCCGCAGAGCGGTTCGACTACCACCGGATCTACGGGATGGTGTTCCTCGAGTCCGGGGACTACCGCGGCTCGATGGAGCAGTTCGAGGCGGCCGCCGCGGCGGACCCGGAGCAGCTCGTGGCGTGGATCTTCGTGGCCCACGCCGCGTTCGCGATGGGGGACCACGCCCGCGTGCTCGACGCGCTGGCGCAGGCCGGCGACGAGCGCCTCGTGCTGGCGTCGACCGCGATCCTCGAGGCCCGCTCGTGCATCGCGCTCGAGCGCCACGAGGAGGCCCTCGCCGTGCTCGTCGCCGCCGAGCAGCGGTTCCCCGACGACCCCACGATGCTGCGCGAGCAGGCGCTGCTGTACCTGCAGCTGCAGCTGTACCAGTCGGCCCTCGACGTGGGGACGCGCTACCTGGACCGGACCCGCGACGACCCCTACGCGTGGCTGACGATCGGCGCGGCGCTGCGCGACGCCGGGCAGCTCGAGGAGGCCGCCGCCGTGCTCGAGGAGGGGGTGCTGCTGTACCCCGAGCACGAGGAGATGCTGGTCCACCTGGCCCACACCTACCGCGCGATGGGCGCCGACCTGGCCGCCGCGCGGCTGTTCGAGCGGGCGTGGGTCCAGACCGGCGAGTACGCGCTGGAGACCGGCGAGCAGTTCCGGCTGGCGGGGCGCACGGCGGAAGCGCTGCGGATGAACGCGCTGATCCCCGACCGCACCCAGCAGCTGCGCCAGCGGATGGCGATCCTGCTCGACGCCCAGCGGTTCGAGGAGGTCGCGGCGCTGGAGCCGAGGCTGGAGCGGCTGGCGATGCTCGACGACGACGCCTACCGCTACTCGCTGGCCTACGCTTACTACCGCGTCGGCGCGTTCGACGACGCCGAGCGCCTGCTGCTGGGGATCCAGTCCTCGGACTTCTTCGAGGACGCGATGTACCTGCGCGAGTCGATCCAGGGGTGCCGAGAGAAGCCGTGGTGGTGTGAATGAGGGCTGCCCTCCCCCGCCGCGGCGGCCCGCTGCTGGCCGCGGCCCTGCTGCTCCTGCTCCCCTCCGTCGCCGCTGCAGAGGAGCCCGACAGCGGCTGGGTCGAGGGGGTGGTGCTGCGCTACGGCACCGGCGAGCCGGTCGTCGGCGCGACCGTCGCGGTCGGCGCGGCGTCGACCGTCACCGACGACTACGGCTACGCGCAGCTCGAGGTCCCGCCCGGGGTCCACGCGATCACCGTCGACGGCCACGCCATCGAGGAGGTCCCGACCGTCCCGGTGCGCGCCGGGTCCGTCACCGAGATCATCCTCGCCCTCGACCCCGAGGGGCTCCCGGCCGGCGGTGAGGTCTACGCGCCGCCGCTCCCCGAGGAGGACCTGCTCCAGGACGGTGCGCCGCCCGAGACCGGCCTGGGCCCCCCGGGATCGATCCGCGGCGTGATCGTCACCGAGGACGGCGGCCAGCCGGTGCCCGGGGCCCGCGTGTTCGTGCGCGGCCTGACCGAGGAGCTGACCACCGACGTCGAGGGCGTGTTCGAGGTCGAGCTGCCGTCGGGCGTGTACGACATCTCGGTGCTGGCCGAGGGGTTCTCGATCGAGACCCGCAAGGAGATCACCGTCCCCGCCGGCCGCGCCACCGCGCTTCAGCTGCAGCTGGTGCCGTCGTCGGTGGCGCTGGAGACGTTCCAGGTCCGCGCCCCGCGGCTGGTGGGCGGCACCGCCGACCTGCTCGCCGAGCAGAAGGACGCCGGCGCGGTGGCCAACATCATCGGCGCCGAGCAGTTCGCCCGCACCGCCGACAGCTCCGCCGCGGACGCGCTCAAGCGGGTCACCGGGCTGTCGGTCGTCGAGGACCGCTTCGTCTACATCCGCGGGATGGGCGAACGCTACTCGGCCACCGAGCTCAACGGCAGCAGCCTGCCCAGCCCCGAGCCGGAGCGCCGCGTCGTCCCGCTGGACCTGATCCCCGCCAGCCTGCTGGACAGCGTGCTGATCCAGAAGGCCTACTCCCCGGACAAGCCCGGCGAGTTCGGCGGCGGCGTGGTGGTGCTGCGCACGCGCAACTACCCGGAGACGCCGCTGCTGGCGATCTCGATGAAGGGCGCGGCGCGGGTCGGTACCACGGGCGCCACCGGGATCGGCTACCAGGGCGGCAAGTGGGACTGGCTGGGGTTCGACGACGGCACCCGCGCGCTGCCCGACGAGGTGGCGGCGGCGTCGGACGACCAGCCGCTGCTCGAGCGCGACATGTTCAGCGAGCTGGGCTACACCTCCGACGAGCTCGAGGCGTTCGGCGAGGCGCTGCCCAACATCTGGAACGTGCACGAGCAGAAGATCCCGCCGGACACCGGCCTGGGGATCAGCGCGGGCAACAAGTTCGACATCGCGGGGCGCCCGCTGGGGGTGCTGATCGCCGCGTCGTGGAGCCGCGACTACAAGTGGCGCGAGCCGCACATCACGATCTACAACCTGGGCGGCGGCGGCCAGCTCGAGGAGTTCCACTCCTACGAGTTCCAGACGATGAACGAGCGGGTCAAGGGCGCCCTGCTGGGCAACCTGTACTTCTCGATGGTGGACGACAACTGGGTCGCCGACCGGTTCGTGCTCAACCGCATCAGCGACGACATGACGCGGACCTACAGCGGCGAGAACCGCGACGTGGGCGCGCCGATCCGCGTCACCCGGCTGCAGTGGGTCGAGCGCCAGCTGCTGTCCAACCAGGTCTCGGGATCGCACCGGATCCACCCGCTGGCCAACTTCACGTTCGAGTACCGCTTCCAGTACGCGCGGGCCACGCGCGCGGAGCCGGACCGCCGCGAGTACCGCTACGACCGCGAGGAGCAGGACGAGGACGTCTGGATCATCTCCGACCGGCCCGAGGGCAACTACCGGCTGTACAGCGACCTGGTGGACAACCACTACGACCTGCAGATGGACTTCAAGATGCCGATCCCGTTCACCGAGGAGCGGGAGGGCTGGGCCGGCGGCGGGTTCCAGGTGGTGCGCCGCGACCGCGAGGTGGACACCCGCCGGTTCAAGTTCAAGCACAAGGGCGGGGCGGCCAGCGACGCCGACATCACCTCGCAGGACCCCGAGTCGGTGTTCAGCCCCGAGAACATCGCCCCGCAGAACTTCCAGCTCGAGGAGAACACGCTGGAGACCGACAACTACTTCGCCGACCAGCAGATCGACGCCGCGTACGCGATGGTCGACCTGCCGATCCTGGACTGGCTGCGGCTGGTCGGTGGCGTTCGCGTCGAGCGCAGCCAGCAGAGCGTGACCACCTTCGAGCCGTTCAACCCCGACGCCGTGCCGGTGGTCGCCGGGCTGGACGACACCGACGTCCTGTTCGGGGCCAACGCCAAGATCGACTTCACCGAGAACATGGGGCTGCGCGTCGCCGGCGCGCGGACCGTCAACCGCCCCGACTTCCGCGAGCTGTCCGAGGCGGTGTTCTTCGACGTCACCGGCGGCCGGATGGTGTTCGGCAACCCCGAGCTGCAGCGGGCCGTGATCAGCCACGCGGACCTGCGCTGGGAGTGGTACCCGACCCCGGGCGAGACGGTCAGCGTCGGCGGGTTCTACAAGCACCTCGACGACCCGATCGAGACGATCGTGGTGCCCAGCGCCCAGCTGAGCATCACCTACGACAACGCCGAGGCCGCCGACAACGTGGGCGCCGAGGTGGAGGTGCGCAAGGACTTCGCGTTCATCGCCCCGCCGCTGCAGGACCTGTCGGTCAGCGCCAACGCGACGTACATCTACTCGCGGGTCGATCTCAGCGACCTCGAGGGCGAGCAGACCTCCAAGAAGCGCGCGCTGCAGGGCCAGTCGCCGTTCCTGCTCAACGCGATGCTGTCCTACGACAACGTGGACATCGGGCTGTCGGTCAACCTGATCTACAACGTGTTCGCCAAGCGCATCATCGAGGTCGGCGCGGCGGGGATGCCCGACGTGTACGAGATGCCGTTCCACCTGCTGGACTTCACCGTCAGCCAGGAGCTCGGCAAGTCGGGGTTCTCGCTGAAGTTCGCCGCCTCGAACCTGATCGACCCCGAGGCCCGCGTGATGCAGGGCGACCACGAGACCGAGTCGTACCGCTCGGGCCGCAAGTTCTCGCTGTCGCTGTCGTGGAAGGCTCCCGCTCCCAAGAAGAAGGACGGCGAGGACAGCCAGGTCGCGCGGCGCTTCCCGGGGCCGATCTACGGGCAGGAGCAGGCTCGCGCACGATGATCGCAGGGACCCACGCAGCGACCACGCGACGACCCTTGCATTCCCCGGGGTCTCGTACCATCCTCCGGCGACGACGACGGCGCCGCGGGGGTCTCCAACCCCCTTCCCGGCCGGGACGCGGCCGGGGGACGCCGGGGGCCCAGCCCAGGGAGCGAGCATGTCGGGACTGATCCTCATCGTCGAGGACGAGCGAGACCTGGTCAACACGCTGGAGTACACCCTCCAGAAGGAGGGCTACCAGACCCGCGCGGCGCTCAACGCCAAGGACGGCCTCGAGCTGGCGCGGCGCGAGCCGGTGCCGGACCTGGTGCTGCTCGACCTGATGCTGCCCGACCGGTCGGGCACCGAGGTCTGCCGCGAGCTGCGCGCCGACGAGCAGACCCGCGACGTGGCGGTGCTGATGCTGACCGCCAAGGGCGAGGAGATCGACCGGGTGGTGGGCTTCGAGGTCGGGGCCGACGACTACCTGGTCAAGCCGTTCAGCGTCCGCGAGCTGCTGCTGCGGATCCGGGCGATCCTGCGGCGCACTCGCGAGGAGCAGCCGGAGAAGAGCGAGATCACGTTCGGCCGGCTGACGGTGGACGAGCCGGCCCACCGGGCGTGGCTCGACGACGGCGAGCTGGCGCTGACCGTGCTGGAGTTCAAGCTGCTGACCACCCTGCTGGCCCGCAAGGGCCGGGTCCAGACCCGCGACCGGCTGCTCAGCGACGTGTGGGGCTACCAGGCGGACGTGACGACCCGCACCGTCGACACCCACGTCAAGCGGCTGCGCGAGAAGCTCGGCGAGGTGGGTCACTACGTCGAGACCGTCCGGGGCGTCGGCTACCGGTTCCGCGCCGAGCCCGAAGAGGAGCGCGGGTGAGGTTCGGCCTCCGGGGCACGCTGTTCGCGCTCGCCGTCCTGCTGACCGTCGCCACCGGGATCACCGCCAGCGTGCTGCTGGAGCGCCAGCTGCGCCGCAACCTCGAGCAGCGCATCGAGGACGAGATGCTGCGTCACGCCCACGCGGCGGCGGTGCTCGTCGAGATCGCGCCCGTGGTCGCCACCGTGACCTCCACCGATCCCCTCGCCGACGCCCTCGGTGAGGCGATGGGGGTGCGGGTCACGATCATCGCCGCGGACGGCACCGTGCTCGGCGACTCCGAGCTGCCGGCCCGCGACGTGCGGCAGATGGAGAACCACGGCCGGCGGCCGGAGGTGATCGCGGCGCGGGCCCACGGGGACGGGATCTCCCGCCGGTTCAGCACCACCCTGCGCTCCGAGCTGCTGTACGTCGCGGTCCCGTACCAGCGCTCGGAGAGCGCGGGTGTGGCGCGGGTCGCGACCCCGCTGGAGGAGGTGGCCAGCGCGGTCCAGCGGCTGCGGACGGTGATCGTGACCTCCGGCCTGGTCAACCTGGCGCTGGCGCTGCTGATCGTGCTGCTCGGCTTCCAGTACCTGGCGCGCACGGTGCGGATCCTGTCGCGCAACGCCCGAGAGATGGCCGCGGGGCGGACCGCGAAGCTGGCCTCCGGGACGGGCGACGACGACCTCGGCTGGCTGGCCCAGTCGCTCAACCAGATGGGGCGCGACCTGGACCACACCGTCTCCGAGCTGGCCCGCGAGCGCGATCGGCTCGAGGCGGTGCTCGAGGGCATGGAGGCGGCGGTCGTGGCGCTGGACGACCAGCAGCGCGTCACGCTGGTCAACTCCAGCGCGCGCTCGCTGCTGGAGCTGGCCGACTCCCCGGTGGGCAGCTCGCTGCTGGAGATCGTGCGGGTCCCGGCGCTCCACGAGCTGGTCCACAAGATCAAGGCCGGGGAGCTGGCGGCCGGGGAGTTCGACCTGCCCGGGGCCCAGCGTCGGCGGGTGCTGGCGCGGGGCACCCCGCAGCGGGCGACCGGCGGCGCGGTGCTGGTGATGCACGACGTGACCCACCTGCGGCGGCTGGAGACGGTGCGGCGCGACTTCGTGGCCAACGTGTCCCACGAGCTGCGCACGCCGGTGAGCGTGATCCGGGCCAACGCGGAGACCCTGCTGGACGGCGCGCTGGAGGACCCTGCCGTCGGCAAGGGCTTCGTCGAGGCCGTGCTGCGCAACTCGGAGCGGCTGTCGCGGATCATCGCCGACCTGATGGACCTGGCCCGCATCGAGTCCGGCAAGTACGAGGTCGAGCGCCGGTCGCTGTCCCTGCAGCAGGCCGTGACGCGGGCGGTCGAGGCGGTCGAGCACAACGCCGAGCAGCGCGACATCGACCTGCGGATCGACGTGGACCCGGCGGCCACGGCGGTGGCCGACGCCAAGGCGCTGGACCAGGTGCTGCTCAACCTGCTGGACAACGCCGTGAAGTACACGCCGCAGGGGGGGACCGTCGCGGTCCGGACGCGGCGGCTGCCCGACCTGGTGCGGGTCGAGGTCGAGGACACCGGGCTGGGCATCGAGCCGCAGCACCGGGCCCGGATCTTCGAGCGGTTCTACCGGGTCGACACCGGCCGCTCGCGGGAGATGGGCGGCACCGGGCTGGGGCTGGCGATCGTCAAGCACCTGGTGGACCAGATGGGCGGCGACGTGGGCGTCGCTCCCGCGGCCCCGCGCGGCTCGGTGTTCTGGTTCGTGCTGCCGCTGGAGGACCGCGGCGTCGAGCGCCAGCCGGCGGCGCCGCCCGGGGAGCCACGGGCCGGGGCCGAGGCGATCGAGCCCACGCCGATCCCCGCCCGCGGCGACGCGGCGCCGGGGGCGGGCCGGCCGCGGTCCGCCGGGGCGTCGTTCCTCGACCACGCCCGCGAGCCCGCGATCCCCGATTCCCTCGACGACGAGCTCCCGGGTGAGGCCAGCGAGGCGTTCCAGGGGGCCCTGCAGCAGCTCCGGGACCGGCTGCTGCTGATGGCCGGCCGCGTCGAGGAGATGATCAGCGACTCGACCCACTCGCTGATCAACCGCGACGCCGAGCTGGCCCAGCGGACCATCGAGCGGGACGCGCGGGTCAACCTCGACGAGATCGAGATCGACGAGCTGTGCCTGAAGATCCTGGCGCAGCACTCCCCCGGCGCCACCGACCTGCGGTTCATCTCGCTGTCGATGAAGATGGTCACCGATCTGGAGCGCATCGGCGACCTGGCGGTCAACATCTGCGAGCGCAGCATGGAGATCGCCGAGGAGTCCCGGTTCCGCCACTACGAGGACATCCACCGCCTCGGCGACCTGGTGGAGTCGATGGTGCGCGACGCGATCGACGCCTTCGTCGCGCGCAACGCCGACGAGGCCTGGGAGGTGATCACCCGCGACGACCTCGCCGACGACCTGTACCACCGCGTGTTCCGCGAGATCCACGCCGAGATGCAGGAGGGCGACTGCCCCTTCGAGATCGGCATCCACCTGCAGTCCGCGGCCAAGTTCCTCGAGCGGATGGCGGACCACAGCACCAACGTGGCCGAGCAGGTGATCTTCATGATCAAGGGCCGGGACATCCGGCACATCGGCAAGCTCGACCCGCGCTAGCGTCTCCGCGTGAACAGCAGCCCCGCCAGGGCGGCCGCCAGCGCGGGTGGGGGCCGTGGACCACCGGGGGGGCGGCGGCGGTGGTGGTGGTCAGGAGCAGGCTGGCGACGAGCGCGACCCGGTGCATGGGCACACCTCCGCGCCCACCCTAGGTCGCCTGCTTGACGATGGTGTCACGGGCCGAGGACAGGATCGAGACAGGCCCCTACGGCTTGGGCTCGTCGTCCCCCGCCGGTGCCTTCGGCTCCACCGCCTTGGTCGTCGGCGACGCGGGCGCCGGGACCTTCTTCTCCTCGGCCGCCGGCTTGGGCGTCGGCTTGGGCGCCGGCTTCGGAGCGGGCTTGGTCGCCGGCTTCGGAGCGGGCTCGGGCGCCGGCTTCGGAGCGGGCTCGGGCGCCGACTTCGGAGCGGGCTCGGGAGCGGGCTTCTTCGCCGCGGGCTTCTTCGCCGCGGGCTTCTTCGCCGCGGGCTTCTTCGCCGCCGGCTTCTTCGCCGCCGGCTTCTTCGCCGCCGGGGCCGCCTCGGCCGGCTCCGCCGGGACCACCACCGCCTTGGCCTTGACCTTCGGCGCCGCGGCAGGCTCCGCCGCCGTGGGCTCCGCCGCCGGGGCCTCCGCGACGACCTTCTGCCACTTCAGCTTGATCGAGACCGACTCCTTGTTCTTCTTGGCCTTGGCCTTGATCTCCACCGCCACGGCGCCCTCGGGCTCCAGCGTCAGTGTCCCCTCGGCCCCCTCGACCACCAGCTGGCCCTTCTCGGCCAGCTGGCCGAACACCCTCTCGATCAACGCCGCCACGGCGGGCAGCTCCATCGAGGCCTTGATCTTCGCGCTCTTCTTCTGTTCGTCACCCATGGTTCCACTCCAAGCGAAAAACCGAGCCACAGTATCTCAGTACGGTGTCACCAATGTGACAACTTTGTGACAGTGGCTCCCCTTCCGCGGTGGCGGGTTCACGCCATCGAGACCAGCACCTTGGCCAGCTGCGCCGGGTCGATCAGCGGCGCGCTGGCGTCGGTGATCAGCGGCACGTCGACGACCTCGACGCCCATCGCGCGGACCTCGTCGAGCTCCACGGCGTGTTGCCCTCCCCGCTCGAGGTCGACCAGCACGTACTGCAGCACGTCCCGGATCCGGATCGCCCCGGGATCGTCGGCCGCCAGCGTCGAGCGCAGGACCTCCACCGCCGCGGGCAGCGTCATCCCCACCTGCTCCGGATCGTGACCCGTGTTGGGGACGTAGACCTTGGGCACGTCCAGCGCCGCCACGGCGCGGCCCACCCCGCGGCACAGCAGGTTGGCCAGCACGCTGCTGTAGAAGCTGCCCACCGGGTAGATCACGACGTCGGCCTGCCCGATCAGGGTCGCGACCTTGTCGCGGATCGGCTGCTCCACGGGGGTCGGGTCCGCCGCGCTGCGGGCCAGGTACAGCCGCCGGATCGGCGACGTCAGCGGCTCGACCTGCTTTCCCGTCAGCCGGTGCTGGCCGACCACCACGCGGCCATCCTCGAGCTCGGCGGCGAGCTGCAGGTCGGCGCTGCTCACCGGCCGCACGACCCCGCGGGCCTTGACCAGCCGCGCGAAGAGGAACAGCACCGGATCGATGTGGCGGCCCTGGTTGAGGAACCCGCCCACCAGGATCAGGTTGCCGATGTTGGCCCCCCGCAGGTCGAAGTCGGCGGGCATCTCCTCGCGGAAGAACCGCAGGTGGTTGCGGATCAGCTTGCGCAGCGGGTCCCCGATCGCCGCGACCATCGGATCGTCGCCCCCGACCATGCGGTCCAGCCAGCGCACCAGCTCCGCCTGCTCGCCGTCCTTGGGGAACCGGAACGCGAACAGCCGGTAGACGTCGGGCTGGCCCTGCACGGTCTGGTCGGCCAGCGCCATCAGCCGGTTGCGCATGTCGCCGACGGCGAGCATGTCGAACGCCCGGCGCAGCACCGCGGAGCTGCCGCCGGAGTCGAACGGGGTGATCAGGTGGATCGAGTTGTGGGTGTAGCGGATCAGCTCCCGGCTGGCGCCGCGCAGCGCGGTGCCGCCGCTGAAGAACAGCACCCGCGGCCCGTACTCGGGGGCCCGCTCGCACAGCGAGACGCGCCGGGGATCCGGCAGGGGGACGCGGCGGGTCAGGCGGACCCCGGTCACGGGCCCTCCGCCCCCCGGCGGTCCAGCGCCCCCTGCATCGCGCCGGTCTCGAGGAACCGCATGCAGGCGTCCGCCGCCGCGTCGAAGTCGACCCCGCCGGTGAACTCGAACACCGGGCAGTCCTGCAGGCACTCCAGGTACGCCGCCTCGGAGAAGTCCGGGTCGGGGTCGTCGGCGTCGGGCTCGTAGAACAGCCCCACCGACTTCATGAACGCGCCGAGCAGGTCCCGCCGCCGGTCCACGTCGACCCGCCGGATCTCCAGCGGGATCTCCTCGCGCTCCCAGTTCAGGATCACCAGGCCCGACATCACGCTGCGCAGCCGGAACTTGCCCGGCCCGAAGCACTGGTCGATGAACGCGTCGTACTTCTGCTCGAGGTTCCACAGCTCGTCCTCGGGCAGCGCCGCGGCCTCGGCCCGCTCCTCGGAGGGCATCACGCTCAGCAGGTACTCGTTGGCCAGGATCGTGCCGGGGTTGATCCGGGGCAGCTTGGGCACCCCGAGCATCTCGAGCACGCCGCCGGCGCGGCGGATCATCAGCCGGTCGTTGCTGACGAACGTCGTGCCGCGGGCCATGACCCACAGCGCCAGGGTCGACTTGCCCATCCCCGAGAACCCGGCGAACGACAGCCCGCGCTGGCCGTGCATCACCGCCGCGGCGTGCCCCAGCAGGAACCCGCGGTTGAGGCTGTGCTGGATGAAGCGGTTGTTGATGAAGTTGACCACCTGGTTGTCGTTCTCGACGCAGGGGCCGAACGCCAGGTGGCGGTCGCCGCCGAACAGGAAGTGCATCCCGGTCAGCCGCTTGTGCACGATCCGACCGTCGGGGAAGTCGATCCACTCCTCCTTGATCTTGGTCTTGCCCGGGTCGGGCTGCTTGATCGTGAAGTCGAGCCCCGTCTCCGGGGCCGGCGCCTCCAGCGCCAGCACGCGGATCTGCGGCTCCACGTCGGAGTGGTCGGTGAAGTCCTTGTAGTAGTACGCGAGCTTCTCCAGCAGCGTGCGGCTGTTGGAGCGCACCTCGATGTGGCAGTCGTAGAACAGCAGCCCCATCCGTTCGTTGGCGGTGTGGGACTCGCTCAGGTGGTCGATCCAGCCGCCGAGGTCGCTCGGGTGCTCACTCATCTGCGATCCTCCCCAGGACGTGTTCCACGTAACGCTCGGCGGCGTCGATCCCGCAGCCGTCCAGCAGCCCGTGGAAGCCGCCGAACGCGGAGACCTCCCAGACCACGGGGCCGTCGGGGGTCTCGGCGACGTCGACGCAGGTGAACTCCAGCCCGAACGGCGCCTGCGCCCGGCGGGCGATCTCGACGATCTCCACGCCGGGGTCGTGCCCGCGGTACTTGCCCCCCGAGTGGAACGTGGTGTTCCACGCGCCGTCGGCGGCGACCCGCGCGTAGGTCGCGAGGTACTCCCCACCGAGGAACGCCACGCCGAGGTCGTAGCCCGGCAGCTCGGCACGCCGCTGGATGTACATCACGCGGTGCCCCGCGGCCTGGAACGCCTCCACCGCCGCGCGCGCGCCGTCGCCGGCCTCGATGATCTGCATCCCGCGCGCCTTGGTCGAGAACATCGGCTTGAACACCGCCGCGCCGAAGCGCTCCACCGCGGCCACCGCGGCGTCGACGTTCTCGGTGATCACCGTCGGCGGCATCGGGATGTCCGCGAGGTTGAGCGCCACGGTGCACGCCATGCGGTCGATCATCGCGGCGATCCGCTCGGGCCGCGAGAAGCACGGCACGCCCCGCTCCTGCACGAAACGCAGCAGCTCGAGCCGCTCCAGGTGCTCGGGGGAGTACTCCTTGCCGATCTTCTTGATGATCAGGCCGTCGAGCGCGGTGACCTCGACCTCGCCGGCCCACACCCGACCCGCCTCCAGGTCGAGGCTCAGCTCGGTGATGTCGAACACCCGGCGGTAGCCCGTCCGTCTCTCCAGGGCGTCCGCGAGCCGCTCCGAGGACCAGGCCCCGGGGATGCCGATCACTCCTACCCTCTTCATCGGGTCCCACCTCTCGTGGCGCCCCCCGTGCGCCCGCTGTCGTCCAGTATCAATAAAACAGCACGTCCCGCGGGATCTCGAAGCTCTCCCACGGGCGGTCGCGATGGGCGTCCACCTTGCGCAGCAGGTAGATCGCCCGCTGGCGCATGTCCTGCGCGAACTCGCGATCGAGCTCGAAGCGAGTGCTGCTCAGGAACGACCGCACCAGCCCCAGCGTCAGCCGGATCTCGAACGTCTCGTCGCCGATCTCCTCGGCGAAGCCGACGCCGAAGTCGAAGAAGCTGGCGATCACGCGGTTGAGCCGCCGCCGGATCGCCGGGTCGAACACCGGCAGCCGGAAGCTCGAGACCATGATCACCGCGATGTCCTGCAGGTAGTCCATCGGCGCCGAGCGGTGCAGGTCGATGAAGTGCACCTGCTTCCGCGCCGGGTCGTAGATCACGTTGTCGAGGTTGAAGTCCCCGTGGCCCAGCACCGAGATCGGCGCGGCGAGGACCTCGTCGAGATCCTGGTTGCGGTGCAGCAGCTCGGCCACGTTGGGGATCGTCAGCCCGCCGATCTGCTTGCGCTCGGCGCTGAAGTCGGGGTGCACGTTGACCACGTCCCCGAGGCGGCGGGTCAGCTGACCGAGGAACGCCGCGTGGGCGGGTTGGTCGGTGCGCGTCTGGAGCCACACCTGCCGCACCGTGTGCTGTACCGCCTCGAGCCCCTCGTCGAGGAAGTCCGGATCGGTGGTGATCGCGATCTCCTGGAGGTTGCTGCCGTTGAGGTACTCGATCAGCAGCGTCGCGTCCCGCTCGTTCTCCTGGTACTCCACGATCCGCGGCGGCAGGCCGGGGACGAGCTGGTTCCACAGCTCGATCTTCTCCTTCTCCAGCTTGATCTTGCGCAGGTCGCCCTCCTTGTAGACGACCTGATCCCCGTCCACCACGCTGGACGCGCCGGTGCTGACCTTGCCGATCCGGGCGCCGCTGCGCGTGCCCCAGATGCCCTCGAAGTCGATGGAGTCGAGGTCCATCTCGTCGGGGTGCACCGCCGAGAGCGTGTCGTGCAGCGACTGGAACTGGTGGAACTTCAGCTTCTCGCCGACCTTGCAGAAGATGATCGCCTCGCCGATGTTGAGCAGGCAGTCCCCCATCCGCTCCAGGTAGTGGAAGATCATCATCGCGGTGACGTAGTCCGGGATGCCCCGCCCCGACGCCATCTCGGCGAGGATCCGGTCGACCTTGGCGCGGTACAGGTCGTCGAGCTCGACCTCGGCGTTGCAGATCTGGACCGCCTTGGTGGTGTCCAGCTTGTCGAACGCCTCGGGGACCAGCTCCAGCGCAGCCGTGATCTCCCGGAAGAACGGGTCGTAGTCGTAGCGGTGGAGGAAGTCCTCCTGGCTGAAGTGGTTGGTCTGCGTGACGATGTTGACCGCGTGGTCGGCGATGCGCTCGAGGTTGGAGGCGACCACGTTGATCGAGCGGATCAGGTCCACCGTCCGCTTGGCCAGGTTGCCGTGCTCCTGCAGGTACGCGTAGCACTTGTTGGCGATGATGCTCTTGAGGTGGTCGATGTAGTCGTCCCGCGAGCGGATCTGGCGCATCAGGTGGTCGTCGGGGGTGTCGAGGTGCAGCCGCACCCGCTCCACCTGCTTGCCCACCTCGAGGACGATGAACTGGAAGTTGCGATCCAGGCCCTCGTGGACCAGCATCGGGCTAGTCCTCCTCGGTGGCGACGATCTTCAGCGGGGACTGGTTCTTGCCCCGCTGCTCGTGCTCCTTCCAGCTGATCTTGAGCGAGAGCTTGACCCCGTCCTCCTTCTGCTTGGCCTTGATGTGGAAGTTCATCAGCCGCGGGGTCTTGAGCACCAGCTCCTGCTTGCCCGCGGTGAACAGCAGGCGGCCGGCGCGGAAGCCGGTACCGAGCGCCTCGAGGTACTCGACGATCGACTCGGGGTCCTGGAGCGACTCGTGCTCGAAGACCAGGGGGGAGGTGTCCTTGGACATGGTCGTGCTTCTCCTGTCGTCGGGCTCGATCAGCCCTGCAGCCGGGCCCGGTACTCGCGGATCACGTGCAACCGGCTGGTGTTGGCGGCGATCAGCCGCTTGCGGATCCCCAGATCGTCCCACGGCGGCTGCAGCCCGATCTCGCGGCCGGCCTTGGCCTCGTCCTGGTGCCGCGGGTCCTTGACCTTCTCGCCGAGGTGGCAGTCGTCGCCCATCGTGACCAGCAGCGGCCGGTCGCGGCGATGGGCCTTCTGGTTCTGGCGGTGGACGACGTCGACGAGGAACCGCGTGAACTCGAACGACTGCGGGTTCCAGATCTCGACGCCGTCGATGTCGAGCTCCTCGAGCAGGATCGGCCAGAACTGCTCGGGGTGCGGCACCACCACGCAGCCGCCCAGCGCCCGGCCCTCCTCGATGACCTCCTCGGTCTCGTAGAAGTAGTCGAGGCTGAACTCCCGCTTGACGGCCTTCTTGACCGCGCGCAGGAACAGCTGGGCGTGGTTGATCAGGCGGTTGTCGTACTGGTCCCGCAGCGAGTCGACGTAGTTGCGGACCAGCTTGTTCTTGACCATCTCCGGCGGGATCTCGGCCTCGTACTCGTCGATCATCGTGCGCAGCCGCCGCACGTGGATCCGGCAGAAGTCGATCAGCGTCTGGTCCGCGCCGGTGCGCTCGGCGGCCAGGTCGACGCGGTACTGCAGGTCCGGCTCGAGCACCGAGTCGATGAACTCGAACAGCTGGCTGGCGCGGTACGTCATCGTGTGGTCGACCATCGCCTTGAACACGTCGCCGCGGCCCTCGAGCCGCTCGTTGGCGAAGTGGAACAGCAGCTGCACCTTGCGGTTGAAGCTGCGGCTGTAGCAGTCGATCTCGACCCCGCTGTAGCCGTCGTAGGGCAGGATCACGTTGTGCTGGGTGGGGATGATCAGCGACTCGGTGGCACCGGGGAACATCGCCTCGATGCGCCGCCGGACCAGCGGGATCGGGAGGTGCTCGGGGTGCCAGTGGAGCGCCAGGATCTCGTCCTGCCGGGGGAACACCCGCTCGGGCTCGGCGATGCGCCGCTCCTGCTCGGGGGTCAGCTCGGTGGAGATCAGCTCGTGGAAGATCGCGACGTCGGCCTCGGTCACCTCGGGGGTGAGCTGCTCGATCGGGGCCGGACCGTGCTCGATGCTCTTGGCGTCTTGGGCGGTCATGGACTCTCGCATAAAGGGCGCGCACGCGCTCGAGTTCGGCGCGTTCTATAACACAACTGTGTGACGGTTCGGTTTCTCGCGGGGGGCGATCGCGGCGTCACGGGCCGCGTCGAGGAGTCGGAGGGAGTTCACCGCGGGTTCATCGGAACGGCACCCTCGGGTGGTCTCATGCCCAGGCACGAGAGACGGCCTTGCGGCCCGGGACGACCATCGGGGGGAGCGGGGCCGCAACGCAGGAAGCGAGGCCATGGACCACGAACCGTCCCTGTCGTCCGACACCCCGGCGAGCCCCGCCGGGATGCACCTGAGCCGCCTGATCGCGCGCCAGCAGCTGACGTCCCTGTTCCAGCCGATCGTCGCGCTGCACACCGGCGAGCCGTACGGCTACGAGGTCCTCTCGCGCGGCACCCCGCCGCTGCAGTCCCCCGAGCGGATGTTCCAGCTCGCCAAGGAGCTGGGGCGCTCGTGGGACCTGGAGCGGGCGTGCCGCTTCGAGGCCCTGCGGCGGATCGCCGAGCTGGCGGCGGAGCCCGAGCCGCTGCCGCGGTTCTTCCTCAACGTCAGCCCCGACATCTTCTTCGACCGGCGCTTCGCCGAGGGCTTCACCCGGAGGCTGCTGCGCACCCACGGGATCGACCAGCACCACATCGTGTTCGAGCTGACCGAGAAGGAGTCGATCGTCGATCAGCGCAACTTCGAGCGGGTGCTGCGCCACTACCGGCGCCAGGGGTTTCGCATCGCGCTGGACGACTTCGGCGCAGGGTACTCCGGGCTCAAGACGCTGGTGGCATGTACCCCCCAGTTCCTCAAGCTCGACATCTCGATCGTTCGCGGGATCGACACCTCCCCGTTTCAGCAGCACCTGGTCAGGTCGCTGCTGCAGTTCGCCGACAACGTGCGGATGTGCGTGATCGCCGAGGGCATCGAGCGGTACCAGGAGCTGCGCACCCTGGTGCGGCTCGGAGTCCCGCTGGGACAGGGTTTCCTGCTGGCGCGCCCCGCCTCCCAGCCGCGCCCGCTGCACCCGCGGATGCGGTGGATGTTGCAGCGCATCGCGGCGGAGGAGCCCGACCACGGACCGACCCGAACGCTCCCGTAACAGCGAGCGGATTCTGTCACCCAGTATTCGAAAACACGGAACGCACTCGATCTCCCGGGCGACGGATGATGGACCATGTCGCCTCGGCGAGACGAAAGGAACAGCCCCCTCCCCGCCATGGCATCGGGGTGGCCCACGGTCGCCCCGCTCTGCCATGGGGAGGTTTCTTCTTCGCCCCCGTCGGCCCGCCACGCCGCCCCCTGGAACCGCACGCAGCGCACGTCCCACAGCACCGCACCACCGCAGCAGGAGATGGCCGATCATGAGAGCAGACCTCCACGTCCATTCGAAGCACTCCAAGCGTCCCGCCCAGTGGATCCTCCAGAAGCTGGGCTGCCCCGAGAGCTTCACCGAGCCTGAGCAGCTCTACGAGATCGCCCGCCGTCGGGGCATGACGGCCGTGACGATCACCGATCACAACACGATCCACGGGGCCCTCGAGATCGCGCACCTCGACGGCACGTTCCTCAGCGAGGAGGTCACCGCCTACTTCCCCGAGGACCGCTGCAAGATCCACGTGCTGGTCTACGACATCGACGAGGCCCAGCACGACGAGATCCAGCGGCTGCGCAGCGACGTCTTCGACCTGGTGCCGTACCTGCGCCAGGAGGGCATCGTCCACGCCCTGGCCCACCCGCTGTTCTCGGTCAACCACAAGCTCACCACCGAGCACGTCGAGAAGTGCCTGCTGCTGTTCCGCAACATGGAGCTCAACGGCTCGCGCGAGGACGCCCAGGATCGCCTGCTGGTGCGGATCCTCGACAGCCTGAAGCCCCGGGACATCGAGCAGCTGATCGACCGCCACGGGATCAACCCGCTGTACCCCGACCCGTGGATCAAGAACGTGCTCGGCGGCTCCGACGACCACAGCTCGCTGGAGATCGCCTGCAAGTACACCGAGGTGGCCGACGCCGAGTCGGTCAAGGACCTGCTCGACGGCATCGAAAACCACAGCGCCGACGTGGGCGGGCGCGGCACCACGCCCCACGCCTACGCCCGCACGATCTACTCGATCGCCTACCAGTTCTACCGGACCCGCTTCGACATGGACCGCTACGCCCGGGGCAGCCTGCTCGTGGGGCTGATCGACCGGGTCCTGCGCGAGCAGGAGGCGGTGGACAACAGCGGGATGTGGTCCCGGCTCAAGCAGGCCTGGCAGCACCGCCGCTCGGCCCGCGAGGACGCCCCCCAGAGCGGCGCCAAGCTGATGCTCCGCGAGGCCGAGGACCTGGTCTACGACGACCCCGACCTGCTCCGCGTCGCCCGCGGCGAGGGCAAGCCCGACCGGGAGTGGGACGAGGTGTGGTACGACTTCGTGGCCCAGGCGACCAACCGCGTGTCGTCGTCGTTCGGCGACCACCTGTGGGACCACATCGCCGGCGGCAACCTGTTCAACCTGTTCGAGACGATCGGCTCGGCGGGCTCGCTGTACACCCTGCTGGCGCCGTACTTCGTGTCGTACTCGCTATTCAGCAAGGACCGCCAGCTCGGCGAGCAGATCTCGTCCCAGTTCCTGCCCGAGCCGATCCACCGGGGCGGGATCAAGGTCGCCCACTTCACCGACACGTTCTACGAGGTCAACGGCGTGGCGCTGACGCTCCACGAGCACGTCCGGCTGGCCCGCAAGAGCAAGAAGGGCCTGACCGTGATCACCTGCGACCACGAGCAGCGGGCCCACGAGGCGGGGGTCAAGAACTTCAAGCCGATCGGGGTCTACGAGCTGCCCGAGTACCCCGAGCAGAAGCTGTTCCACCCGCCGCTGCTGGACATGCTGCGCTACTGCTACGAGAAGGGCTTCACCCACGTGCACTCGGCGACCCCGGGGCCGCTGGGGCTGGTGGCGCTGGCCACCGCGCGGGTGCTCGAGCTGCCCATCTCCGGCACGTACCACACCGCCCTGCCGCAGTACGCGCTGAAGCTCACCGGCGACGGCGACATGGAAGACCTGATGTGGCGGTTCATCATCTGGTACTACGAGCAGCTCGACTTCATCTACGTGCCGTCCAAGGACACCGGCGAGGAGCTGATCGACCGCGGGCTGCGGCCGGAGCGGGTGGTGGTCTACCCCCGCGGCGTCGACATCGATCGCTTCCAGCCGGGCAACCGCCAGGGGTACCTCGAAGACCAGCTCGGGCTCGCCGGCCGCACCAAGCTGCTGTACGTCGGCCGCGTCTCGCGGGAGAAGAACCTGCCGCTGCTGGTGGACAGCTTCCGCGCGCTGTGCGAGCGGCGCTCCGACGTGTCGCTGGTGGTGATCGGCGACGGCCCCTACCTCGAGGAGATGCAGCGGGACGCCGCGGGGCTGCCGATCGTGTTCACCGGCTACCTCTCCGGCGAGCCGCTGCTGTCGGCCTTCGCCGACGCCGACCTGTTCGTGTTCCCCAGCACCACCGACACCTTCGGCAACGTGATCCTCGAGGCCCAGGCCTCGGCGACCCCGGTGATCGTCACCGACCGCGGCGGGCCCCACGAGAACGTGCTGCCCGAGGAGACCGGCGTGATCATCCCGGGGGAGGACGGCGCGGCGCTGCTGCAGGCGATGGACCGGCTGCTGCAGGACCCGGACCGGCTGCGCTCGATGGGGCGCCGCGCCCGGGAGTACTGCGAGGACCGCTCGCTGGCCAGGGCGTTCGACGAGATGTGGGAGATGTACGGCCGGCTGGAGCGCCCGCCGACGAAGCCGGACGGCGCCTCGCTGGAGCTGTGGAACCTGGCGGGGTGAGGGGCGAGATGGACGCCCGGCCCCGCGAGGACCAGCGGTTGTTCCCGATCGAGGCCTCCGGCGGGGGCCGCGTGAAGCGCGCCGCGGTGGCGCTGACCGGCATCCCCCTGAGCCACCTGCTGTCCCTGGAGCGCATCGAGGGGCTGTACCAGGGGCTGGCCTACGTCGACGACTGCGAGACGTTCCTGCGCGTGGCGCTGGACGTGCTCCAGATCCGGATCCGGACCTCGCCGGCGGAGCGGGACCGGATTCCCCGCGAGGGACCGCTGATCGTGGTCTCCAACCACCCCTACGGCGGCCTCGACGGGCTGATCCTGGCGCGGCTGCTGATGCAGCGGCGCGCCGACGTCAAGATCCTGGCCAACTACCTGCTGGAGCGCGTGCCCCAGGTGCGGGAGATCGTGATCCCGGTCGACCCGTGGAGCCGGACCTCGTCGCGGCGGTCCAACGCGCTGGCGCTGCGCGCCTCGATCCGCTGGGTGCAGCAGGGGGGCGCGCTGGCGATGTTCCCCGCCGGCGAGGTGTCGTCGCTGGACCTGCGCCGGCGCTGCGTGGCCGACCCGTCCTGGCAGCCGACGGTGGGTCGCCTGGTTCGCCGCACCGGGGCGACGGTGGTGCCGGTCTACTTCTGCGGGCGCAACGGCGCGCTGTTCCAGCTCGCCGGGCTGCTGCACCCGACGCTGCGCACCGCGCTGCTGCCCCACGAGCTGCTGAACAAGACGCGGACCGACATCGAGGTCCGGATCGGGACGCCGCTGCGCCCGGAGGACCTGCCGGAGGAGGGGTCGGACGAGCGGATCACCTCGTACCTGCGCGCTCGCACGGAGATCCTCGGGCGCCGCACGCCGCCGCGGCTGCGGCGGAGGGTCGTCCCGCTGCCGCGCCGGTCCCCGGTCGACGAGCCGGTCGCGGCGCCCCGCGATCCGCACGCGGTGGCCGCCGAGCTCGAGGCCTTGCCCCCCCGCCAGCGGCTGCTGGAGCGGGGCGAGCTGGTGGTCGTCCAGGCCCACGCCCACCAGATCCCGGAGGGCCTGCTGGAGCTGGGGCGGCTGCGCGAGCAAACCTTCCGCGCCGTGGGCGAGGGCACCGGCCGCGAGCGCGACCTGGACCGCTTCGACACGCACTACTCGCACCTGCTGCTGTACCAGCGCCGGCGCCGCGAGATCGTCGGTGCCTACCGCTTCGCCCGCACCGACCGCGTGCTCCCGGTGGCCGGCGTGGACGGGCTGTACACCAGCACCCTGTTCCACCTCGATCCGGCCCTGTTCCAGCGGCTCGGGCCGACGCTGGAGCTGGGCCGCTCGTTCGTGCGACCGTCCTACCAGCGGGGGTTCGCGCCGCTGCTGCTGCTGTGGCAGGGCATCGGACGCTTCCTGGCACGCCACCCGTGGTACCGCCACATGCTGGGCCCGGTGAGCATCAGCAAGGACTACCTCGCGGTCTCGCGGTGGCTGATGGTGCGCTACCTGGAGCGCCACCACTTCGCCGCCGACCACGCGGCGCTGGTGCGGGCACGGCGGCCGTTCCTGCTGGCCCACAAGGAGCTGGAGCCCTACGCCGAGTGGCTGCGACAGATCGAGGACCTGTCCGGCTGGGTCGCGCACGTGGAGACCGAGCAGACCGGCGTGCCGGTGCTGCTGCGCCAGTACCTGCGGCTGGGGGGCCGGCTGCTGGCGTTCAACGTCGACCCGGCGTTCCACGACTGCGTCGACGGGCTGATCTGGGTCGACCTGCTGGGCACCGATCGCCGCTTCCTCCGCCGCGTGATGGGTCCCGCCGGGGCCTCGACGTTCCGCTCCTACCACGCACCGGCCCGCTCCCGCGTCGCTGGTTGATTCCGCGCGAATCCCCCGACGACCCGGGACGGCGCGGTATCCTGGAGGACCGAAGGGGGGTCCGATGTCGATCCGCGCCGCCACCGCCGTCGCAGCCCTGCTGCTCGTGACCACCGCCCACGCCGGCGGGGGCCCAGCCAACGTGCTGGTGCTGTACAACGCCGACAGCCCCGACGCCACCGCCGTGGCCCAGTACTACCAGCAGGCGCGCGCCTTGCCCGATGGGCAGCTGTGCGGGATCACGGGGATCTCCGCCGACACCCGCACCATCGACTTCGCAGACTACTGGACGCTGGTCCACGATCCGCTGGTGGTGTGCCTGGGCACGCTGCCGCAGCCCGAGGAGATCGACTACGTCGTGGTGGTTCGCGGCCTGCCGTACCGCGTCGATCTGCCGAACAACGGCTACCACACCAGCCTCGGCGCGATGCTGCAGGTCCACGAGGCGGCGGACAACCAGGGTGGCCTGCTGGCCGGGAAGCCGCAGTATCAGGGGCAGTACTTCCAGGCCTCGATCTACAACCCCGCGTGGATCGGCGGCTGGTGCATGACCGGGGACCTGGTGATCGAGAACCCGTATTCGGGGTGGTACCAGTCCTCGTGCGACATCGTGCGGACCTACACCCACCCCACCAGCTTCGACCGGGAGACCGCCGGCGCGTCCAGCGGATACGACTTCGACGACAACCTGTTCATCGTCACCCGCCTGGACGGCTTCGACTTCCAGGACGCCCAGGACGTGGTCGACCGCGCGGTGGCCTCGGACGGGACCTTCCCCACCGCGGAGATCCTGTGCATGGAGGGCGCCGACTCCGCCCGCGGTGCCCGGGACCCGGAGTGCGAGTTCGCCACGCGCTACCTGGGCTATGCCGGGCTGCCCGGGGTGTGGCTGTCGCCCCACGACTCGACGCTCTCGGGCCACACGGTGGCGGCGTACTTCACCGGCGCGGCCAACATCGAGAACGCCATCGCGGGCAACACCTACGTGCCCGGCGCGATCACCGACAACGTCACGTCCTACGGCGCGGCGCCCCAGAACTTCTTCTGCGACAAGACCGGCCAGACCTGTCCCGAGAGCGAGAGCCAGACGTCCGTGGCGCGCTTCATCCGCGCCGGCGCCACCGGGACCCACGGCACCGTGGCGGAGCCGCTGAACAACGTGTTCCCCAACGCCGGGGCGCTGCTGTACTACACCCACGGCTACAACCTGGGGGAGAGCTACTTCTACAACCAGCAGTTCATCTACTGGGTCAACCTCACCATCGGCGACCCGCTGGCGACGCCGTACGCCGAGCGACCGGTGGTCACCGTCGGTCCCGGCGGCGTCGTGCCCCAGGACGACGATCTGGTGATCACCGCCAGCCACCCCGACGGGGTGGCCGAGGTGCGGCTCTACGTCGACGGGGTGCACGTGGCCGACGCCCCCGGCGACCAGCTGAGCTGGACCGTCACCGAGCCGGTGGGGACGACGCTACAGGTGCTCGCCGTGGCGGTGGCCGACAACGCCGACGTCGCCCGCCCGGGTTGGATCCAGGACCCCCAGCTGCCGCAGCCCGACACCCAGGGCTGGACCGCGCTCGAGGTCGTGGTCGACCCGCCCGTGCAGGGAGACGACGACACCGCGGGCGACGACGACACCGCGGGCGACGACGACACCGCGGGCGACGACGACACCGCCGGCGACGACGACACCGCCGGCGACGACGACACCACGGGCGACGACGACACCACGGGCGACGACGACACCACGGGCGACGACGACACCACGG
>CAZOYV010000042.1:0-644 GCA_964584075.1 uncultured Rickettsiales bacterium | reverse complement strand
GTGACGACGACACCACCGGCGACGACGACACCGCCGGGGACGACGACGACACGGTCGGCGACGACGACACCACGGGCGACGACGACACCGCCGGCGACGACGACACGGGGGACGACGACGACTCCGGCGGCTGCGAGTGCGAGCGGGACGAGCCCGCCCGCGCGGCACCGGTGCCGATGGGGATGTTGCTCCTCGCGGCGCTGTCGTGGTTCCGCGTGCGGCGCACGCGCAGATGAGGTGGCGCGGCTACTTGTACTCGTCGTGCCCCTGGCGCCACAGGCGGCGGATCTCCTGCATCGCCGCCGCGCAGGCCTCGATGTCCCCGGCGTCCGCGGCCCGCTGCAGCTCGTCGGCGGCGGCGCGGAACGCCGGGTACAGCGGATCGCCCTTGCCCGGGAAGGTGCACATCGTGTGGCAGTCGGCGACGAAGCCGCGCACCAGGTCTTCCTCGGGCAGGCGGCCGGCGTACACCGCCCGCAGCACGAGCTTGTAGTCCGACTTCATCCGCTTCTTGAGCTTCTTGTAGCTGGGGCGCGCGACGCGCTCCTCGGGTGCGGCCGGGGACGGGGGGGCGTCGTCCTGTCGCGCCCGCCGCCCGGCTTCCGCAGTCATAGGCTCACATCGCCGATTTCTCGCGGCACAAA
>CAZOYV010000041.1:5195-37593 GCA_964584075.1 uncultured Rickettsiales bacterium | reverse complement strand
TGGCGCTGCGGCACTCAGGCTCGGTCCGGGGATAGATTCACAAGCTCTGAGGTCGTCGGGGTCGGGGGTGCTCTCGCGCTCGACCTCCCCGTCGGGGTCCTCGATCAGGCTCCAGCTGCAGCGCCGGCAGAAGAACACCGCGCTGCCCGAGCCGAACTCGTGGAACGCGACGGGGGCCCCGCACAGCGGGCAGGGGGCCGCAGAGCGCGTCGCGCGATCGACCTCCTCGTGGCTCCTGTCGTCCATCTCCGCTCCCCGGGGGCGAGCCGTGCGCCCCTACAACCTGTCTGACGCGGGGAGTCGGGAAATGTTCCTACACGGGACTCACTTGTCCGGATCGACGCGGCCGCGGAGGCGCTTGACCTGCCCCCGCTTGCGCTTCTCGTCCAGGCGCTTGCGGCGCTCCGCGCGGGACGGCCGGGTGGCCCGGCGCGGCCTCGGCGGCGGGGCCGCGGCGCGCCGGATCAGCTCGACCAGGCGCTCCACCGCGTCGGCCCGGTTCTGCTCCTGGCTGCGGTGCCGGCGGGCGTCGATCACGATCACCCCTTCGCGCGTCATCCGCTTCCCGGCGAGCGTCCGCAGCCGGTGACGCACGCGCTCGGGCAGCGACGGGCTGTTCGCGGCGTCGAAGCGCAGCTGCACCGCGCTGGAGACCTTGTTGACGTTCTGGCCCCCGGGGCCCGAGGCCCGCACGAAGCTGAGCTCCAGCTCGGACTCGTCGAGCAGGATCGTCGGCGTGATCTCGATCATCGCGCGGATCGTACCGAGAAAGTCCGACGAGCGTCCCCCTTCTTCCACAGCAGGTAGATCGCCGGGAGGATCACCAGCGTCAGCAGCGTCGAGCTGATCAGCCCGCCGACCATCGGCGTGGCGATGCGCTGCATCACCCGCGTGCCGGTCTCGGTGCCGAACATCACCGGCAGCAGGCCGATGGTGGTCGTCGCCACGGTCATCAGCTTGGGGCGCACGCGGTCGACGGCGCCCTCGATGATCGCGGCGCGCAGGTCGTCGGGCGTGCGCAGCCGGCCCTCGGCGCGGTAGCGCTCCAGCGCCTCGTCGAGGTAGACCAGCATCACCACGCCGGTCTCCGCCGCCAGCCCCGCCAGGGCGATGAAGCCCACCCCGACGGCCACCGAGAGGTTGTAGCCCAGGGCCCACAGCAGCCAGATCCCGCCCACCAGCGCGAACGGCAGCGAGGCCATCACCAGCGAGCTCTCGGCCACCGATCGGAAGTGGGCGTACAGCAGCAGGAAGATGATCGCCAGCGTCAGCGGGATCATCAGCGACAGCCGCTCGTTGGCGCGCTGCATGTACTCGTACTGGCCGCTCCAGGCGATGGAGACGCCCGGGGGGAGCGTCACCTCCTGGGCCACGCGGCGCTGCGCCTCGCGCACGTAGCCGCCGATGTCGGAGCCCTCGAGATCGACGAAGATCCACGCGGTGCGCCGCGCGTTCTCGCTCTTGATCATCGGCGGGCCCTCGCTGATCGAGAGATCCGCGACCTGGCGCAGCGGCACGGTGTGGCCCATCGGGGTGGGGACCGCCACGCGGCGCAGGGCGTCGAGGTCGTCGCGCAGGTCGCGCGGGTAGCGCACGTTGACCGGGTAGCGCTCGAGGCCCTCGACGGTCCAGGTGACGTTCATCCCGCCGATCGCGGAGCGCACCACGTCCTGGACGTCCTCGACGGTCAGGCCGAAGCGGGCGGCGTCCTCGCGGCGCACCTCGATGTCCACGTAGTGCCCGCCGACGACCCGCTCGGAGTACACCGACTTGGTGTCCGGCATCTCCTGCAGCACCGCCTCGATCTGCGTGCCGACCTCGCTCAGCTCGGCCAGGTCGTCGCCCATCAGCTTGACCCCGACCGGCGTCTTGATCCCGGTGGCGAGCATGTCGATGCGGGTCCGGATCGGCATCGTCCAGGCGTTGGTCAGCCCGGGGAACTGCACCATCTGGTCCAGCTCGGCGATGACGTCCTCGATGGTCTTGCCCCGGGGCCACTGCTCCTCGGGGGTCAGGATGATCGTGGTCTCGATCATCGACAGCGGCGCCGGGTCGGTGGCGGTCTCGGCGCGGCCGACCTTGCCCCGCACGTGCTCCACCTGCGGGTGGCGCGCGATGATCTTGTCGGTCTGCTGCAGCAGCTCGCGGGCCTTGGTGATGCTGATCCCCGGCGGGGTGGTGGGCATGTACAGCAGGTCGCCCTCGTTGAGCGGGGGCATGAACTCGTTGCCCAGCCGGCTCAGCGGCACCACGGTCACCGCGGTGAGCACCAGCGCCACGGCGATGGTGGCCCGGGGGAAGCGCAGCACGCCGCGGATCACGGGGCGGTAGGCGGCGATGAACAGCCGGCTCAGCGGGTTGTCGCGCTCGGGGCGGATGCGGCCGCGGACGAAGTAGACCATCAACGCCGGCACCACCGTGACGGCCAGCAGCGCCGAGGCCGCCATCGCGAACGTCTTGGTGTAGGCCAGCGGGCGGAACAGCCGCCCCTCCTGCTGCTGCAGGGTGAACACCGGCAGGAAGCTGACCGTGATGATCAGCAGCGAGAAGAACAGCGCCGGGCCCACCTCCCTGGCGCTGCGGATCACCAGCTCGGTGTGGCCCAGGCCGTGGTCGCGCTCCTTGTGCTTGTGCAGGTTCTCGACCATCACCACCGAGGCGTCGACCATCACCCCGATGGCGATCGCGATGCCCCCGAGGCTCATGATGTTGGCGTTGATCCCCAGCAGCCGCATCGCCAGCAGGCTCAGCAGCACGCCGGTGGGGATGGTCAGGATCGCCACCAGCGACGAGCGGAAGTGCAGCAGGAACACCACGATGATCAGCGCGACGACCAGCATCTCCTCGAGCAGCTTGTCGCGGAGCGTGTCGATGGCGCGCTCGATGAGGTGCGAGCGGTCGTAGGAGGTGTGGATCTCGACGCCCTCGGGCAGTCCCGGCTGCAGCTCGGCGAGGCGCGTGCGGACCCGGTCGATGACCTGCAGCGCGTTCTCGCCGTAGCGCATCACCACGATCCCCGAGACCACCTCGCCCTCGCCGTCCATCTCCACCAGCCCGCGGCGCAGCTCCGGGCCGAGGTGCACGTCGGCCACCTGGCGCAGCAGGATCGGCGTGTGGGTCTCGGGCTCGGCGCCGACGGGGACCACCTCCAGGTCCTCGATGGAGCGCAGCGAGCCCTCGCCGCGGACCATGTACTCGGTCTCGGCCATCTCGATCAGGCGGCCGCCGACGTCGGTGTTGGAGCGCTGGATCGCGCGCTCGACCTGGCCCAGCGTCACGCCGTAGGAGCGCAGCTTCTCGGGGTCGACCTCCACCTGGTACTGCTTGACGAAGCCCCCCACCGAGGCCACCTCGGCGACCCCCGGCAGCGCCATCAGCTCGTAGCGCAGGTACCAGTCCTGGATGCTCCGCAGCTGGGCCAGGTCGTGGCGATCGCTGGTCAGCGAGTACTCGTAGACCCAGCCCACCCCGGTGGCGTCGGGGCCCAGCTGGGGCGTGACCCCGGCGGGCAGCCGGCCCTGCACGAAGTTGAGATATTCGAGTACGCGCGAGCGCGCCCAGTACAGGTCGGTGCCGTCCTCGAAGATCACGTAGACCATCGACAGCCCGAAGAACGAGTAGCCGCGGACGGTCTCGGCGTAGGGCACCGCCAGCAACGCGGTGCTCAGCGGGTAGGTGACCTGGTCCTCGACGACCTGCGGCTCCTGGCCCGGGTAGTCGGTGATCACGATCACCTGCACGTCGCTGAGATCGGGGATCGCGTCCACCGGGGTGGTGGTCAGCGCCCAGATCCCCGCGGCGATCGCCATCGACGCGACGATCAGCACCATCACCCGGTTGCGGACGCTGCCCTCGATGATCCGCGCGACGAGGCCGCCACGGCCGGTCTCGCTCATCGCGGCGCGACCTCGAGGCGCTCGCGGAGCATCTTCGCCACCGCCTCCTGCAGCTGGCTCTCGCTGTCCAGCAGGAACTGGCCGCTGACCACCACGCGGTCACCCTCGGCCAGCCCGGAGTGGATCTCGGTGTGGCGGTCGTCCCCGGTCATCCCGGCGACCACCCGCTGGGGCCGATAGCGGCCCTCGCCCTCGGCGACGAACACCGTGTCGTGGTCCCCGCCACGCAGGATCGCCTCGGTGGGGATCGTCAGCACGCCGTCGCGGCGCTCGCTCTCGATCCACACCGTGGCGAACATCCCCGGGCGCAGGGCCAGCCCCGGGTTGGCGAACTCCAGCCGCACGGTCAGCGTGCGGGTGCGCTCGTCCAGCGTCGGATAGAGGTAGGCCACCCGCCCGGCGTAGGTCTCGCCGGGGGCGAAGCTCAGCTCCATCGTCGCGGGCTGGTCCACCGCGACCCACGGCGCGTCGAACTCGTAGACCTCGGCCAGCACCCAGATGGTGTCCAGCTCGCCGATGCGGTACAGGTCGCTGCCGGCGGCGACGCGCGCGCCCTCCACGACGTCCTTGTGCAGCACGTAGCCCGACCGCGGCGCGACGACCGTCACGTCGCGGGTGGCCTCGCCGCGCTCGGCGATGCGCTCGATCTGGCGGTCGCCGAGCTGCCAGTTCTCCAGCCGCGCGCGGGCCGAGCGCGCCAGCGGGCCGTCGGCCCCGCCGCTGCGCAGCGCCAGCAGGTACTCGTCCTGGGCCGAGACCAGCTCGGGGCTGTAGATGTCGAACAGCGGCTGGCCGGCGCGCACCTCCTCGCCGGTCTGGTCCACGTGGATCCGCTCGATCCACCCCGAGTAGCGCAGGTTGACCACCGAGATCTCGTCCTCGGCGACCTCGATCTCGCCGATCGTCCGCACGTGCCGCGACAGCGAGCCGCGGACCACCGGTGCCACCCGCACGCCCATGTTCTGGACCATCACCGGGTCCACCGTGACCACCGGGCCGGCGGGCTCGGCGGGGGCGTCGAGCTCCACCGGATCGCCTCCCGCGGTGGAGAACGTCACGCCGGTGGAGCCGGGCTCCACGTGGGGGACCGGCTCCTCGTAGGTGGTCTCCTTCATCGGCGTGAGGTCCATCCCGCAGATCGGGCAGCTCCCGGGGCCCTCCTGGACCACCGACGGGTGCATCCCGCAGGTGTACAGCTGGGCCTCGGCTTGCCCGCCCGGGGCCTCGTCGCCCGCGCAGCCCGCCACGGCGAGCCCGCCGGCGAGGATCAGGGTCAGCACTGCGACACCGGCGAGCCGTCTCATCGCTCGCCTCCTTCCTCGGGGGCCCGCGCCGCGCCCAGCAGCGCCCAGGTGGCGGCCTGGCCCAGCGCCGCGTCGGCCGCGGCCACGCGCGCCGCGCGCTGCAGCTGGAGCAGCTGCACCTCGGCGCGATAGAGATCGGCGAACCCCGCCTGGTCCACCTGGTACGACGACCGGGTGGCCTCCAGCGCGCGCTCGGCGGCCGGGATCAGCTCGCCGCGGTAGCGCGCCTGCTTGTCCGCGGCCCGCTGCCAGGCGGCCAGCGCCGCGTCCAGGTCGGCGCGCAGGCCGTCCAGCGCGGCCGCGGCGTCGGCCTCGGCGGCCCGGGCGGTGGCCTCGTGGGCGTCGGCCTCGCGGCCCCAGCGGCGCTCCGCCGAGGTCGGCAGCGGCAGCGACACGCCCAGCGACACGAAGTTGGTCCCGGGGTCGGCGGTGCCCACCGGCGCCCGCACCCGGTACCCGCCCCACAGCGTCAGATCGGGGTACGCCTCGCGCCGGGCCGCGTCCGCCGCGGCCCGCTCGGCCTCGGCCGCCGCGGCCAGGCCGCGCAGCGCCGGGTGGTCGGCGGCGGCCCGCGCCACCAGCTCGTCCAGATCCGCCGCCGGCGTCGGCACCGCGGTGTCCGCCGGCGTCTCCACCACCAGCGGCCCGTCCGCCGCCGGGTCGTGGTGCACCGCCTCGCCCAGCGCCGCGAGCCAGATCCGCTCGGCGCGGTCGAAGTCCGCCGTCTCGTCGTCCAGCCGGTCGCGCAGCACCTGCAGCCCCAGCAGGTCGCCCTGCGAGGCCCGGCCCACCTCGTACGCCGCGCGCACCGTCTCGATCAGCTGGTCCACCAGCACCACGTGCGCCACGGTCACCGCCCGCAGCTGCCGCACGCGGGTCAGCTCCCAGAAGGCCCGGCGCACCGACGCCGCGAGCTGCACCTGTCCCTCGTCCAGCGAGGCCGCCGCCACCGCCTCGCGCCGCTGCGCCGCGGCGACGCGGCCGGGCACCGTCCCCGGGAAGGGGAAGGTGTACTGCAGCTTCAGCTGCACCCCGCTCATCGCGTGGACCCCCGGGTACGGGGCGGTGACGGGCATGTTGCCGTACTCCACGGCCAGCATCGGCTCGGGGCGAGCCCCGGCCTGCGCGGTGCGGTGCTGCACGGCGTCGAGGCGCTGCTGCAGCGCGTCCAGCGTCGGGCTGTCCCGCAGCGCCCGCTCGACCCACGGCTCGGGCGAGGAGGCCCGGGCGGGCGCACACCACGCCACCAGGACGAAGGCCAGGAGCGGCAGCTGGCGTCTCATGCGAGGGGTCCCCCCGAGGGCGCTCAGCCCCCCGCCGGTGCAGAGACGCCGTGGGCCCGGTCCAGCTCAACGGCCCGGGCCACGTACTTCGCCGGCTCGGCCTCGAACCGGGGCCCGCACTCCTTGCAGCAGAACGCGTAGAACCGGCCCTCGTACTCGGCGACGAGGGTGTTCTCCGCCACCACGAAGGGGTCCTCCATCACGGGGCACACGGCCTTGGTGCCCACCGCGGGCTTGGCGGCGAACGACGCGGGCACGCCCTGTGGGTCGATGTCCGCCGCGGCGTGGGACATCTTCACCGCGTCGCCGCGGTCCGCATGACCCGCCTGATCGGCGTGGTCGGCGTGGTCGTGGCCTGCGTGGGCCTCGTGCCCTCCACTGGCCGCGGGCTGCGAGCAGGCCGCGAGCCCGAGGGGCAGGGTCAGCGAGATCAGGGTCAGGAGAGCGAATCGCTTCATGTCATCCTCCAGGGCCGTCGTCGACGCACGGCCTACCGGAGGGTGAGCAAGCCCCGTACCAGATACGACGAATTCCAGAATATGCCGTGATTCCAAACTGTTGCTGCATCGTCACGGGATCTCGTGACGCGAGCGCAGCAGCAGCTGGAGACTATTATCCAGTAAAAGTGTGGACTATTCTCCAGCCCGCGGCAGCCACACGTGGAACGCCACGCCGGCGGAGGTGTTCTCCGCCTCGATGAAGCCGTCGTGAGCGTCGGCGATGCGGGCGCCGATGGACAGCCCCAGGCCGGTGCCGTGCTCGCGGGTGGTCACGAACGGGTCGAAGATGCGCTCCAGCTGGTCCTCCGCGATCGCCGGGCCGGTGTTGGCGATGGTCAGCACCTGGTAGTCCCGGGTGCCGCGGCGGTCCCGCGAGACGGTCAGGGTCACGGACCGCGGGCCGTCGTGCTCGCCCAGGACCTCCAGCGCGTTGAGCACGATGCCCAGCGCCAGCTGGACCAGCTGCTCCGGATCGCCCCGCACCACCGCCGGCACCCCCGGCCGCTCCGGCCGCAGCTCGACCTGCGCCTTGCGGGCCTGGGCTCCGGCCAGCTCGGTGACGCGCTCGACCACCTCGCCGAGGTCGACGTCGATGGTCCCTGCCGGCCGCGGGCGGGCGAAGTCGAGGAAGCGGTCGAGCACGCCGGCGAGGCGGTCGATCTCCTCGAGCTGGAGGTTGGCCATCCGCGCCTCGGGGCGGTCCTGCTGCACCGCGTCGCGCAGGATCTCGGCGGTGCCGCGCATGGCGTGGAGCGGGTTCTTGATCTCGTGGGCCAGGCCGGCGGTGAGCTCCCCCAGCGCGCCGAGCCGCCCGCTGCGGATCAGCTGCTGCTCGGTGGCCCTCAGATCCTCGAGCGTGCGCCGCAGCCGGGCGGCCAGCTCCTGCTGGCGCCGCCGCTCGGCCCGCTCGCGGTCGACCAGCACGCCCCCCACCGCGCCGATCACGAGGTACAGCACCACCTCGAGGAACTTCTCCAGCGGCGGCGCCGGGTCCATGTGGCCCATGTGCGAGAACGCGTGGGGCAGGTACATCACCGAGGCCAGCACCGCCGCCAGCAGGCCACCGCGCAGGCCGCCGACGAACGCGCCGAGGACGATCGGCAGGTAGTACAGCCGCCGGGCCACGTCGTGGACCCACTCGACCTCGGCCGGCGTCTTGTAGTGGACGATGGTGATCGCGACGAGCAGGAACCACACGCCGGCGACCGCCCGGCCCTGGACCATCCACGCCCAGGGTCCGGGGGGCTCAGCCGCGGCCGGTGGGGATCCCATACTTCTGCACCCGGTAGACCAGGATGTGGCGCGGGACGCCCAGCCGGCGGGCCGCCTCGCTGAGGTTGCCCCCCGCCCGCCGCAGCGCGTGCTCGATCGCCTGGCGCTCCAGGTCCACCAGGCTCAGCCCCTCGGGCAGGTGGTCGAGCCAGTCCCCGCCGGCCTCCGCGCGGTCGTGGACCCCGGTGCCCGCCGGCGCGGGGGGTAGGTCCTCCCGCCGCACCGCGCAACCCGGGGCGAGGATCGCCAGCCGCTCGCAGGCGTTCTCCAGCTCGCGGACGTTGCCCGGCCACGAGCGCCGCTGCAGCTCGGCGAGCACCTCGTCGGGGATCTCCAGCACCCGGTCGCCGGCGTGGCGCGCCACCAGGTGGCGGACCAGCGGCTCGACGTCGTCGGGGCGCTCGCGCAGCGGCGGCAGGGTCAGCTCCACCACCGCGAGGCGGAAGTACAGGTCCTCGCGGAACCGCCCGGCGTCCACCTCGGCACGCAGGTCGCGGTTGGTCGCCGCCACCAGCCGCACGTCCACCGGCACCGGCTCGTCGCGGCCGACCACGTCCACGACCCGCTCCTGCAGCACGCGCAGCAGCTTGCCCTGCAGCGCGGCGGGCAGCTCGGCGACCTCGTCGAGGAACAGCGTCCCGCCGTCGGCGCGGCGGAAGCGCCCCTCGCGGGAGCGCGTCGCGCCGGTGAACGCCCCGCGCACGTGGCCGAACAGCTCGGCCTCCATCAGCTCGGCGGGCAGCGCCGCGCACGACACCGCGACGAACGGCCCGTCGCCGCGCCCGCTGCGGGCGTGCAGCCGCCGCGCCACCAGCTCCTTGCCCGTCCCGCTCTCGCCCAGCAGCAGCACCGTGGCGTCCGCGCCGGCGAGGCGATCCACCTGCTCCAGCAGCGCGGTCATCGCCGCCGAGCGCGCCACGATCGGGCGCTCGACGCCGGCCAGCTCGCGGCGCAGCGCGCGGTTGTCGCGGGCCAGCCGCGCCCGCTCGGCGGCGCGCCCCACGGTCAGCTCCAGCTGCTCGGCGGAGAACGGCTTGGCCAGCACGTCGTAGGCCCCGTCGCGCATCGCGCGGACGCCCACCTCCAGGCTGCCGAACGCGGTGATCACGATCACCGGGATGTCGGGGTCCCGCGCGCGGACGCTGCGCAGCACCGCCATGCCGTCGACGTGGGGCATCCGCAGGTCGGTGACGACCACGTCGTGGCGCGCCGGGTCGAATACCTCGAGCCCCGCCGCCCCGTCGGCGGCGAGGTCCACGCGGTAGCCGGCCCCGCCGAGGCGGAACGCCGCGACCTCGCGACCGGTGGCGTCGTCGTCGATGAACAGGACGCCGCGGGCGGCACCGTCGCCGGGGTTGGGGGTCATCGCACCGCGGGGGCGCCTCGCGTCAGCCCTGGACGGGGACGTCCGCGGCCGGGGAGGCCTTGGCCTTGCCGTGCGGGCAGCCGCCGTCGCCGCCGTGGTGGGCTCCGCCGGCCCCGTCCTTGGCGTGGGGGCAGCCGCCGTCGCCGGCCGCCTCGCCGCGCGCGCCGCCGTGGGCACCGCCCAGCTCGATGCCCAGCTTGGCGTGGGCGCAGTGGGTGCAGCCGCCGCACTCCTCGAGGGCCTCGGCGTAGGCCTCGGACATCTCCGCGGGGACGTCGGCGGGGGTCGCCGCGGCGGCGGCCTTCCTGTCCTTGTCGCAGCAGCAGTCCACCTCGCCGCAGTCGGGACAGCCCTCCGGAACGGCCTGGTCCGACACCTCGGCGGCCTCGCAGCACTCCTCGTCGACCTGCTCGCAGTCGCCGAGCTCCTCCGCCGCCGCCGCGGGGTCCGCCCCGCCGGCCACGACCGGCTCCGCCGCCTCCGCCACCGCCTGCTCGTCGCCACACCCGGTCAGCGCCAGCCCGGCCCCGATCAGCCCCACCGCGCCCAGCACCGCCAGCGGCCCACGCATCGATCGCATCCTGCACTCCTTCCGTCCGATGAACCTAGGCACGAATACCACAATCGCAATCGGAACGATGGAGAATCGACCACGCTCAGCGCAGCTGCTCGGGCTCGGCGATGGTGTCCTCGGCGGCCGCGTCCAGCGCCAGCCGCACCAGCGCGCGGGCCAGGTCGGCGCCCGTGATCGGGCTCCACCGCTGCTGCAGCCCGCGGAACCCGAACGCGCCGGCCAGCGACAGCACCGCGTCACTCGTGATCGCCGCGAACGACTCCAGCACCCGGTCCTCCTCGCGGTCCTTGCCGGAGATGATCGCCGGCCGCGCGATGGTGTACGGCACGCCGCTGCCCTGCAGCTCGGCCTCCATCCTGGCCCGCGCGCGGTAGTACGCGCTGGACGCCTCCGGCTTGACCCCGGCGGCGGAGAGGTACACGTAGCGCGGCCGGATCTCCGCGGCGAGGCAGGCCCGCAGCAGCAGCGCCGGCAGCCCGTAGTCGACCTCCTCGTAGGACGCCACCGCGTAGTCCGCCTCGCCGGCCCGCAGCCGGTCCATCCGCTTGCGCGTCGTGCCCACCAGCGCGAACACCGCGTCGGGCTGCAGGGCGCGCAGCGTCTCGGCCATCGCGGCCTCGTCCCAGGCGGTGTCGTCCACCTCGGCCCCCTGCGCCTCGAACCGCCCGCGCCACTGGTCGAGCCGCGACGAGTCCGGCCGCACGTGGGCCACCGCGCGGTGCCCGCCCTCGACCAGCTCGCGCACCACCTCGCGGCCGGTGTACCCCGTCGCCCCCGTGACGAACGCCGTCACCATCGCAACCTCCCCTGAAAAAGCAGGAGGGCGACCCCTGCTCGGGATCGCCCTCCGGTCGAGAAGTGGCGGGGTGGACGGGACTCGAACCCGCGGCCTCCGGCGTGACAGGCCGGCGTTATAACCGACTTAACTACCACCCCGCACGGAACTTGGTGGGCGGGACAGGGCTCGAACCTGCGACTCCCGGCTTGTAAGGCCGATGCTCTCCCAGCTGAGCTACCCGCCCGGCTGTGTCAGGCCCTGCTCGATCCAGCCCTTGCAACATCCTCTCGCTATCGGTCCGGAGTTCAGCTGCGAGCGGAGCTCGCCAGCTGCAAGTCCGGAGCCATCAACAGCGGGCTCCGCCCGTCAGTTGATGGCCTTCTTGAGGCCGGCGCCCGCGGTGAACCGCACGCCCTTGCTCGCCGGGATCTTGATCTCGGCGCCGGTCCGCGGGTTGCGGCCCGTGCGGGCGGCGCGCTCGCTCGGCGCGAAGGAGCCGAAGCCCACCAGCGTCACCTTGTCGCCGTCGGCCAGCGTCTCGGTGATGCTCTCGGTGATGGCTCCCACCGCCTTCTCGGCAGCGCTGCGGGTCAGTCCGGCCTTGTCGGCCACCATCGCGATCAGTTCAGCCTTGGTCATACCGTCGTCCTCCCCGTCTCTCCGCGTTTTGCGGCGAATCGTGAGGGACTAAATACGGAACGTCCTTCCACCTGTCAAGCGGGAAACCGGTCCGGAGAGCGGAAAAACCGAGGATCGCGCGGCTCTCCGACTCAGCTCGGCTGGATCGGCCCCCCGGTGGGGTCCAGATCGTCGTCGCTGCCGCCGTCCACGGGGGCCATGATCGCCAGCCGCTGGCCCGGCCAGTTCTCCGGCGTCTGGAACAGGAACTCGGGGTCGTCCATCGCCAGCGCGTGCTTGAGCACGTCGTCCATGTGGTCGACGCACACGATCTCCAGCGCGCCGCGGATCCGCTTGGGGATCTCCTTGAGGTCCTTCTCGTTCTCCCTGGGGATCAGCAGCTTCTCGACCCCACCGCGGTGGGCCGCCAGCGACTTCTCCTTGAGCCCGCCGATCGCCTTGACCCGGCCGCGCAGCGTGACCTCGCCGGTCATCGCCACCTGGCGCCGCACCGCGATGCGCAGCAGCGCGCTGACGATCGCCGTGGCCATCGAGATCCCCGCCGACGGCCCGTCGGTCCCGCGGAACCCGGGCAGGTGCACGTGGATGTCGACCTTCTGGTAGAAGTCGTCGCTGAGCCCGAACGCCCGGCTGCGGGTCCGGATGTAGCTCAGCGCGCCCTGGGCCGACTCCTGGAACACCTTGCCCAGCTGCCCCGTCAGGATCAGCTTGCCCTTGCCCGGCATCACCTGGGCCTCGATGCCCAGCATCTCGCCGCCGAACTGGGTCCAGGCCAGGCCGTTGACCAGCCCGACCTCGTCGGCGCCCTCGGTCTCGCCGACCACGAAGCGCGGCACGCCCAGGTACGTCTTGACCCGCTTGGGGCCGACCTCGACGAAGTGGTCGCGGCCCTTGGCCACCACCGCCTTGGCCACCTTGCGCGACACCGTCGCGATGTCCCGCTCCAGGTTGCGGACGCCCGCCTCCTTGGTGTAGCGGCGGATGATCAGCTTGATCGCGTCGTTGCGGATCTTGATGTTCTTCTCTTCGAGGCCGTTGGCCTCGCGCTGCTTGGGCACCAGGAAGCGCCGCGCGATGGCCAGCTTCTCCGGCTCGGTGTAGCCGTGCAGCGGGATGATCTCCATGCGGTCCTGCAGCGGCCAGGGGATCCCCTCCAGCGTGTTGGCGGTGGTGATGAACATCACCCGCGACAGGTCGTAGTCCAGGTCCATGTAGTGGTCGTTGAACGTGGAGTTCTGCTCCGGGTCGAGGACCTCGAGCAGCGCCGCCGACGGGTCGCCGCGGAAGTCCATCGACATCTTGTCGACCTCGTCGAGCAGGAACACCGGGTTGTTGGACTCGCTGCGCCGCAGGCTCTGGATGATCTTGCCGGGCAGCGCCCCGATGTAGGTCCGCCGGTGGCCGCGGATCTCGGCCTCGTCGCGCACCCCGCCGAGGCTGAGCCGCACGAAGTTGCGCCCCGTGGCCCGCGCGATGGAGGTGCCCAGCGAGGTCTTGCCGACCCCCGGAGGACCGACGAAGCACAGGATCGGCCCGCGCATCTTCTCCACCAGCGCCGAGACCGCCAGGTACTCGAGGATCCGCTCCTTGGGCTTGCGCAGCCCGTAGTGGTCCTCGTCGAGGATCCGGGTCGCCTCCTCGATGTCCAGCGCCTCGTCGGTGTACTCGTGCCACGGCAGCGCCAGCGCCCAGTCGATGTAGTTGCGCACCACGGTCGCCTCGGCGCTCATCGCGTTCATCATCTTGAGCTTCTTGAACTCGCGCTCGACCTTGTCGCGGGCCTCTTCCGACAGCTTCTTGGCCTTGATCCGCTCCTCGAGCTCGGCCATCTCGTTCTTGAACTCGTCCTTCTCGCCGAGCTCGCGCTGGATCGCCTGCATCTGCTCGTTGAGGTAGTACTCCTTCTGCGTCCGCTCCATCTGCTTCTTGACGCGGTGCCGGATCTTCTTCTGGACCTCGAGGATCTCGATCTCGGACTGCACGTACGAGAACAGGTTCTCGAGCCGCTTCTTGACCTCCATCGTCTCGAGCAGCTGCTGCTTGTCGCTGAGCTTGAGGTTGAGCTGCGCGGCGAGGATGTCGGCGAGCTTGCTGGGCTCCTCGATGTCGGCGACGGTCAGCGACATCTCGGGCGGGATCTTCTTCTCGAGGCTGACGTACTTCTCGAACGCGCCCTTGATGCTGCGCACCAGCGCCTCGACCTCGACGGTGTCGACGCCCTGCTCCGCGACGGCCTCGACGGCGGCCTCGAAGTGCTCGTCGTTGTCGACGAAGCGCACGATCCGCGCCCGCCGCTTGCCCTCGACGAGCACCTTGACCGTGCCGTCGGGCAGCCGCAGCAGCTGCATGATCTTGCTGATCGTGCCGACGCCGAAGATGTCGTTCTCGCCGGGGTCGTCGGTCTTGGCCCGCTTCTGGGCGGCGAGGAAGATCTCGCGGCCGCCGCTCATCGCGGCGTTCAGCGCGCGGATCGAGCGCTCCCGGCCGACGAACAGCGGGATCACCATGTGGGGGAAGACGACGATGTCGCGCAGCGGCAGCAGGGGCAGCGTCGCGTCGCTCGACCGCCCCTCCTTGCCGGAGTCGCTCTCGGATCGGCGGAAGATCATGTGGTGGACCCCGGGCCGGTCGCGCCGGCCGTGGCAGGACGGCTAGGCGAGGCCGGCCTCACTCTCGCTCTCGTACACGAGGATCGGCTTCTTTTCGTGGATCACCACCTCTTCGGTGATCCGGCACTCGGTGACGTTCGACACCGAGGGAATCTCGTACATCACGTCGAGCATCAGCTCCTCGAGGATCGCGCGCAGCCCGCGGGCGCCGCTCTTGCGCTCCATCGCCTTGCGCGCCACCGCGCGCAGCGCCCCCTCGGTGAACTCGAGCTTGACGTTCTCGAACTCGAACAGCTTCTTGTACTGCTTGGTCAGCGCGTTCTTGGGCCGGGTGAGGATCTCGGTCATCGAGTCCTCGTCCAGCTCCGTCAGTGGCGCCGTGATCGGCACGCGGCCGATGAACTCGGGGATCATCCCGAACTTGAGCAGGTCCTCGGGCTGGGCCTGGACCAGCACCTCGCCCAGCGACATCTCCTGGTTGCTGCGCAGGTCGGCGCCGAAGCCCAGCATCTTCTTGCCGATCCGGCGCTCGATGACCTTGTCGAGCCCGACGAACGCGCCGCCGCAGATGAACAGGATGTTGCTCGTGTCGATCTGCAGGAACTCCTGCTGGGGGTGCTTGCGGCCGCCCTTGGGCGGCACGTTGGCGACGGTGCCCTCGATGATCTTCAGCAGCGCCTGCTGCACGCCCTCGCCGGAGACGTCGCGGGTGATCGAGGGGTTCTCGCTCTTGCGCGAGATCTTGTCGATCTCGTCGATGTAGATGATGCCCTTCTGGGTCCGCTCGACGTTGTAGTCGGCGGCCTGGAACAGGCTCAGGATGATGTTCTCGACGTCCTCGCCGACGTAGCCGGCCTCGGTCAGGCTGGTGGCGTCGGCGATCGCGAACGGCACGTTGAGGAACCGGGCCAGGGTCTGGGCCAGCAGCGTCTTGCCCGACCCGGTGGGGCCGACGAGCAGCACGTTGGCCTTCTGCAGCTCCACGTCGTCGCGGGTCATCTTGGCGTCGATGCGCTTGTAGTGGTTGTAGACCGCGACGGAGAGCACCTTCTTGGCGTGCTCCTGGCCGATGACGTACTCGTCGAGGTAGGCGTTGATCTCCTGGGGCTTGGGCACCAGGCCCTTGGACGAGTAGTAGTCCTCCTTCTCGTACTCCTCGGCGATGATGTCGTTGCACAGCTCGATGCACTCGTCGCAGATGTAGACCGTCGGACCCGCGATCAGCTTCCGCACCTCCTTCTGCGACTTGCCGCAGAAGGAGCAGCAGAGGTCGCCGCTGTCGTCCCGGCCCTTACGCACCATCGTCTTCCCCGGTCCTCTCCTCGATCACGCGGTCGATCAGCCCGTAATCACAGGCTTCCTGTGCTGTCATGTAGTAGTCACGCTCGGTATCCAGCGCAACTCGCTCCAGCGGCTGGCCGGTGTGCCTGGCCATGATCTCGTTGAGCCGCTGCTTCTTGCGCAGGATCTCCTTGGCGTGGATCTCGATGTCGGTCGCCTGGCCGCGGAACCCCCCCATCGGCTGGTGGATCAGCAGCGTGCTGTGCGGCAGCGCCTGGCGCTTGCCCGCCGCGCCGCCGGTGAGCAGCAACGCACCCATCGAGGCCGCCTGCCCCAGGCAGATCGTCACGACGTCGGGGCGCACGTACTGCATCGTGTCGTAGATCGCCAGCCCCGCGGTGACGTCGCCGCCGGGGCTGTTGACGTACATGAACACGTCCTTGTCGGGGTCCTCGCTCTCGAGCACCAGCAGCTGGCCGATGATCAGGTTCGCGACGTCGGAGTTCACCGGCGTGCCGAGGAAGATGATCCGGTCCTTCAGCAGCCGCGAGTAGATGTCGTAGATCCGCTCGCCCCGGTGGGTCTGCTCGATGATCCGGGGGTCCGGGATGATGAACCGCTCCTGGTTCCGCTCGTTGCTCATGGTCGTATTCTACCCTGCGGGAACCTGACGTGGGGTTCCTCGATTGCGTTCGGAGAACAGTGGGGCGGTGGGGGACGCGGGGCAAGGGAAAAACGGGCTGGTCCGGGGGCGGGACCGGGGTCACTCCTTGCCGGGAGCGTCCTCGCTGTCCTCGCTGTCCTCGCTGTCCTCGCTGTCCTCGGAGACGCTCTCCTCCTCGGCGTCGGCCGCCGGGGCCGGCTCCTCGGCGGGCACGTCCGCCGCCGGCGGCTCCGCGTCGTCGGCCGGCTCCGGCTCCTCGACCTTGTCCACGATCTCGGCCCGCTCGAGCAGCAGGTCCAGCGCCTTGTCCTGCAGCAGCTGCTCGGTGATCTCCTCGATCCCGCCGCTCTTCATCAGGTAGCCGCGCACCGCCTCCACCGGCTGGCGCATCTCCTCGGCCAGCGACGCGACCTTGGCGTCCCGCTCCTCGTCGGAGACCTCGATCTCCTCCTGCTTGACGATCGCCTCGAGGATCACCTCGCGGCGCACCGCGTACTCGGCCTCCTCCAGCACGTTGGCCTTCCGCTCGTCGTCCAGGTCGTCGAGGCTGAACTGGGGCGCCTGATCCAGGCCCGGCATCATCTGCGCGGCGATGCTCTGCACCAGCGCGCGCCCGCGGTTCTCGACCTGCGACTCGGCGACCTCGAACGGGTTGCCCTCGATGATCTTCTTGATCAGCGCGCGGGCGGCGTCGTCGCGGGCGCGCTTGTCCTTGGCCTCCTGGATCCGGAACTTGATCGCGGCCTTCATCAGGTCGACGGTGTCGTGGCCCAGCTGCTTGGCGAACTCGTCGTCCACGTCGGGGTACTGGATCGACTTGATCTCGTGGACCGTGACCTTGGCCGAGCAGGTCTTGCCGGCCCAGTCGTCGTCCAGGTAGTCCGCCGGCACGGTGACCTTGCCCTCGCCGGCCTCGCCGGCGTTGAGCCCGCGCACGAGGTCCACCAGGAAGCCGTGGTACGGGTCGTCCGGGACGCTGACCAGCACGTGGTCCCGCTGCATCGTCTCCAGCCCGATCGAGTCCAGCGAGAACGTGCAGTCGGCGACGTCCCCGTCCTGCACCGGCCGGACCAGCTCCACCGGCCGCAGCTGGCCCGCCTGCTTGCGCATCGAGTCGATCTGCTCGTCGACCTCGTCGTCGGTGGCCTCGACCTTGGCCCACGGGACCTCGATCCCCGAGTAGTCCTTCAGCTCGACCTTGGGCTTGACCTCGATCGTGACGCTGAACGCGAACGGCTGGCCCGCCTTGAGGTCCTGCTGGTCGATGTCGGGCGGGCTGACCGGCGTCAGCTCGTGCTCCTCGACCGCCTGGTCGAACGCGTCGCTGATCAGCTTGGAGCCGACCTCGGCCGCGATCTGGGCGCCGAACCGCTGCTCGAGCAGCTTGCGCGGCACCTTGCCGGGCCGGAAGCCGGGCAGCTGCACCTCGCGGCGCAGGGTCTTGTAGGCGCTGGTGACCTCCTCGTCGACGGTCTCGACCGGGACGGTGAAGGACAGCTTCTTCTTGACGGCGCTGAGATCCTCGACCTGGATGTCCATGCTCATCTACCTCGGGTCTCTTGCTGGTGCGAGAAGGGGGACTCGAACCCCCACGTCCGAAGGACACTGGAACCTAAATCCAGCGCGTCTACCAGTTCCGCCATTCTCGCCAAAAAAAGGCCGCCGACGGCGTCCCGTCGGCGGCCAGGGTGTGCCGTGGTGAGCCCAGAAGGAATCGAACCTTCAACACGCGGATTAAGAGTCCGCTGCTCTGCCAGTTGAGCTATGGGCCCACAGGGGCATCGCCACGGGCGGCACCGTTTACCGCACACCCGCGCGCGGCGTCAAGCGAAAGTGCACGCGCGGACGCCATTCACGGCGCGGCCGCTGCCCGCCGCAGCGCCACCGCGGCGGCGCCACCGCTCCACTCCTGCCCCACCGCACAGTCCCCCGGGCAGGGGTCGTCGCAGCGCAGCAGCGGGGCCTCGACGTACCCCGGCTCGGCCTCGCTGCCCACGGTGGCGCCGAGGATCGTCGCCCAGGCCAGCACCGTCGGCGCCTCCCCGGCGCGGATCTCGTCGGGGGGCAGGTCGAAGCCGATCACCTCCATCGCGAGCACGTCGCCCTCGGCGACGCCGCGGAACAGGTACGCGCCGGGGTCGCGGGGGTACAGCTCGAAGGTGCGCTCCTCCCCGCGCGCGAGGCACACCCGGACGCTGCCCAGGTCGTCGAACGGATCGTCCGCGGGGTCGACCTGCAGGTCGATCTGCAGCTCGGCGGCGTCGTACTCGGGGGGCGGGCAGCCGGCGACCAGCGCCGCCAGCGCCACCAGGACGGGCGCGCCGGCGCGGGTCAGTTGACCAGCCCCCCGCCGCTGGCCGGGGGGCCGGGCATCGGGATCTCGCCGAAGCGCTGCTCGTGTCCACGGATCCGCTCGGCGAGCATCCGCATCAGCTGCTTGGCGTGGCGCGGGCTGAGGATCACCCGCGAGTGGACCTTGCCCTTGGGCTCCTGGGGCTGCACGAACCCGAAGTCGAGGATGAACTCGGTCTCCGACGCCGCCACGATCTGCAGGTTGGAGTACTGCCCCCCGGCGATCTCGTCGGGGATCTGCAGCTTGACCGCGGTCTTGTTGCCCTTGGGTCCCGGCTTGGGGGCGTCGCTCATCTCACTGCTCGTACTTCTTGAGGGTCCAGACCTGGTCCGGGTGGGCGTTGAGCTCGAACTGCACGATCCCGGCCTGGCGCGCCAGCCAGTAGTCGCCGGCGAACGGGTGGGAGTCGTTCTCGTCGACGAACCGCAGGTGCATCACGCTGCTGAACGAGCCGGCCCCGGTGTCGAGCTCGGCGACGTCCTCGACGTACTCGCTGGTCCACGACAGGCCCGAGGTGCCGCCGTCGAGGGTCGAGCCGGGGTACATGTCGGTGTTGCCCAGCTGCAGCGGCGGGTCGAGGAACTCCTCGGTCCACGGGGTGTCGTCGTGGCCGGTGCCGTCCCCGGCGCCCGAGCCCCAGAACCACACGCCGTCCTCGTCCTTGGTCCAGTAGGTCTCCATGAAGAACAGCTCGGGCTCGGCGGCGACCTCGTCCTCGGCCAGCGCCTGGGAGTTGGCGAACTTCCAGGCGAACACGCTGACGGTCTGGCCCTCGACGTCGGCCTCCCCCATCGACCACACCTCGTACAGATCGCCGTGCTCGGGGTTGGAGTACTGCCAGCTGTACCCCTCGGTGAGGGTGAAGAACTCCTTGATGTTCTTGCCGCTCGTGGTCACGTTGCTGCCGTCGCAGGCGCTCAGCGCGCCCAGCGCCAGCCAGATCCCCAGGACGACGACTCCTCGAACCAGCTTCATGGCGTTCTCCTCCGTGCGCACCCCGCGCGGCGGTGCGCCCCCTGTCTACCAGCTTGCGATCCGCACCGGCAAGGGTGTTTGCTTGTCGGTCCGGAGGGAACCAGCACCATGTCCGACCTCGTCCTCGCCATCGATCAGGGCACCACCGGCACCACCGCGCTACTGCTCGACCGCGACCTGCGCACCGTCGCCAGGGTCAACCGCGAGTTCCGCCAGATCTTCCCCCGGCCGGGGTGGGTCGAGCACGACCCCGAGGACATCTGGGCCTCGGTGCGCGAGGCCGTCGGCGCGGTGCTCGAGGCCGCCGGGGTGGACGCCGGGCGGCTGGCCGCGATCGGGATCACCAACCAGCGCGAGACCACGGTGCTGTGGGAGCGCGACGGCGGGCGGGCGGTGCACAACGCGATCGTGTGGCAGTGCCGCCGCACCGCCGACCGCTGCGCCGCGCTGTCCGGCGCGGGGCACGCCGAGCAGGTCCGCGAGCTGACCGGGCTGGTGCTCGACCCGTACTTCTCGGGCACCAAGCTGTCGTGGCTGATGCAGAACGTCGAGGGGGCCCGCGCCCGCGCCGCCGCCGGCGAGCTGGCGTTCGGCACGATCGACACGTTCCTGACCTGGCGGCTGACCGGTGGCGAGGCCCACGTCACCGACGTCTCCAACGCCTCGCGCACGCTGCTGATGAACATCGACACCCGCCACTGGAGCTCGCGGATGCTCGACCTGCTGGGCATCCCGCCGACGGTGCTGCCGTCGATCCGCGGCTGCTCCGAGGTCTACGGCCACACCCGCGGGCTGGACTTCCTGCCCGACGGGATCCCGGTGGCGGGGATGGCCGGCGACCAGCAGGCCGCGCTGTTCGGCCAGGTCTGCTTCGCCCCCGGCGAGGCCAAGTGCACCTTCGGAACCGGTGCGTTCCTGGTGATGAACACGGGCGACCAGCCGGTCCCGTCGGACAACGGCCTGCTGACCTCGGTGGGCTGGCAGCTGGGCGACGACGTGGTCTACGCGCTGGAGGGCTCGGTGTTCGTCGCCGGCGCCGCGGTGCAGTGGCTGCGCGACGGCCTGCAGATCGTCGACGCGGCCCCCGAGATCGAGGCGCTCGCGGCCTCGGTGCCCGACAGCGGCGGGGTGGTGTTCGTGCCCGCGCTGGCCGGCCTCGGCGCCCCCCACTGGCGGCCCGACGCCCGCGGCGCGATCCTCGGCCTCGACCGCGGCACCACCCGCGCCCACCTGGCGCGGGCCACGCTGGACGGCATCGCGCTGCAGAACGTCGACGTGCTGGCGGCGATGGAGGCCGACCTCGGCCAGCCGCTGCAGGGGCTGCGCGTCGACGGCGGCGCCGCGGCCAACGACCTGCTGATGCAGCTGCAGGCCGACCTGCTGCAGCGCCCGATCACGCGCCCGAAGATGCTGGAGACCACCGCGCTGGGCGCCGCCGCCCTGGCCGGGCTGGCGGTGGGGCTGTGGGGCGGCACCGGCGAGCTGGCCGCCGCGTGGCAGCAGGACCGCGTGTTCGAGCCGCGGATCTCCGCGGACGAGGCCGCCGCCCGCGTCGAGGCGTGGCACGCCGCGGTCGAGAAGGCCTGAACCGGTGGGCGGGAGCTACTCGTTCTCGAAGACCGGGACGCCCGCGACGGTGCCCGTCAGGGTCCCGCCGACGAAGGTGCTGGTGGGCTCGATCTCGACGAAGAACTCGAAGTCGACGAGCTGGTGGTAGTCCTCGTCGTCCACGTCCTCGCGGGCCGTGATCAGCAGGTAGCCGTCGTCCATCTCGGCGACCGAGACCAGCGCGTCGTGGTACTGGCCGTCGAGGTCGAGCTCGCCGTCGTCGCCGAACCGCAGGCCGTTGCCGAGGGTGTCGACCCGCGGCATCTCCAGGTCGATCGCGCCGTCCTCGAGCTCGAACAGGCTGACGTGCATCGCGTCCCCGGTGATCAGCCACTCGCAGCGGTCGCAGTCCAGGTCGAAGCCGGCCAGCCCCTCGGTCCCGGTGGTCTGGCAGGGCGCGGCGCAGCCGACCGCCAGCGCGGCGGTCGCCAGGATCGACAGGAGCGTCCCCCGGCGGCGGGGGACCCGGTGGCACGGGTCCGGGGTCAACCGCCGATCAGCCTCGCGACCCCGGCGGCGTCGACGCACACCCGGCGGTAGGCGTACTGGTTGCCGTTCTTGTTGCGGAACGCGGTCTCGACCACGCACTCGGGCTCCTCGGACGCGCCGGCGTCGATCTGCCACTCGATGAGGAAGCCGCGGGGATCGTACATGTACCACCGGCCCGTGTTGATGCCGCCGGTGTTCTGCATCGAGATGTGCTTGACGAACCGGGGGCTGGCCTCGGTGCTGTAGTCGTAGAACCCGGTCTGGGAGTAGTCGTTCGGGTAGCCCTGGTCCCCGTCCAGGGGCGTGGTCTCGAACCCACCGTCCCCCCGGACCTGCACGTCCCACTGACACATCGTGTTCCGCGCGTTCCCGTCGTTGTAGCTGCTGTCCGGGTAGTGCACGATCCGCATCTGGCGGTTCTGGGTGATCGCCTGCACGCGGGCCAGGTTGACCGCCTGGGCGTAGTCGTTGGTCACGTTCACCAGCCGGTAGCGATCGGTGAACTGGGCGATGCTGGGAATGGCGAGCGCGGCGAGGATCCCGATGATCGCGATCACCACCACGAGCTCCATCAGGGTCACACCGGAGTCGCTTCGTCTCTTGCGCACCACGACCTCCCCAGGCCAGAGCCTTCCCTATAAAAGTAGCTGACGGTCTGGACGGCAGCAACATGAGATAGTAGCCGGTCGAGACCACGTCGATGCAGATCCGCTGGCCCGTCCTCCTGCTGATGACCGCCCTGCTCGGGACCGGCGTGGGGTGCGCCCACCGCCAGCCGCTGCCGATCCCGACCACCCCGCAGGTCAAGCAGGTCGAGGTCGAGGGGGCCAAGCAGATCCCCAAGCGCGAGGTGCGCAACGCCCTGGGGACGCGCCAGACGCCGTGGTGGGCGCTGGGTGTGCCCACGCGCCGCTACTGGGTCCCGCTGGACCGCGATCTGGTGCTCCAGGATCAGGAGCGGCTGGTCCGGTTCTACGAGGCGATGGGGTTCTTCGACGCCCGTGCCCCCAGCGTGTTCACCGAGTACCGCGGCAAGGAGGTCGGCGAGGGGCGCCGCTGGGCGATCGTGTCGTTCAGCGTCGAGGAAGGACCGCGCTCGGTGGTGCGCGCGGTGGACATCGTCGGGGCCCACGACCTGGACCCCGCGATCCAGGACCTGCTGGCCAGCGCCCCGCGGCTCTCCGCCGGCGAGCCCTTCGAGCTGCCCGCGCACGAGGACGACCGCGCCCGGCTGGAGCAAATCCTCACCGAGCAGGGCTACGCCCATGCCCGGGTGGAGCGCCGCGCCGACGCCTACCCGGAGGATCAGGTCGTCGACCTGACCTACACCGTCGAGCCCGGCCTGCGCTGCCGCTACGGGCGGATCCTGCTGCTGGGGCTGCGCACCGTCCCGCGCAAGCGCGTCGAGCGCGAGGTGCGCATCGAGGAGGGCCAGCGCTACTCGTCCAAGGCACTCCGCGAGCTGCAGGCCGACCTGTTCGGCCTCGGGGTGTTCTCGGTCGTGACCGTCACGCCCGACCTCGACGATCCGACCTCCGAGGTCGTCGACGTCCAGATCTCGATACGCGAGTCCAAGCCGATCTCGATCAAGTTCGGCGGCGGGATCGGGCTGGAGCGCGGCCGCGACGACGCCCACGTGTCGTTCACGCTGACCCACCAGAACGTGTTCGGCAGCCTGGTGCAGCTGCACAGCCACAACCAGTTCGGCTGGGCGGTGGTGCCGGACATCATCCACCCCAAGAGCCACGGGCCGATCGGGATCGGCGAGCTCGAGCTGGTCGAGCCGACCCCGCTGAGCTGGCTGTCGCTGCGGCAGCGGGTGACGTTCGAGGCCGACGTGGAGAGCGGCTACAGCTACCTCTCGCCGCAGGTCAACGTCGGCACCACGTTCCGGCTGCACCGCCGGCTGTCGCTGGGGGTCGCCTACAACTTCGAGTTCTTCTGGCTGTACTACCAGGACCCGGTGCTGTTCAACGAGCAGCTGCGGCGGCGCGTCCCCGAGATCGACACCGACGGGCTGTACACGCTCAGCTACCTCGACCAGCACCTGACGTGGGACGTGCGCAACGACCCGCTGTTCACCACGCGCGGGGCGCTGGTCCGGGTCGGCGTGGCCGAGGCCGGGCTCGGCGGCAGCTTCGAGTACCTGCGGTTCTCGGTGGACCTGCGCGGCTACGTCGACCCGGTGCCGAAGGTGCTGGTGCTGGCGCTGCGGCTCCAGGGAGGGCTGATCCACCCGCTGGCCGACACCGAGTCCGCGCCGCTGAGCCAGCGCTTCAAGATCGGGGGCAGCTCGAGCATCCGCGGCTGGACCCGCGACCTGCTGGGGCCGCGCTACTACCCGACCACCTGCGAGAGCGGCGACCCGTGCGGCAGCGACAGCTGCCGGCGCCGGGAGTGCGATCCGTACCCCACCGGCGGCCACGTGATGCTCGCCGGCGGCCCCGAGGTGCGGGTCTTCCCGCTGGCGATCCAGAGCTGGCGCTTCGGCGGGGCGGTGTTCCTCGACGTCGGGCGGGTGTGGAGCAGCCCGGAGCAGTTCTCGCTCAAGGGCCTGATGTGGAGCGTCGGCGGCGGGCTGCGGGTGGTCTCGCCGGTGGGCACGATCCGCCTCGACGCGGCGGGGCGGCTCAACACCGCCTCGATGTTCGCCGACGACCCGATGTTCCTGATCCACTTCGGGCTCAGCGAGGCGTTCTGAGATGGCCGCGTCGCCCCCGCCCGGCACGCCGCGCAAGCCGCGCAAGGCCCTGCGCTGGCTCGAGCGCGCGGCGCTGGCGGTGGTGGCGCTGGGGCTGCTGCTCGCGGCGGTGCTGGCCGCCGCGGTGCTGTGGCTCAACAGCAGCGCAGGGCTGCGCTACGTCGTCGCCAAGGGACTCGGCGCGGCCAACGGCGCGCTGCAGGGCACCATCGAGGTCGAGGACGCCGAGGGCCACCTGCTGTCGTCGTTCACGCTGACCGGCGTCCGCGTCCTGGGCCCCGACGGCGCCGAGATCGTGCGGACCGAGGAGCTGGCGCTGGCGTGGCGCCCGCTGGCGCTGCAGCGGCGGCTGGTCCACGTCCGCTCCGCCGAGCTGCGCGGCCTCGAAGCGGCGCTGGCCACCGGCCCCGACGGGCTCAACCTGCTGACGATCCTGCCCCCCGGGGACCCGGACGAGGAGCCCGGGACGCTGCCGGTCGCGATCGTCGTCGACCACATCGCCGTGGACGGCGCCGTGACGTTCGCCCCCGAGGGCGCCGAGGCCCCGTACCGCCTGGACGACCTGGCGCTGGAGGGCTCGTTCGAGATGGAGGGCCGCCGCATCGCGCCCACCGTCGAGCGGCTCACCGCGGTGGTCGCCGAGCCGGCCCTGGGGGCGGTGGAGATCGCGGCCACGGCGGTGCTCGACGAGGGCGCCCTGGGGGACGTGGCGCTGGACGTGCGGCGCGGGGAGGACCACCTCACCGTGACCGGCGACGTCGGGCCCACCGCGGAGCCGGCGCTGGACCTGGCCGTCGCGGTGGAGCGCTTCGACCTGGACAGCCTCGAGGTCTTCGCCGAGCTGCCGCTGACCGGGGTGGTGGGGCTCGACGCCGCCGTCGCGGGGCCGCTGTCGGGGCTGCACGCCGCCGGCACGCTGCGGCTGCCCACCGGGACCGCCGGGCTGGACGTGACGCTCGGGCTGGGCACGGCACCGCTGCCCTACGACGCGACGCTCGACCTCGACGGCGTGGACCTGTCGTCGTTCCTCACCACCGGCGACCTGACCAGCTCGCTCAGCGGGCGCGTGGCGGCCCGGGGGAGCGGCACCCGGCCGGGCGAGCTGAGCGCCACGGCCGAGGTCGATCTCGAGGACTCCTCGTTCCGGACGTACGGCGTGGACACGCTGCACCTCCAGGCCGCGGTGGAGCCCGAGCTGAAGGTGCGCGTCGATCGCCTCGAGGCCGCGTCGGCGCTGGGGCAGGTGGACCTGCGCGGCCGCGTCGCGGTGCGGGGCGAGCGGTTCTCCGCCAGCGGGACGCTCGCCGAGATCGACCTGGCCGGGGTGGGCGACCTCGCGGGCGTGGCCGGGCTCGCCGGGTCGGCCGGCAGCGAGCTCTCGGCGTCCGGCGGCTGGGGCGCCGCGTCCGGGTTCTTCGTCGACGCCAGCGGCGACCTGCACGGCTTCGGGGTCCGGGCCCCGGGGGTGGACGTCGGCCACCTGACCACGACCTTCGACGCGGGCTACGGTGGCGGGGGGCTGCGGGGCGAGGCACGCGGCGACGCCTACCAGCTGGCCCTGGGCAGCACCCCGGCCGAGCACGCGCACTTCGACGTCGACCTCACCGGGGCCGGCCTCGACGGCGCGGTGCGGCTGCGGATGAACGACGACCTGGCGGCGCGGACGGTGGCGACGGTGGACTGGTCGGGCAAGCCGCTGACGATCGACGCCGACGAGATCGAGCTGGAGACCTACGGCTCGGCGTGGCGCAGCGCGCACCCGTTCACGCTGACCGTCGGGGACGGCGGGGCGCTGGGGTTCCAGGGGCTGGAGCTGACCGGGGAGAACGGCTCGCTGACGGTGGAGGGCACGCTGGCGCTGTCCGGGACCTCCGACCTGGTCGCCAGCGGGCGCGACCTGCGGCTGGTCGCGCTGGCGCCGCTGCTGCCCGCGGACGCCGGACCGCTGACGGGGGTGGTCCAGCTCGACGCCAGGCTGTCCGGGGCCGCGGAGATGCCGCTGGTCAACGTCCAGCTGCGGGCCGCCGGGCTGGGCTACGGCGAGCTCGGCCCGTTCGCGCTGGAGCTCGGCCTGGTCGTCGCCGGCGGGATCACGACGGTGGTCGCCAGCGCCGGGGGTCCCGAGATCGAGCCGCTCGCGCTGCAGGGCGTGGTCCCGTTCCGGGTCTCGCTGGAGGGGGGCGGGTGGAACCGCGACGGGATGCTGCAGCTGTTCGCCGAGATCCCGATCCAGGACACCGGCAACCTCTCCGAGGTGCTGCCCCAGGCCGAGCGCCTCCCGCCCTCGCGGTTCGGGCTGACGCTGACCGCCTCGGGGACCGGCGCCGCGCCCGACGCCCGGGCGGTGATCAAGCTGCGCGACGTGGCGATCGGGGAGCTGCCGGTGATCGGCGCCGACGTCACCGGCCGGCTCGAGGACGAGTGGTTCACCGTCGACGCGCGGGCGCGGAACCTCGAGGCGGAGCTGGTCACGATCGAGATGGACGGCGGGTTCGAGCTCGGGCGGCTGCTGGACGAGACCGTCGGCGGCCTGGAGAAGTCGCCGCGGCCCTACCTCGGCGGGCTCGCCCTGCAGCTGAACCTGCTGGGGCTTCCGGTGGAGACGGTGCGGCTGTACACCGACGCGCTGGACGCGCTGCACGGAAAACTGGTCGGCGAGCTGACGGTCTCGGGGCGCCCGTCGGACCCGATCGTGATGGCCGACCTGACGCTCCGCGGCGCCCGCCTCGGCGACGTGGCGCTGACCGGCGTGACGCTGGACGGCCACATCGAGGAGCAGCAGCTGGACCTCTCGTTCGGGTTCGGGACGCGCGAGGGCGGCGAGCTGCAGCTCACCGCGACCTCGCCGATCGACCTGTCGCTGTCGGAGAAGCGGACCAAGCAGCAGCGCTTCGGCCAGGACGGCCTGGACGGCACGCTGACCAGCGAGGGCCTGCCGCTGGGGATGGCCACCGCGTTCCTCGACGGCGCCACCGACGCCGAGGGCACGATCGGGCTCGACGGGAGCGTCACCGGCAGCCTGCTGGACCCCGATCCCGACCTGCGGATGGCCATCGAGCGCGGGGCGTTCTGCCACGCCAAGCTGGGCGTGTGCTACGACGAGATCGAGCTGCGCGCGCGCTCCAGCCTGCGCAAGCTGCTGCTCCAGGAGTTCCGCGCCGTCAGCCAGCCGGCCCAGGACTACCGCGGGGCCGAGGAGGCCGAGGCCAAGGCCGAGGCGCGGGCGGCCAAGCGCAAGGGCGAGGCGGCCCCGAAGAAGCCGGCCGGCCCCAAGCTGCCGGACCGCGAGGGCACGGTGACCGCCAGCGGCTCGATCGTCCTCGAGGGGGGCCTCGGGGAGACGGAGCTCGACGTCGACGCCGAGGAGTTCTGGATCTCCTACACCCGCCAGCTGAAGCTGCAGACCGACATGGACCTGGTGGTCCGCGGCACGTACCCCGACCTGAAGATCCGCGGCGACGTGGTGGTCCCGATGCTCAAGGTCGAGATGGGCGACGAGCTGCGCAAGAGCGCCTGGCCGCTGGACCCCGATCCGTACCTGTACGTCCACCGCAGCACCGACGAGGAGGTCGTCGAGCGCGAGGAGAAGGAGCCGCCGCCGATCGTCCAGCGGATGGACCTGCAGGTGGATCTCAAGCTGGAGCGCAACTGCTGGATCTACCTGGACGTCAGCGCCGCGCCCGGGCTGGGCCGGATCCGCCCCGACATCCAGCTCGAGGGCGAGCTCGGGCTGACGTTCCGCTCCGCGGTGTTCCACGGCGAGGGCGAGGTCCGCACCGTGCGCGGGAACATGACCGTGCTGGGGCGCCAGTTCCGCGTCGACGAGGGCTCGGTGCGGTTCACCGGCGCGACCCCCCCCGACCCCGTGCTCGACATCGCCGCGGTGCACAAGAGCCGCTACGGCGACATCACCGTGCGGGTCGAGGGCAACGCCTCGCAGCCCAAGCTGAGCTTCACCAGCGAGGAGATCGGGGACGAGGCCGACATCCTCAGCGTGCTGCTGTTCGGGGCGCCGATGGACGAGCTGCGCCCGGGCCAGTCGTCCCAGGGCGGGGACGAGCTCGCGGTGGTCACCGGGATGCTCGCGGCCCAGGCCAACCAGGCGATGGCGCGGCTGTTCGGGCACAGCGCGGTGGACCTGATCAACCTGGAGACCAACCCCGCGGGGCCGGGCAGCTACGGCATCGAGATCGGCAAGGCGATCACGGACCGGATCTTCCTGATCACGCGGTACCGCGTCGGGGTCGACGAGGACGAGAACCAGTTCGAGGGCCAGATCGAGTTCCAGCTGGCGCGGGGGCTGTACCTCGAGATCCGCTACGGCGACGCGGGCAACGGCGGGCTCGAGATCTACTTCAAGCAGCGGCTGCGGGCGAAGCGTGTCAAGATCGAGCGCGGGCAGGGCCAATGAGCGAGGGGGCTGACACCGGCCGCATCGCGCCGCGGGGGCTCTCGCTGCGCGCCAAGGTGATGGGCAGCTACCTGGGGGTGCTGGTGATCTTCGGCACCGTCCTGGGGATCGCCCTGGTCCAGATGGGCCGCACCCGCAGCGAGCTGTCGGGCGTGGCCAGCGGCTACACCTCGATCGCCCACGAGATCGACGAGCTGACCGCGCTGCCGGTGGGCTACGCGCTGGGCCGCGAGGAGCTGGACTGGACCCGCTACCGGCCCCACCTCGACCTGCTGTACCTCGACCTCGCGGCGGCCCACCTCGGCCGCGCGCAGCTCCACGCCGAGCAGCTCCAGGGCCAGCTCGAGGACCCGGTCGAGGCCGCCGCGCTGCGGGAGGTCCAGACGCAGATGGAGCTGGCCGAGCACCTGCTGCAGTCGTACCGCCGGGACCACGAGGTGCTGGACAGCTGCCTGCGCCGCGGCGACGAGGTCTGCGCCACCACGGTCGAGGCCGGGCTGACCGGGCTGCGGGCCCAGCTCTCGGAGACGCTGGGGATCCTCGACACCAAGATCGAGCTGCGGATCCAGAACGCGCTGGTGGTCGCCGACGAGACCCAGTTCCAGGCCAACCGGCGGCTGCTGTACCTCAGCGCCACGGCGATCGTGCTGGCGGGGCTGATGCTGCTGCTGGTGCACCTGTCGCTGCGGCCGGTGTCGCGGCTGATCCAGGGCGCGCAGCGGATCGGCCAGGGGCAGTACGACGACCGCATCGAGGTGGCGTCGGGGGACGAGGTCGGGCAGCTGGCCGAGGAGTTCAACCGGATGGCGGCGAGCCTGGCCCAGCGGGAGCGCCGGCTGCTGCAGATGGAGCGGCTGGCCACCGTCGGGCGGATGTCGGCCCAGGTGGCCCACGAGATCCGCAACCCGCTCAACGCGCTGAGCCTCAACGCCGAGCTGCTCGAGGACGAGATCGACCAGCTGGAGGAGCCGGCCCGCGCCGAGGCCCGCGAGACGCTGCGCCAGCTGCAGGCCGAGATCGACCGCCTCGCCGCCGTGACCGAGGGCTACCTGTCGCTGGCCCGCCCGCCCGATCCCGAGCGGGTCCCGGCGGACCTCGGCGAGCTGGTGCAGCGGGTGGTGGCGTTCCTCGCCGACGAGCTCGCCGGCGCCGGGATCGAGATCGAGATCGAGCTGCAGCCGGACCTGCCCCCGGTGCCGATGGACGCCGACCAGGTGCGCCAGGTGCTGCTCAACCTGGTGCGCAACGCGATGGAGGCGCTGCCCGACGGGGGCACGGTGCGGATCGCCGTGGCCCGCGCCGAGGGCGGCGTGGCGCTGCGCGTGACCGACGGCGGCGCCGGGGTCGACCCCGCGATCCGCGAGCAGGTCTTCGACCCGCTGGTCACGTCCAAGGAGCGCGGCACCGGCCTCGGCCTGGCGATCGTGCGCCAGATCGTCGTCGCCCACGGCGGCACGGTCGACTTCGAGTCCGAGGTCGGGGAGGGCACGACCTTCCAGATCGTTCTTCCGGAGAGGAGCGAGTAGCCTGTTACCATGACGACCCCGCCCACGATCCTCGTCGTCGACGACGAGAAGCCCAACCGCACGACCCTGCGCCGGATCCTCGAGAAGGAGGGCTACGAGGTCGAGGAGGCCGCCAGCGGCAAGGACGCGCTGGACCAGCTGCGCGCGCACAGCACCGCGCTGCTGCTCACCGATCTCAAGATGCCGGGGATGGACGGCGTCGAGCTGCTGCGCGCCTGCGCCGTGGTCTCGCCGGACACCGAGGTGGTGCTGATGACCGCCTACGGCACGGTGGAGACCGCGGTGGAGTCGATGAAGGAGGGCGCCTACGACTTCCTGACCAAGCCGCTGAAGCGCCACGACCTGCTGCGCGCCGTGCGCAAGGCGCTGGAGAAGCGATCGCTGGTGGCCGAGAACCGCGCGCTGCGGGCCAGGCTCGAGGAGTCGGGGCTGCAGGGGCCGCTGGACCGCATCGTGGGCAACTCGGAGCTGCTGCGCGCCTCGCTGGAGGTGGTGCGCCAGGTGGCCCCGACCAACGCCACGGTGCTGATCACCGGCGAGAGCGGGACCGGCAAGGAGCTGATCGCCGAGGCGATCCACGAGCTCAGCCCGCGGGCCGGGGCGGCGATGGTCAAGCTGGCCTGCGCGGCGCTGCCCGAGACGCTGCTGGAGAGCGAGCTGTTCGGCCACGAGGCCGGCTCGTTCACCGGCGCCACGGGGCAGCGCAAGGGCCGCTTCGAGCTGGCCGACGGCGGCACGCTGCTGCTCGACGAGGTCAGCGAGACCGCGCCGGCGACCCAGGTCAAGCTGCTGCGCGTGCTGCAGGAGGGGGAGTTCGAGCGGGTCGGGGGCCACCGATCGCTGCGGGTCGACGTGCGGATCGTGGCCGCGACCAACCGCGACCTGGCCGAGATGGTCCGGGAGCGGGCGTTCCGCGAGGACCTGTTCTACCGGCTCAACGTGATCCGGATCGACCTGCCGCCGCTGCGCCAGCGGGGTGGGGACGTGCCGCTGCTGGTGGACCACTTCGTGCGGCTCTACGCCGGGCGCCACGACAAGCAGGTCGAGGGCGTCGAGCCCGAGGCGATGGACCTGCTCAACGGCTACCACTGGCCGGGCAACGTGCGCGAGCTGCAGAACACGATCGAGCGCGCCGTGGTGCTGACCCAGGCGCCGCGGATCGGCGTCGAGACCCTGCCCGCGGCGATCCGCGGGGCCGAGGCGCGCTCCGAGGCGCTGCGCTTCCCGGTGGGCACACCGCTGCGCGAGGTGGAGCGGCGGATGATCCAGGAGACGCTGCGGATGACCGGCGGCGACAAGAAGCTGGCCGCCAGCCTGCTGGGGATCCACAGCCGCACGATCTACCGGCGGCTGGAGGAGGAGCGGGCGGCCCGGGAGGCCGTGACCGGCGACGACGACGACGACGACGGGATCGCGGAGCCCTGACGCGGCCGATGGCGATCTACGTCGGCCTGGGCAGCAACCTCGGGGACCGCGCGTGGTTCCTGGGCCAGGCGCTGGCGGCGCTCGAGGCCCGCGGCGTGGCCGTCGAGGCGCGCTCTTCGCTGTACGAGACCGCGCCGCTGGGGATCCCCTCGCGGCAGCCGTTCTTCAACGCCGTCGCCCGGGTCCGCTTCGGCGGCAGCCCGCGGGAGCTGCTCGAGCTGCTGCGGGCGGTCGAGCGCCTGATGGGCCGCCGGCGCGACCACCCCGACGGCGACCGCAGCTGCGACCTCGACCTGCTGCGCTTCGGCGACCGGGTCCTGCGCGAGCCCGATCTGGAGCTGCCCCACCCCCGGCTGCGGCTGCGCCGCTTCGTGCTCGAGCCGCTGCTACAGCTCGACCCGGACCTGCGCGATCCGGTCGACGGGGCCCCCTACGCCGAGGACGCCGCCCGGCTGCGCGGGGACCCCGCCCAGCATTGCGTCGCCGTCGCCGCGCCGGGCGAGTGGGGGCCCGCGACCTAGCCAGGCTCGTCCCCGCGGCCACACGAACCCCCATGGCCGCCCATCGACGCCTGGATGACCGGTCTCGGGAAGTTCGGGCGGACTCGGACCGCCCGACCTGGCGTGAACTTCCGGATTCGGGAAGTTCGGGCGGACTCGGACCGCCCGACCCGGCGTGAACTTCCGGATTCGGGAAGTTCGGGCGGACTCGGACCGCCCGACCTGGCGTGAACTTCCGGATTCG
>CAZOYV010000041.1:0-5095 GCA_964584075.1 uncultured Rickettsiales bacterium | reverse complement strand
CCCGACCTGGCGTGAACTTCCGGATTCGGGAAGTTCGGTCGGACTCGGACCACCCGACCTGGCGTGAACTTCCGGATTCGGGAAGTTCGGTCGGACTCGGACCACCCGACCTGGCGTGAACTTCCGGATCGCGTTCGAGGGCCGACCGATTCTCGGTCGCCGCGTCCGGATCTCGGTCGGGAGTCGGACGGAGCGATCCGGGATGGGTCCCGGCCGACGTCGCGTTCCCGGGACTCGGCCCAGCTGGCATGGAAGTTGCTGCCGCCCCCACCCGGGAGGCCAGCCGATGTCGTTCATCCATCTCGTCGCGCACGTCCGTCGCGGGGGCCCGACCCTCTGGGAACAGCACCTCGCGGCGCGCCTGTGGAGGCTCCTCCGCGCGGCGTTCCCCGACGCCCTCGCCGTGACGGTGATGCCCGACCACGTCCACGTCATCCTGCTCGCCGCCGATCCCCGCGCCGCCGTCCTGCGGCTGGCCCACGCGCTGGGCGGGTTCGCCTGGTCGCGGGGGCCGGTCTGGGAGCCCATCCCTCCCCCGAAGGTGCTCCCGAACACGGGCAAGCTCCGGCGAGATCTGCGCTACGCCGCGCTCAACCCCTGCCGGCGACACCTCGTCCGCGATCCGCTGGAGTGGCCGTGGAGCACCCACCGCGATCTGATGGGGTGCGCGGCCGATCCGTGGATTCGCCCGGCCCGGCTCGCCCCGCTGGTGGGGTGGCGCGTGGAGGGTTTCCGGGCTTCGTGGCACGGGTACGTGTCCCGCGACCGGGACGTGGACCCCGCGGGCACCCCCGCACCGCAGGCAGCGCCCGCCAGGGAGGTGCCGGTCGCCTCCGTGGGCGCCATCGCCCGCGCCGCGGCGTCGGCCTGTCGCGTTCCTCCGGCCGCGGTGAGGCGCCGCGGGGTTCCTCGCGATCTGTTCCTGGCCCTGGCTCGGCATCAGGGATGGCGCGGTGGGCAGGAGCTCGCCGCGTGCTGCGCCATCTCGCCCCGAGCCTCGCGCCGCCTCCCGGACGTTCGCGAGGAGGACCTGCTGGCGGCGGCCACCTGCCTGCAGGACGCCCGGCTGGTCCGCTGGCTGGACCACGCCGGGTCCAGCCCGCAGGGGGCTTGAAACCGGCGCGCGGTGGCTCGATGTTGTGTCTGGAGCGATGAGCGAGCGCGAGACGATCCCCGAGCTGACCGCGGAGCACCTGGCGTGGCTGCCGCTGTTCCCGCTGCCCGACGTGGTGTTCTTCCCCCACGCGCGGCTGCCGCTGCACGTCTTCGAGCCCCGCTACCGCAAGCTGGTCGAGGACGCCGTGGCGCACGGCCTGCCGGTCGCGATCCCGATGCTCAAGCCGGGCTTCGAGCGGGACTACGAGGGCGCGCCCGAGATCCACGAGGTCGCCGGCGTGGGCTGGATCGTGGAGCACGACCCGCTGCCCGACGGCCGCTCGCTGATCCGGCTGCAGGGGGTGGCGCGGGTGCGGATCCTGGAGGAGCCGGCCAGCGACCGCCCCTACCGGCTGGCCCGCGCCGAGGTGCTGCCCACCGCGTGGCCCCCCGATCCCGGCCGCGTCGACCGCGCCGTGGAGGGCGTCCGGCAGCTGGCGATGTCGCTGCTGCTGACCAAGCCAGACCTGGCCGGGCCGCTGAAGACGGTACTGCGGCTGGCGGACGATCCCGAGGCCCTCGCCGACCTGCTCGCCGCGGCGTTCGTCCAGGACGTGGCGCTCCGCCAGCAGGTGCTCTCCGAGCCCCGGCTGGACCACCGCCTCGAGGCGGCGACCGAGGGCCTGACCCAGCTGATGCTCGACGGCGATCCCGACGACGATTGAAGGATCGGCGGGCGACCGCCGTCTCCCGTGGGGTAAGCTCCCCGCAGGAGGGAACGTGCGCCCCGAGCTCCGCACCGCGACCGTGCTCGCCGTGTCCCTGGCGCTGGCAGCCGGCACCGGCTGCAGCGACACGCAGCTGGAGTCCGGGGTCCCGGAGCTGGAGCTCAGCGCCGGCACGCTGGACTTCGGCCCGGTGCAGCGCGGGACGTGGCGCGAGCTGTCGATGGCGGTGTTCAACGTCGGCAGCGCGACCCTGCACGTGGACGACTACGCCGCGCAGCCCGGGACCAGCGACGCGTTCTACTTCGACGACCCGGCCAGGGAGATCGCCCCCGGGGCGTTCGCCGAGCTGCTGGTGCGCTACACGCCGACCCACGAGGGCAGCGACGCCGGGGCGGTGATCGTCACCAGCGACGACGAGGACGAGGGCGCGGTCCCGGTGTTCCTCGTCGGCGACGGCGTGCTGCCCCACGGCGAGGTCGAGCCCACGCTGCTGTACTTCCCGCTGGCCGAGGGGCCCCAGTCCCAGACGGTGACGCTGCGCAGCACCGGCTCCGGGGCGCTGTGGATCGCGTCGACGGCGATCGAGGGCGGCGCCCCCGCGTTCACCGCGATCTTCCCGCCGGGCTACGAGCCGCCGCTGGCGCTGGACCCGGGGCTGTCGCTGGACATCACCGTGACGTACACCCCCGACGGCGCCGAGGCAGTGCAGGACCGGCTGGCGATCACGACCGACGACCCCGACGGCGAGGAGCTCGTCGTCGAGCTGGTCGCCGCGGGCGAGCCGCCCCAGGGCAACACCCCGCCGCTGGTCGAGATCGTCGATCCCCCGGACGGCGCCGCGGTGCCGGCCGGGACGCCGCTGGTGGTCTCCGGCGTGGTGGCCGACCTCGAGGAGCCCCCGGAGTCCCTGGCGGTGCTGTGGCACAGCTCGCTGGACGGCTACCTCGGCGGCAGCTCGCCCGAGCCCGACGGCAGCGTCGAGCTGACCTGCGCGACGCTCGGCGCCGGGACCCATACGCTGGAGCTGCGGGCCTTCGACGGCGACGGCGAGCAGGGCACCGACGCCATCGAGGTGATCGTCTACGAGCAGGACGAGGAGCTGGAGTACGTGCTATCCGGGGGACCGACGCCGTACCACTACTTCCACGTCGACGACGACCTGCTCGTGGAGCGCAACGGCACCCCGATCCTGCTGGACCAGAACGGCAACCAGGACCACCACCCGCCGCTGACGTTCACCGCGCGGCCCGGGGACACGCTGCACATCGTGGCCACCGATCAGCAGTACTGCACGCGGGCGCTGGACGGGCTGCAGCTGCACCTCGGCAGCGTCTACCAGCAGGCGCTCAACGCGGCGATCGGTGTCAGCGCCTGCGAGGACCACGACGACTACGACCCCGGGTTCGAGGGGCCGTGGCCGGACGTGTTCCTGGATGAGAGCTACGTGATCGCGATCCCGTGAGGGGGAGCGTTCGGCGTTTCTCGGTCGACGTTTTCCGTTCGACGTCTCGATGACGGACGTCTGGTTGTCCGGTTGCCTCGGCAACGACCCAACCCCATGCGACGATACCCACCCGACTTCCATTTTTTGGCGCAACGAGCGCCAGAATCTGGAACTCGGACATCCGACTTCCGGAAAATGGCTCTGATCGCGACAAAAAGTGGAAGTCGGGCGGGAGTCGGCGCCGGACGAAAGCAGCCATATCCAAATCGAGGTCGAGCCCACCAGATTTCCATGTCGGCGCAATGATGCGGCGACTCGCACGATGAAGCCGGATCGGGCCCCGTCCCACCGACGGGGCCCAGCTCCACTCACCGCGACAGCTTGCTCGGCATCGCCCCGATCCTTCGCAAGTTCGCCTGCTGCTTCGCCGCCCCCGTCAGCGGCACCAGGTCCAGCACCGCGCAGCACTCCCCCGCCGATCCCAGCGCGATCCGGTAGTGATTCCGCTCGGCCCCGCCCCCACGACTGCTGCCCTCCGCGATGTCGAGCGCCACGGACCGTGACGCCCGCAACAGCTGATCCCTCAGATCCCGGCCATCCCGCGGAAACCGAACCCGGTACGCCCAGCGGGCGACCACCAGCGCCAGCTGGTAACAATCGAGCCCTTCGTGGTTGAAGTGATGGTTCATCTCGTCCTCCTGTCTGCCACAGCGCGGCCCTCGCCCCGTCAGGGGCCGCGCTGTGGCAGACAGGAGGACGAGATGAGCCCGGCGACGACGTCCCCCGAGATCGAGTCCGAGCTCGAGGCCGGGTGTCGACCACCCACTTCACCCACTCTCCCTGTATCGCTCGATCAGCAGGTCGTCGAAGTACACCACCACGTCCCCGGTGATGTGGCCGTGGACGCCGACCACGCCCTCGGTCAACGGCTCGGCGTCTTCGAGCATGAGCCACTCGCTGGTCCCGGCCCCGGTGTCGAGGAAATCCCCGGTCACGTCTCCCCCGTCCACCGTCAGGACCACGCGGTACACCGTGCCCGGGTCCACCGCCGTCGACCACGATCCCCCGTCCACGACCTCCGACTCCCCCGTCTCCCCGCTGACCAGGGTTCGCCCCAGCGAGTACACGTCTGCGGCGCCATCGACGCCCGCGCCGTAGCTCGGGAAGTCCCCGCCGGCGTCCTCGGCCCAGCGGGCGACCAGCGCGACCTCGACCTCCTCGACCCCTTCGAACGCCAGCTCGTAGCGCAGGTCGGCGGTCACCCGGATCGTCTCGTCGTGGACCGGGTGGATGTAGCGAACGGCGAAGAACTCGGTGTCGGCGATCACCTCGCCACCCTGGATCTCGGCGATCTCGTTGCCCTGGTAGACCAGCACCTCGTAGTCGTCCCCGAGGGGGCCATCGGGGCGCTCGAAGTCGTCGCTGAGGATCACCTCCCACTCGCCGCTGGCGTCGTCGTCGCCGCCGCCGGTGTCGTCGTCCTCGATGCCGTCGTCGTCGTCGTCGCCGCTGGTCTGCGATGGGCAACCGGCCAGCACCAGCCCCCCCGCCACGAGCCACACCGATCCAACTCGCCAGTGATGCCATGCCGTCGCCATCCGCCGATCCTCCCCTGGAGCCACCCCGGATCATTGTAGTTGGGGGGCATCACCCGCTCTCGAGGAATGTCGTGCGGGCTGCAGTGAGTGTCGGGGTTCATGCCTCTGGCCCGGTTCGCACCGTTTCCGAATCGGGTTCGAGTCCGCATTCGAATTCGAGATCGAGCCCGAGATCGAGCCGCTAGCAGCCTGTCGCACATTGGCGCGTGCCGAGCCGCGCTCGACTGGCG